>NZ_KE952798.1 GCF_000466385.1 Aneurinibacillus aneurinilyticus ATCC 12856
CCTCGATCTTCATCGCAAGTCAGATCTGGGTATCTTGGAGAGAGGCCGATTTGAAAAAGGGTAAGAAAAAGAACAAGTTTGCTAATAATGAAGCATAAGAAAGCCATACTATAAGGAAACAGGAAAAAACCGCGGGGCTGCCCGCGGTTTTTTTTTTTGCGGATGAAGGGGTGTCAGCAATTATTGATATGAAGATTAGAGTAGATGCACAGGCGACGGCAGAAGACAACATTTTATATCCACCGTTTCATGAAATAGATACAGCGGATGTAATGGAGAAGGATAGTCCAATTTTGCATTAAACAATAGTTGCCCCATTTTTCCCCTCTCTAGTATAATGAACAAGTGTTTAAGGAGAGGTGGGAGAAAACTTTGGTAAAATCGAAGACCCGCTGGAAAATGGAAGAGGTTAATCAGGAACTTGCTCTGCGATTGCAGCAGCAATTACATATTTCTCCATTGCTTGCCCAATTGCTTGTTGGACGCGGCATTGAAACCGCGGATGAAGCAGAGAAATTCCTTGGGGGAGGCATGCAGGATTTTTATGATCCGTTCTTGCTTGACGGTATGGAGACTGCGGTTAAACGCATCAGGCAAGCCATTGACAATGACGAATCCATTCTCATCTATGGGGACTACGATGCAGACGGGGTAACGAGTACAAGCATCATGATTCATACGATGCGCATGGCGGGCGCGACGTTCCAATATTATATCCCCAATCGCTTTACGGAAGGCTATGGTTTGAATGAAGGCGCATTAGTGAAAGCAGCGGAAAACGGCTTTTCGGTCGTGATTACAGTGGATACCGGTATCAGTGCCGTAAAAGAAGCAGAGCTTGCAAAAGAAATGGGACTTGATTTAATTATTACGGATCATCATGAGCCACCGGAGACAATACCGGCTGCATACGCTGTGGTAAACCCGAAAAAGCCTGATTGTCCATATCCGTTTAAAATGCTGGCCGGAGCCGGGGTAGCGTTCAAATTTGCACATGCGTTGCTAGGAGAGCTTCCGCATCACCTGCTTGAAATTGCGGCGATCGGAACGATTGCTGACCTCGTAGCCTTAGTGGATGAGAATCGCCTCATTGCTAAGCTGGGACTCAAGGCGCTAGAGCACTCGGTCAACCCGGGCGTCCAGGCCTTGAAGAAAGTGTGTGGGATTGAAGGAAAGGTCTCTGCTTATCATATTGGCTTCGGCATGGGGCCACGCATCAATGCTACAGGACGGCTGGAGACGGCAGATCGTGCTGTTAAAATGTTCATAACAAGCGATTATGAAGATGCGGAGCGATATGCATGGGAATTGGACGAGCTAAACAAGGAGCGCCAGGAGCTGGTGGAAGCGATTGCAGCTGAAGCCGAGGAATTGGTGCTGACTATGCCGGAAGAGGAAAGGGATGTACTTGTAGTAGCCAAGGAGGGCTGGAATGAAGGGGTGATTGGAATTGTCGCATCCCGTCTTGTAGAAAAATTCTACCGTCCGACAATTGTGTTGAGTATTAACACAGAACATGCGAAAGCAAAAGGATCGGCGCGCAGCATTGCGGGCTTCAATATGTATGAAGCCTTGACAACGTGCGCTGACATTTTACCTCACTATGGCGGACATCCGATGGCAGCGGGAATGACCCTTGCAGAAGCGGATGTGTCTGAACTGCGTCGTCGTTTAAACGAATTGGCAAGAGCTTGGCTGACAAGTGACGATTATATCCCTATTACGAAAGTAGATGCTATTTGTACGCTGCCAGAAGCCAATCTGGAGACTATCGAGCAACTGGAGAAACTGGCCCCGTTTGGCCTTGGCAATCCCAGCCCGAAAATCCTGATTGAAGGTGTGGAGATTGCGGATTTGCGTATCATAGGCAAGGATGAGAATCATATCAAGTGCCAGTTTCGCCAGGATGGCGTCACATTGGACGGAATCGGATTTAAAATGGCAGACATCGCAGCGGAATTATCGCCACGCGATGAGGCGAATGTGGTAGGGGAGCTGGCGGTGAATGAATGGAACAATCAACGCAAAGCTCAATTCGTGTTAAAAGACGTAACCGTGCCCGGTCTTCAGGTGTTTGACTGGCGTGGCACACGCAGCAAACTGGAGAAGCTGGCCGCTCTGGATGGCGAGGCATCGGTGCGCATTGTCTCTTTTCGTCCGCAGGGGCAGCGTCAGCTAGAGCAACAGGTGCAGAAATGGCTTACTCTTCAATTAGAGCCGAATCCGGAGATACGCCAGCTTGTGTTATATGATTTGCCGCGATCCTATAAAGAACTGGAAGATACGCTGAGTGTGCATCCTGAATTGGAGCGGCTGTACTGTCTGTTCGGTGAGGAGCCGAATGCGCTGTCGTCTTTACCTTCACGTGAGCAATTTAAAGAAGTGTACAAAACCGTATATCTGCATAAATCGTTGTTACGCAAAGATATTCCATTGCTTGCACAGGCGAAAAAGCTGACTCCATCGGCTGTCCTATTCATATTGGAAGTGTTCCATGACCTTGATTTTCTTAAGAAGGATGAGCAGAGTTACCAGCTATCGCAGATGAAGCAGAAACGGGATTTGACCGAATCGATTGTTTATCAGCGGCAGAAGGAAGCACTGGAGCTAGAAACGGAACTTTTATATTCCTCATATCAATCATTGCGTGCGTTTTTAAAGCGATTTACGCTGCAGGACGCCGGAACAAAGGAGAAGATTTATCATGGATTTTAAGGAAAAGATTCGAGTTATTCTCGATTATCCGCAAGAAGGCGTTCGGTTTAAAGATATTACAACGCTGCTAGCCGACGGACCGGCCTACCGTGCAGCGATTGAGCGAATGGTTGAATTTGCACAGGAGAAAAAACCGGATATTATCGTAGGGCCTGAAGCGCGAGGTTTTGTGGTAGGATGTCCGCTTGCTGTACAGATGGGAGTGGGCTTTGCACCGGTACGTAAGAAAGGCAAACTACCGTATGAAACCATACAAGCTGAGTATTCCCTCGAATATGGAAAAGATGCGCTTGCAATGCATAAGGATGCTATCAAACCGGGACAACGTGTACTGATTGCTGATGATCTGTTGGCGACAGGAGGTACCATCAAGACAACGATTGACCTTGTGCAAAAGCTGGGCGGCGAAATTGTAGGTTTAGCTTTTCTGATTGAGCTTACGTATCTGAACGGACGTGAAAAGCTAGGTTCAGATAGCGATGTTTTCACGCTCATCCAATATTGAACAAATATTTTCAAAATCCTTCCTTGCTTGTCTTTCTTGGAAGGATTTTTTTATTGTAATATATGCCGTACGAACACGCCCCCTTTACTTTCCCTTATAATTCACAGATAATAAAAGGTAATATTCTAGGGGAGTGACAAAGGAGATAGTGTCATGAGCATCGAAACGGCGATTGAGACTGCAATCGATCAGGTCATAGAAAAAGCGAAAAAGTATCTGCCGGAAAAAGACGTTGAATTTCTTCTTGGGGCATATGAGTTCGCACGTAAAGCCCACGAAGGACAGGTACGGAAATCTGGAGAGCCGTATATTATCCACCCAATCGCTGTAGCAGGCATCCTTATTGATTTGCAGATGGACGCAGTCACGATCGCGGCGGCATTTATGCATGATGTGGTCGAAGATACAGATGTGACCAGAGAAGGGATTGCCGACGCATTCGGAACGGAAGTTGCCAATCTGGTGGAAGGGGTTACAAAACTCGGCCGTATTAAATTTAAATCGAAAGAGCAGCAGCAAGCAGAGAATCACCGTAAAATGTTTCTTGCTATGGCAAAGGATTTGCGTGTGATGCTCATTAAACTCGCTGACAGGCTGCACAATATGCGGACGCTGAAACATCTTTCGGAAGCTAAGCAACGGCAAATCTCAGACGAAACGCTGGAAATTTTTGCCCCGCTTGCCCATCGGCTTGGGATCGCTTCTATCAAATGGGAGATGGAAGATACTGGGCTTCGCTACATTAATCCGCAACAATATTACCGCATTGTCAATTTAATGAAAAAGAAGCGGGCAGAACGTGAGAAGTTTATTGAGGGCGTCATTGAAACCATGCAGGAAAAGCTGCAGGAAATCCATATTAAGGCAGAGATTTCAGGTCGACCAAAGCACATTTATAGCATCTATCGCAAAATGGTCAAGCAGAACAAAGAATTTAATGAAATTTATGATTTGCTGGCGGTGCGGATTATTGTTGATGATATTCGTGACTGCTATGCAGCGCTTGGAGTCGTCCATACATTATGGAAGCCGATGCCAGGCCGTTTCAAGGATTATATCGCGATGCCGAAAGCGAATATGTACCAATCTTTGCACACAACAGTAATCGGACCAAACGGAGAACCATTGGAAGTGCAGATTCGTACGGCCGAGATGCACCGCATTGCTGAGTACGGGATCGCGGCACACTGGGCCTACAAGGAAGGCACAAAGGTCGGGGACGAAGGCAGCTTTGAAACAAAGCTTTCCTGGTTTCGTGAAATTCTTGAATGGCAGCAGGACACAAAAGACGCTCAGGAGTTCATGGAGTCCCTGAAAATGGACCTGTTTGCTGATCTCGTTTTTGTATTTACCCCGAAGGGAGATGTAGTTGAACTGCCTAAGGGATCAGTTCCGCTGGATTTTGCGTATCGTATTCATTCCGAAGTCGGAAACCGTACGATTGGTGCAAAGGTCAACGGAAAAATCGTCCCGCTGGATCATCAGTTAAAAACAGGAGATATTATCGAAGTGCTGACGTCCAAGCATAGCTATGGACCGAGCCGTGATTGGTTAAAAATCACCAAGTCGTCTCATGCACGGAATAAGATTAAACAGTGGTTCAAGAAAGAAAAACGGGAAGAGAACGTAGCCAAGGGCCGTGAATCGGTAGAAAATGAACTTCGCAGGAATAACTTCGAGCCGAAAGAAGTGATGTTACCTGACAATTTGCAGGAGGTAGCCAGCAAGTTCAACTTCCAGGGCGAAGAAGATATGTTTGCTGCAGTCGGATATGGTGGTATTACCGGGGCGCAGATTGCCACTCGTCTGACTGACAAACTACGCAAAGAACGGGAAGAGCAAATGTCCAACGTTACAGAGGTTAGGCATGAGCCTCCGCGACGTAGGCGGCCGGATAATGGAGTAAGCGTAAGAGGAATAGATAACTTGCTTATCCGCTTCTCTCGCTGCTGTAATCCAGTGCCAGGAGATGATATAGTCGGTTTCATCACGCGTGGGCGGGGCGTCTCGGTTCACCGGCAGGACTGCCTGAACCTGCAATCCTGTAGTGAAGAAGATCGAGCCCGGCTCATTCCGGTAGAATGGGATGCCGACCTGAAGCATGAATATAATGTTGACATTGAGATTACCGGTCATGACAGAAGCGGTTTGCTTAATGAGGTATTGGCGACTGTTGCTGATACGAAAACAAACATTACGGCCGTATCCGGTAAATCGGATAAGAATCGTGTGGCAAAAATTAATATGACCATAGCGATTCAGAACCTGGATCATCTGCACAAGGTAGTGGAGCGAATCAAAAAAATTCGCGACGTTTATTCCGTACACCGGGTGATGAATACGTAGAAGGGGTTGTCGTATAGTGCGTGTAGTTGTTCAACGTTCCAAACAAGCATCCGTTACGGTACATGGTGAAATGACCGGGAAAATTGATAGCGGGCTCGTTTTGCTAGTAGGCATTACCCATAGCGATACGAAAGACGATGCGGAATATGTGGCGGAGAAAATCGCCAACCTGCGGATTTTCGAAGACGGGGACGGGAAAATGAATCGCTCGGTAAAAGATGTGGATGGCGCGATTCTTTCCGTATCACAATTTACGCTTTATGGGGATACGCGCAAAGGCAGACGCCCCAGCTTTGTGGATGCCGCTCGTCCTGAGCAAGCAGAACCGCTGTATGATTTTTTCAATGAAAAGCTGCGAGAGCAAGGATTGAGGGTAGAGACTGGCATATTCGGCGCCATGATGGAAGTTGCTCTGGTGAATGACGGACCGGTAACGTTACTTATCGAGAGCAAGTCTTAGGAAAAAAATGCTTCGGAACTGTTTAATTGAATGAATCGGACTTTAACAGGCAGCCATTCCCCACCTAACGCTTCTTTTGCCTCTGAAGCCTGGAGGTGGGGGGACTGTCCGTTGAACGTGGGATCAAAGATATATTGGAAAGTATTCGACGAACCCAATGCCTCGCAGTAAATATTTCACGCTTATCTCTAACAGGTTCATCCGCTTTCTCCTCTTATTGCTTGAATCCCAATATAATCACAATGAAACAGAAAAAAGCCTCCTTCCACCCATCTCTCCCTTTGCTAGAGCTGGAAGAAGGAGGGGGTTATGTAACCGCAACTTTACGAACAATCGTTTACTTTATTTTTCTGCAGCAATATACGAATGCCGGCAATACATTCATTGGAACAAACTCCAGGCTAATATCTCCGAACCGCTCTGCCAGCTGTTTTTTCATTTGGAGCGAGAATTGAAACGCGACGAATGTTCCACCGGGTTTTAGTGCTCGTTCAACTTCATCCATAATCTCATCACGCAATTTTTGCGAAAAATTCGTAAATGGAAGGCCGGAAAGTATGTAATCAAATTGATTGATTCCATATTGTTTCATCGCTGAGGAGATGTCACAGGCATCATGATGATAGTACAATCCGGGATAGAGATGTTCAAGACGTTTGCGCATGTTGCGATCCTGCTCGAATACAACTACTTTACAATCAGGTAAGCGCAATCGATCGATTTGTTTGGTAAATACTCCGGTTCCGGCGCCGAGCTCAGCTATGTGCTTGGCAGAATTCCAGTCAACCGGTTTTACCATGGCTTTGGCGAGAAAGCGGGAGCTTGGGGTTACGCTTCCGATGTTACGTGGTGAACGCAAGAATTTTGTTAAAAACATCAGTTTTTCCATAGACACTACTCCTTCTCCATTGTCTCGTCCACATGATTTTCCTTTTAATAGTAACAAAACTTGCAAGTAAATGGAAACGGGGAGCAAGGTAATTTTATATATACGATTCGGATTTTAAAGTAGCCAAAGCGGATATGATAAAGTGAACCTTCAATCAGTAGGGCTTTTTCATACTTGACCCTCTTCATGTACTCGGCTACACTCGTAACGGAAAGTGCTAAACGAAGGAGTTATTTCATGAACATACAGGTAAATGGCTTGGAGGAAAGTTTCCACCGATCCGTAGAACATATTATCCGTCTTTTTTTTGAAGAGGTACAGGTTACATTTGAAAAGGATGCGAAGGCTGATATTGTCATCGAGTTCTGTCTGGATGACGATAAGGAGCTGCGTGCAAGTGTGTGTTTGATGAATACAAGTACCGATCAAACATATGAGTCTTCCTATATGCGTGTGGTTCCTGATAGAAAGGATGCAAAGGAATGGCGAAAAAAGGCCAAACAAATAATCAATCATCCGCTGCTAAATGTACTGGAACGGTATACAGGCATTGAGCAACCCTGGGGGATTCTTACCGGCATTCGCCCTACAAAGCTTTTACACGGTAAAATTCGGCAAAAAGTGCCACATGAGCAAGCGCGCCAGGAATTGAAGGAAGATTACTTGATTCATGAGAGCAAAATTGAACTGATGCAGCAAATTGCTGATCGCCAATTGGCTATGGTGCCAGATTTGTATGACTTGCGGCATGAGGTTAGCCTGTATATCGGCATTCCTTTCTGTCCAACCAAATGTGCATACTGCACATTTCCAGCCTATGCAATTGGTGGAAAACAGGGGTCTGTCGATTCATTTCTAGGTGGTTTGCATTATGAGATGAGAGAGATTGGTCGTTGGCTGAAGGAGAACAATATCGGCATTACGACCATTTATTTTGGTGGCGGTACGCCAACAAGCATTACGGCGGAAGAAATGGACATGCTGTATGAAGAGATGTATACGTCGTTTCCTAATATGGATAAAGTACGTGAGATTACAGTGGAAGCAGGTCGGCCTGATACAATTACACCGGAGAAGCTGGCCGTGCTTACGAAGTGGAACATCGATCGCATCAGCATTAATCCCCAATCATACATCGAAGAAACATTGAAAGCGATCGGTCGGCATCATACGGTACAGGAGACAGTCGATAAATTTCATTTGGCACGCGGGGCGGGCATGAATAATATTAATATGGATTTAATTATTGGATTGCCCGGGGAAGGTGTGCCAGAGTTTGAATATACATTGAAGGAAACAGAGAAGCTGATGCCGGAATCCGTTACTGTTCATACGCTCTCTTTTAAACGAGCTTCGGAGATGACACGCAACAAGGAGAAATATCGTGTAGCAACCCGTGAGGAAATAGGAGAAATGATGAAATTGGCGGAGGCTTGGACGAAGGCACACAATTATGTGCCGTATTACTTGTATCGCCAAAAGAATATTCTTGGTAACTTGGAGAATGTTGGCTATGCCAAGCCAGGCCAGGAGAGCCTGTATAACATTATGATTATGGAAGAGGTCCAGTCCATTGTAGGACTGGGATGCGGAGCCGCCAGCAAGTGGGTAGACCCTATTACCGGCAGCATTTCTCGTTTTGCTAATCCAAAAGAGCCAAAGGCGTATAACGATAACTATAAGCATTATACCGAAGCAAAAATTGCAGCGCTTAATGAGCTCTTTTCTTTGTATAAGGCTTGACAATTAATGTCGAAACGCGTAATATAAAACACAATTGTGACAAATGAAAATAGATCTGATGAAGGGCATAAAGTAATCAGGAAGCAATGCCGCACAGAGAGGAATGCCATTGGCTGGAAGCATTCTCGACAGTTCTTGATGAAAGACAACCCTGAAGACCAGTGGAAACACATGGCGTTTACCCTCGTTACGGGATTAATAAGTGGGATAATCATATCCAAATAGGGTGGTACCACGGGAATTGTGAACCAATCTCTCGTCCCTGACGACTGTGTCAGTGGCGGGGGATTTTTTAATTGGATAAGAAAATAGATGTTGCTGTAAAGAAGGCTATCTACTTTCTTCCGATATGTATTGCCTGAAAAAACTCGCCGTTTTTTCTTATTTACGGACTAAATATCCGGAACAAATTCTAACATTAGGAGGTCCGAACATGATTCAGGTTCCACGAGGAACGGCTGATATTCTGCCTGGAGAAGTCGAGCTATGGCAGTATATCGAAGATAAAGCGCGTGACATTTGCCGCCGCTACAATTATTTAGAGATCCGTACACCGATTTTTGAGCATACAGAGCTGTTCCACCGCGGCGTTGGTGAAACGACCGACATTGTGGAGAAGGAGATGTATACGTTCGAAGACCGGGGCGGACGCAGTCTGACGCTACGCCCGGAATGCACCGCCTCTACCGTTCGCTCTTATGTTGAGAACAAAATGTTCGGCTTGCCCCAGCAGCCGACCAAATTGTACTACATAGGTCCGATGTTCCGCTATGAGCGACCGCAGGCGGGGAGAATGCGCCAGTTTACCCAGTTCGGTGTGGAGGCGATTGGCAGCAATCATCCGTCCATCGATGCGGAAACGATTGCGCTAGCGATGCGATTTTATGAAGAGCTTGGGCTAAAGAATCTGCATGTTGAGTTGAATAGCCTAGGGGATGCACAAAGCCGCAAAGCGCACCGAGATGCGTTAATTCGCCATTTTGAGCCGCATATCCACGAATTTTGCTCGGATTGTCAGTCACGTCTGGAACGCAATCCGCTACGCATTCTTGATTGTAAGAAAGATGCGGACAAGGAACTGATGAAAAGCGCACCGGTCATTTTAGACTACCTGAATGAAGAATCAAGCGCATACTTTACGAAAGTAAAAAAGCATCTTGACGATTTAGGTATCGCGTATGAAATAAATCCGAATCTTGTGCGGGGCCTTGATTATTATACGCACACAGCATTTGAAATTATGGAACGCGGCATTGGAGCGGTAAGCACCATTTGCGGCGGCGGACGCTACAACGGTCTTGTCAAAGAGATTGGCGGCAATGATATGCCGGGCATCGGTTTCGCCATGAGTATTGAGCGTGTTCTGCTTGCATTGAAAACGCAAGGTGTGGAATTGCCGGTAGATCGTTCGCTTGATTGTTTTATTGTCGGTCTTGGGGAAGCAGCGGAGGAAAAGGCGTTTTTGCTGTTAGATCAGCTTCGGCGTCAGGGAATGACTGCGGATAAAGATTTCCTTGGCAGGAAGATGAAAGCACAGCTAAAGGCTGCTGATCGGCTGCAGGCGAAAACTGTGGCCATTATTGGAGAAGATGAGCTGGCACGAGGAATAGTCGTGCTGAAAAACATGGAGACAGGCAACCAGCAGGAAATCGTTTTTGATCAGGTGGCAGAAACGGTTCAAACGATGGTTCAAAAAGACAAGTAAGGAAGGCAGGAAGAGAGATGGAATTCAAACAACGCAGTGTATTTTGCGGTACGCTCCGCAAATCTGATGTAGGCAGCGAGGTTACACTAAATGGTTGGGTGCAAAAGCGCCGTGATCTGGGGGGAGTTATTTTCGTTGATCTGCGTGACCGTAGCGGTCTTGTGCAGGTTGTATTCAACCCGGAAATTAATGCGGAAGCGCACGCAATTGGTGATAAAGTACGCACAGAATATGTTATTAGTGTAAAAGGGAAAGTCGTAGAGCGCGATCCAGAAACAGTAAATCCGAACATGCTAACAGGTGAAATCGAGGTACAGGTAAGCGAAATCGAGATTATCAACCAGGCGAAAACACCGCCATTCTTTATTGAAGACGACATTGATGTAGATGAGCAGGTGCGCCTGAAATACCGCTATTTGGACCTGCGCCGTCCTGAAATGTACCGTACAATGGCTCTACGCCACAAGGTAACGAAGCTGTTCCGCGATTATCTGGACGGACACGATTTCCTTGAGGTGGAAACGCCGATGCTAATTAAGAGCTCGCCGGAAGGGGCACGCGATTATCTTGTTCCAAGCCGTGTGAATCCGGGAGAGTTCTTTGCGCTGCCGCAATCACCGCAAATCTTCAAGCAGCTCTTAATGGTAGCGGGTTATGAGCGCTATTTCCAAATCGTTCGCTGCTTCCGTGATGAAGATCTGCGTGCTGATCGTCAACCGGAATTCACTCAGGTCGATATTGAGACATCGTTCCTTAACATGGAAGATTTGCTTGCCATGATGGAAGAGATGATGGCGAAACTGTGCAAAGAAGTACTGGATGTAACGATTGAGACGCCGTTCCAGCGCCTGACGTATGCAGAAGCGATGAACCGTTATGGTTCAGACAAGCCGGATCTGCGCTTCGGCATGGAGCTTGTGGATATTGGTGATATCGCTGAGAATTGCGGCTTCCAAGTATTCAACAGCGTAGTGAAAAAAGGCGGTCAAGTAAAAGGTATCAACGTAAAGGGATGCGCACATTATTCCCGCAAAGATGTGGATGAGCTAATGAAATTCGCAGCCCGCTACGGTGCAAAAGGACTTGCATGGATGGCATTTAAAGATGATGAAATAAAAGGGCCGATCGCAAAATTCTTCACTGAAGAAGAAGTCGCCACAATAAAAGATCGCATGCAGGTAGAAAACAATGATTTGTTGCTCTTCGTAGCGGATAAACCGAAGGTCGTAGCGGATTCCTTGGGCGCATTGCGCTTGAAATTCGGTAAAGAGCTTGGCCTTATTGATGAAAGCAAATTTGCGTTCGCATGGGTTGTAGACTTCCCTCTGGTAGAATGGGATGAAGATGCGAAACGCTATGTGGCGCTGCACCATCCGTTCACCCGTCCGCGTCCGGAGGATATCCATCTGTTTGATACAGATCCGGGTCAAATCCGTGCTCAGGCATATGATATGGTGCTTAATGGCTTCGAAATCGGGGGCGGAAGCATGCGGATTTACAAGCGTGATGTACAGGAAAAAATGTTCAAAGCGCTTGGACTTGGTCAGGAGGAAGTTCAGGAGAAGTTCGGTTATCTGCTTGACGCGTTCGAATATGGGACGCCTCCGCATGGCGGCATTGCGTTCGGTCTTGACCGCATTATTATGATTCTGGCTGGCCGTAGTAGTTTGCGTGACACAATCGCATTCCCGAAAACAGCGAGTGCGCGTGATGTTATGTCAAATGCGCCAAGTTCGGTTGATGATAAACAGCTGGAAGAATTATCAATACGCGTCGTTATGCCGAAGAAATCGGATGAGAAGTAAGTTACTTGGTAATTATTAGTAAAAATTGGGCCGAATGTACCTCTTGAAATCGTTTTCAAGATTGTGTAATATAAAAACACGATAAGTTTAGAACCCTGCGATGTACGTGAGATGCCGTTTGTTTTGTACCAACACTAACAAAACGGGAACTCGGAGTCCTGTCACAGCGCAAAAGCCGCCCTGTCTTGAGCGGACCTGCAAAGTGCCGGGCAGAGCTCCCACCTGCGAGAGCAGGTTCAAAACACTGGCATCACGGCATTACCGGGGTTCTTCACTCCTATTATGCAATTAATACCAAGGCCCGCAGATTTGAATTTCTGCGGGTTTTTTCAATGGATAAAAAGGCTTTTTTAGCAAAAAAGGGTACATAATTGGAAGAAGTGTTTTTATTTTAAATTCCACATAAAAAGGAGAAGGTTATGCTGCACCAATTTTCACGCACAGAACTTGCGGTCGGCCGCGAGGGAATCGAACTGTTTAAGAATAGCACTGTGGCCGTATTAGGTGTCGGCGGAGTCGGATCGTTTACGGTCGAATCGCTTGCCCGTACTGGCGTTGGAAAGCTTATTCTCATTGACAAAGACGATGTAGACATCACAAACTGTAATCGTCAGCTCCCGGCAACATTGGAGACGGTCGGACAGCAGAAAGTTGAAATTATGAAGCAGCGTATTGCGACGATTAATCCGGAATGTGAAGTCGTTACGCTTAAAATGTTCTATAATGATGAAACGTATGAACAGCTTTTCGAACATAAGCTTGATTATGTAGCAGATGCAATGGATACGATTTCCGCCAAACTGCACTTGATTTTACAATGCCGGGAGCGAGGTATTCCGCTTATTAGCAGCATGGGAGCAGCTAATAAGCTTGATCCTACGCGTTTTCAGGTAGCGGATCTGTTCGATACGTCGTACGATCCGATCGCTAAGGTGCTGCGCCGTGAGCTGCGTAAGAAAGGCATTAAGAAAGGGATTAAGGTTGTATATTCGACAGAAGCCCCTATTTTGGCACGCGAAGAAGTGCTGCAGGATGTCGTACAAAATCCTGATTCCCCGATTCGCAAAGCGACGCGCCCTCCAGCTAGTGTAGCGTTTGTGCCGTCAGTTGCCGGCCTTATCATGACAAGCGTTATTGTGCGTGATTTGCTGGAAAAGGCGGGAATTGAAGTGTTGCGTGACGACTAGTCAATCTGTAATCCAAAAGCATAAGCAAAGGATGCTGATTCAATATGGCATCCTTTACTTATGCTTATTTATCTACTATAATTACTAAGATTTAGGTATATGCTCGGAAAGAAGGAGGCCGGCGTATGGATTTGTTCTCTTATATTGATGAAGAAGAACGGGAGCGTGGCCAAAGTAGGCACCAGCCGCTCGCAGATCGGATGCGTCCGCGTACATTGGATGAGCTTGTCGGTCAGACGCATATTCTTGGCGAGGGAAAATTGCTGCGCCGAGCGATCGAAGCGGATCAAATTTCTTCGCTAATTTTCCATGGCCCTCCGGGAACCGGCAAAACGACGCTGGCCCGTATCATTGCCCGTACAACGAAGACACATTTTACCGATATTAATGCGGTAACAGCAGGTGTGGCCGATATTCGACGGGTCGTGGACGAGGCTAAGCAGCGCCGCGAGATGTACGGACAGGGAACTACATTGTTTGTAGATGAAATTCACCGATTCAATAAAGCACAACAGGATGCGTTACTTCCGTATGTAGAAGATGGAACAATACGGCTTATTGGCGCAACGACGGAGAATCCTTTCTTTGAAGTGAATGCAGCGCTGTTATCCCGTTCCCAATTGTTTCAATTGCAAGCGCTTAGTATAGAAGAATTAAGCGGGGTGATTGATAGGGCACTAGGAGACAAAGAACGTGGATATGGAGAATTACCTGTTACGATTGAGGATGCGGCACGCAGCCATTTAATTCGTTATGCGGAAGGCGATAGCCGTCGTCTGTTAAATGCACTGGAACTTGCTGTTGCCACCACCCCAAGAAGTAAAGATGGGGAGGTACGTATCACACTTGATGTGGCAGTTGATTCCATTCAACGGCGTGCAGTACGATATGATAAGACGGGAGATAATCATTATGATACGATTTCCGCCTTTATTAAATCGATTCGTGGTTCTGATCCAGATGCAGCTTTATACTGGCTGGCCCGCATGATTGATGCGGGGGAAGATCCACGCTTTATTGCACGGAGACTCGTTATTGCCGCATCAGAAGATATAGGCAATGGTGATCCGCGAGCGCTTCAGGTTGCGGTAGCTGCCTTTCAGGCACTGGAATTGGTAGGAATGCCGGAAGGTCGCATTCCGCTGGCTCATGCCACTACATATCTTGCGTCTGCGCCGAAGAGTAATGCCGCTTATACAGGCATTAATCAAGCACTGCGATATGTACGACAGCACGGGCACGGTGCTGTTCCCCTGCATCTTAGGGATATGCATTATAAAGGAGCGGAAAATCTTGGACATGGAGAAGGCTATCTATATCCACACGATTATCCGAATGCATACGTAAAGCAACCATATTTGCCTCAGGAAGTAAAGGAAGCATTTTATAAGCCGAAAGAAATCGGCTATGAACGGCACATGAAGGAGTATCTGCAAAAGATAAGAAAAGAAAAATAAAGAAGCGAGGGATTTGTTTGAAAATATCAACCAAAGGCCGTTACGGCCTGACGATTATGATGGAGTTAGCCAACCGGTACGGTGAAGGGCAGATGTCGTTGAAAGCAATCGCACAAAAGCATGATTTATCCGAGCACTATTTGGAGCAATTGGTTGCTCCTCTACGCAATGCTGGTCTAGTTAAAAGCATTCGCGGAGCCTATGGCGGATATATTCTGGCCCATCCGCCGCAAGAAATTACGGCAGGGGATGTCATCCGTGTTCTGGAGGGGCCGATTAGTCCGGTGGAATTTGAGGAAGAGGAAGATCCGGCGAAACGCGATCTTTGGATGCGTATCAGGGATAGCATTAGCGGAGTTCTTGATTCTACTACATTGGAGGACTTAATCACCTATAAGGAAGAAGGCAAGTCTGATTCGTATATGTTTTATATTTAAGTATCCTATGAGCGGTAAGGAGTAGGAAGATATGCAAGAAATTTATTTGGATCATGCGGCGACTACACCTGTCCATCCAGAAGTGCTCAGGACGATGCTTCCGTACTATCAGGATATGCACGGTAATCCTTCGAGTATGCACCGCTATGGTCAACGAACGCGACATGTTGTAGATGAAGCTCGGTCTGTTATCGCTCGCTGCCTGAACGCAGAACCGGGCGAAATCATATTTACGAGCGGCGGTACTGAAGCGGACAATATGGCATTGGTTGGAATTATGGAAGCTAATCAGAGCAAAGGCAAGCATCTTATTACAAGCCAAATCGAGCATCATGCTGTGCTGCATACGTGCGAGCATCTGGAATCACTTGGCTATGAGGTTACGTATCTACCGGTGGATGAAACAGGCCGCGTCGCTGTCGAAGATGTGGAGCGGGCAATCCGCCCAGAGACGGTATTAATTAGCATCATGTTCGGCAACAATGAAGTTGGTACATTGCAACATGTCGGCAAAATGGGTAAGCTGGCTCAGGAGAAAGGTGTTTATTTCCACACGGATGCGGTACAAGCATTTGGCATCGAAGAGATAGATGTGAAGCGTCTGCACATTGATTTATTGTCCGTTTCAGCGCATAAAATCAATGGACCAAAAGGCATCGGTGCATTGTACGTTCGGCACGGGATCAAGATTGCACCTTATTTGTATGGTGGCAATCAGGAGAAAAAGCGCCGTGCAGGCACGGAGAACGTGCCAGGAATCGCTGGATTCGCCCGTGCGGCCGAGCTGGCGATGGAGACCCGCACGGAACGTCGTGACCATTACAAAATGCTGCGCAATATTATGCTTGATGTATGGAATAAGCAAGGCGTAGAATATGTTATTAATGGACATCCGGAATTGTATATGCCTCATGTTTTAAATGTCAGTTTCCCTGGAATAAAGACAGATGCCATGCTTATGCATCTTGATCTAGCAGGGATTGCCGCTGCAAGCGGCTCGGCATGTACATCGGGTTCACTGGAGATTTCGCATGTGCTACGTGCTATGAACTTGCCGGACAAGCGTCTGGAGTCGGCAATTCGCTTTAGTTTCGGGTATGGCAACACGGAGGAACAGGTAAGGGAAGCAGCAGAACGCATCGGGCATATTTTGATGCGAGACAGCGTCAAAAGATAACAAATGAGAGGTAAGAAGCGGAAACTGATGGAGAGCAAGGTATAAGCCTTATTCTGTATCTTTTTCTGCATTTCACCTCTTTTTTGTTTTTAAAAACAGGGAATAGGAATGTTCTGTGATGATAAAGTTTTTTTGGTATAGTAAAAGAAGTTGTCTGAAATATAGGGAAAGAGGTGCATATGTTTGCGTAAAGCGGCGGAAGATTACAATGATTCGGGGCTACAGGAGCTAGCTCAAGGAAATTTTGAAGAAGCGTTGAATTTATTCGAGAAAGCGATAAAGGAAGACAATACATATGCAAAGCCATACTGCAATATCGGTAACATTCTTGCTGCCACCGGGCATGAGAACGATGCTATACAATGGTTTGCCCGTGCGACCCAATTGGAACCCGGGCTGGAGCTAGCATATTATGGGATGGGTAATTCGTATTTTAATGTGGGTAATTACGAATCAGCCCGTGTCTCGTTTGAGAAAGCCAGAGAACATGGCATGGAGCATCATGATTTGGAATTTATGATTGCGATGTCGTACATGCAGTCGGAGAAACTAGAGAAGGCGATTGAGCATTTTGATGCCTGCCTGATGGAACGACCGGATGATATAGAAGCCTGTTTCAACAAAGGAATGACATATGCCCGGATGGGAAGAATCGAAGCGGCGCGGGATGTATTCTTACAAACACTTGAGCTTGAGCCGGAGCATGATGATGCACTGTACAATTTGGGTGTTGCCTATGCATTCCTTGAGCAAATGGACGAGGCCAGACAGCAATTTGAAAAAGCCGTTTCCATTAACCCAGGCCATATTCTGGCACAGAACGCGCTAACAGAGTTGACCAAGTCGGAATAAGGATTCCCTGGCATCCTTTAGACAGCATATCCCCCTTGATTTGCCCCATACTAAAGGATATGGAAGGAGATGAGCGTCATGCAGCGGGTACGCGACGTCATTGGACTTCCCGTCATTGAATTGGATCGGGGCAAAGAGGTGGGCTATGTCCATGATCTTCTGTTTAATGAACATAAGCAATGGGCCGGTATTCTGTTAGGAGAAAAAGGATTTCTCAAACAGGGCACATATATCCCGGCAAAAGCGGTTTGTGCGATTGGCACGGATTGTGTATCGATAGCCGATCAGCAGGCGATTGTATCGTTTTCAACCTTTCCTCCTGGCTGGATGAGTATCCAGACCGGTTCTTCCCCGATACAGGGAAAAGCGTTCGTGACAGCAGAAGGTGAACATCTGGGGATTGTGGAAGATGTTTACTTTCGGACAGGATCGGGCAAGATAGTAGGGTATGAATTGTCCAATGGGATTCTGTCGGATATTATCGACGGACGCACCGTTGTTCCAAGCACGGAACGTTTAAAAATGGGTGAAGATACGGTCATTGTCTCCGGGCCGGAGTAGAATGGCCCTTCCGCCTGCAGAGAGGAAGAGATGATGATGAATTGTTGCCTGAACTGCCAATCCAAGGATATCGGTAAAATCGGTACCAATCAGTACTATTGCTGGAACTGCTGTATTGAATTCACGGCTTCAGGGGATAAGGTGTCTTCAGTCTTTCAAGTAGAGGAAGACGGAACGCTTCATTCGCTGAACGATTTGTTTTTTGATGATTGTCCCCCACCTTTTGAGACCAATATGTAAGGAGATGGGTTCGGTGAAGCGTTCGCTTTGGATGGGGGCGGCCATTATGGCCGCAATTGGAATTGTACGGATGATGCGTCAGGGCACAGGTCGTAGAAAATGGAACGGTCGCACGGGAATAGGAAAGCGTATGCTGCGCAATGTACGCATGACAGGCATACTGAACATTCCTTCACGCTATATAGCCGGTTTCGGCAGTCGGATGTTCCGCAGAATGGCGCGGTAAAGATAGATAGAGGAAAAGGCAAAAAAGACATGGAGCAGTCTCCCGGAAAAATGGCGGGCTGCTCTTTTTTTGATCGTATCACTTGAAAAACTCGCGGGGTGTATGGCATGGTGGGTGAAAAAGACCGAGCGGCAATGCCCGCGAGTTTTTCTTAATGAATGTCTAGGTTTTGAATCTCAATGTTTCCTGATAAGTTTTAGAGGCTAATTGTGACAATGTATCAGTGCTGCTGGACATTTCTTCTGCCGCTTGACTTTGGTCTCGAACGGAGGCAGATACCTCACGCAGTCCGCTTGATGTTTCCTGACTGACGGCAGCGATAAATTGGATACGTTCATGCAGGCTTTCTACGAGATACTGAATTTCTTTTTGCATACGTCCCATTTTTTCCATTTCTTCCTTTGTGTGTTCGGTTTTCTCTACAATATTTTCAAGCGCATGTCCACCCTGATGAATCATTGCGATCTGCTGCTGTACTTGTTCGGCGTTCATTTCCATAGAGCGTACCGTTATGGCTGTTTCATTTTGTACATGTGTTACAAGGTCTACAATCTCATGTGAGGCTCGAGAAGCTTCCTCCGCTAATTTGCGTACCTCCTCGGCGACCACAGCAAAGCCCCTCCCATGTTGTCCTGCCCTTGCTGCTTCAATTGCTGCATTCAAGGCCAGAAGGTTTGTTTGGTCAGAGATGGTTGAGATCATGTGGACAATGTTACCGATTTCCTCTGAACGCTTGCCAAGCTTCTGAATGGTTTCTGTAGCAAAAACGACAGTTTGCGCCACGATGTCCAGATGCTGGATCGCCTCATTGACTGCATTCGCCCCTTCTCTCGCAGCCTGCCTGGTCTCTTCCGCTACAGTTAATGCCTGTGAAGCGGCAAGGGTTGTCTCATTCACCTTATGATGCGCTTCACTCATCTCTTGGTGCACATGCGAGACAGCTTCTGCCTGCTCTCCAATGTTTTCTGCAATTTGTTGTACTGTATGTGCTACCTGTGAGGCGGAGGCTCCTGTTTCTTCCGCCGCTGCGGCGAGCTGCTCGGAAGTGGAGGATACTTCTTCCGCCGAATGTTGCATCGTGGCTACCAGATTGCGCAGGTCGTCAGTCATTTGATTGAAGCCGTGAGCTAACTGCCCCAGTTCATCCTCTCTTTCCACATGAACCTGTGCTGTTAAATCTCCTTGAGCGGCATTTTGAAAGCTCTTCTGTACACGCTGTATGGGACGTACAAGCATTTGTTTCATGAGCACGGAAAGGATACACATGAGAATGAGGAAGGACAGAAGCGAAACCGTCAGAATGACATAACGAGTCTGCCAGATGGCCGCGTATGCTTCTTTACTTTCAAGTGTAATAGCCACAATCCAACCTGTTTGTTCAACAGGATGAAACGAAGTTAGCTGTTGTTTTCCTTCAGACGTATATTCCATTTGCCCTTTTTGGGTTTGAAGCATGGACGGGCCGAAGCTTTGTTTGTTTATGTTCAATTTTGCCACATATTCTTTGACAGGGTGGGCTAGCACAAGTCCAGATTTGTTAACAAGATAAGCATAACCCGACTGTCCAATTTTTATCTGGTTAATATATGAGCCTATGGCCTCCAGTTTTATTGCGGCAATTAGAAAGCTTTTTCCGTCATTAATGGGCTCAGCCAAATAAAATAACGGATGTCCGTCTTCGCCGTAATGTACATCATTAATCGTTCCTTTACCTTTATTTCTTACTGCATCCAGTATAGACTGTTCTGGAAATGTTTTACCAATCATATAGCCGTTTGATCCGGCGATAATCCGACCTTCGGGAAGAACAACATACAACGCTCCGTATTCCGGCTGGTTGTGTGTAATCGAAGTAAGGAAACGTCCTGCTTCAAATGCACGATCTGGACGTGAATCAATCGCTTTAATAACAGGAAACTGAGCCAGTTGGAACAGTGAACGCTGCTTGTCCGACAGATCCTTTCCGACGAGAATCGCAGCTTCTGTAGAGGCCTGCTCCATGCCACGCAGGGCAGCGGCCCGTAAGGATTGGGTAACGCTATGATCTACGAAAAAGTATAATGTCGCGAAAGCTCCGATAATGACTAAGGTCAGTACCATCATCACTCGCTTTTGGAGCGTCATTCTTCGTCTCATGGGATACCGACCTTAGTATTCAAGGATGGAAAAACCTGTAGCAGGCTCCATTTTACACGTTAGAATGGCGGTAGATACATCTGGATAGATGGAAAGTACACGATCTAACTTGGAGAAGTGCAGAAGCTTGTACCAGGATGTATTGCCGGCGACCAATTTGCTTTCTTTTTTCCGTATATGACATGTTTTACAGAATGAGAAAAGAATACCCAGTCCTGTACTATCTATACTTTCTAAGCGCGATACATCCAGAATGTAGTGATGTTGTTCTTCAGTAATGAAGGATAATAACTCTTTGGAGATGTGACGTGAATTTTCGTAGTTCATTTCACCCTCAAGAGAGATGATTCGATAACCCTGTTTCATTGTAGATAACATCTTTATTCTCCTTTTTTTGGAACTTGAGAACTAGTATGTTTTTATCATACCGATCGAATTTTGGTTGAATATTAATTCATTATGAAGTTTTGGTTAAAGTGGGAAGAATCAACGTTTGATATTCTTTTTCTGTTTTCGCACATACTACAAATACAAATGCTATGTATGAGCGGAAGTGAATAAGATGGAAAGAATAACGAGAACGAACTGGTTATATTTCATGATTGTCATATTGCTTTCTTTGCTGCTTATTTTTCTCCTTGGAAAAGTAAGTGTGTTTTTTCTCGGGATTATTAAGATTATGAAGAAAGTGCTGACACCGTTCTTTTTTGCACTCATTATCGCGTATCTTCTAAATCCGGTTGTAAATTTTTTAACGAATCGTCATTTTCCAAGGGGCTTGGCCGTATTTCTTATCTATACGATTTTCTTTCTATTCCTGCTTTTTCTTATTGTAAATACCGGTCCGGTGTTAATGCGGGAATACAAAGAGCTTTCAGCCAAATTTCCGGAGATGGTCAGCACGTATCGCAATTGGATTGGGCAGATTCGCATTCAACAGGCGCAGACTCCATTTTTGCTGCATGGAGGACTTACGACGGGAATTCAGCGAATGGAAACCATGCTAACCAATTATGTAAATGGTCTGTTCACCGGAATGGATGATTGGATGGAGAGAATTCTGCTGGTGCTGCTTATTCCGTTTATCGTGTTTTATATGCTCAAAGATATGAAGCCGATGCAAAAAGGGGCTCTTCTGCTGGTGCCAGCCAAACATCGTACTACGGTTCGACGCATGCTGCATGATATTAATATGGCGCTCGGTCATTATGTGCGCGGCCAGCTTATCGTATGCGTAGTGGTTTTTGGCCTGGCATATATCAGTTATTTTTTCATTGGACTACCGTATGCCATCGTGTTTGCTGTATTTATTGCAGTGATGAATGTTATTCCGTATATTGGTCCGGTATTTGGTGCTGCGCCTGCTATTTTATTTGCACTGACTGTTTCATGGAAGATGGCTCTATATGTTTTAATTATTAATGCAATCATTCAGGTGCTTGAGAGCAATATTGTATCGCCATTCATTGTCGGCAAGTCTCTACATATGCATCCGCTGCTCATTATTGTATCTGTTATGGTCGGCGGCGAGCTCGCTGGAGTCGCAGGATTAATTTTTGCCGTGCCGATTGTGGCAAGCCTAAAAGTTGTTGTGCAGCATATCATTATTCATACGGTACGAAAAACGGAATGGCAGGATGAGGGTTAATTGACAGCAAAGATGGTAAATCTGTATAATAAATAGTACTGCACACAATTTCATTATGAGCAATTCGTTGAAGGAATAAGTAGGCGGAAGTCCTTGTACAGAGAGAAGATTCCTTGGTTGAGAGAATCTTTACAAGAAGAGCTGCTGAACGCTACTCCTGAGAGCAGGATAGTCAGAACCCTGCCGGGCACTATTGGCCCGTTATCCGTAAAACAAGGCGATCCGCATAGTTCTTTTGCGGATAAGCAGGGTGGTACCGCGTGAGAAGATAAACTCTCGTCCCTGAATGAACAGATTCCGGGAGCGGGAGTTTTTTTGTATGAAAGATGTGAAGGCTGGAAGCTTGACTCTATACATCTAAATACTTGATAAATCGACATGCATTTTTTCGATGTCGAGATATCAAACATGATTTATATAGAGAGATTATTCCGGCTCCTTACTTCTGAAATATATATTTATTATCACGCCTGTTGATTATCCATAAGGTGGAGGAAA
>NZ_KE952799.1:0-1220 GCF_000466385.1 Aneurinibacillus aneurinilyticus ATCC 12856
TCTGGATCATACTGGATAATCAACACCCTTGATCGGGTATTATAAAAACTTTGCTGAAGAGACAAAGCAGGAGTTAGTGGAATGGTATGAATTGAAGGGGGAATATGGATGAAAGTTCGAATCACTGGAAGTAGCATAAATGGTGAAAAATTGTCGTGGTGGTATTCAAATAAAATCGGTAAAGAATTTGAAGTTGAACAATGTCCAAGGTTTGATAAATATTGGATTACTAAAGATGAAACTAAATCGATTAATGGCGAAGAACACAAAAAACACATATACAAGTCGGATTGTGAATTGATTGACGATACCAGTATCCTATTGAGAAGCCGGTCGAAGAAACGAAGCAGAGGTTGGTGAGGCCAATGACTGACCAGGAACTGAGAGATGCAGGAACGACTCCAAAATAGACACAAAGGTAGTGAAGAATACAGTATGTTTTTAAGTCGTCATGAACCAGATGTTGCTCGGCTACGGAAGGCACTACATAAAATTAAGAAAACAACTGAGGATGGTGTATCATGGGAGATAGACAGTTGCTACTGTATTGCACATGCTACGCTCGTAGAACAAAAATAAGAGGCTGTCTCCATAGCCATCAAGAACCGAGGAGCAAAACAAATACCATTACCTATAGGTATATTTACCCAATTAGGGGGTTAAACAATAAAATCCCCCTACAACATGGCAACTGTAGGGGCAGGATAAGGAAATGTTTTGTGCATTATATATTACGATACATAAATGGAAAAAGTTTCGAAAATGTCCCTTATAAATTCACCGTGCAAAGAGGAAATTATCAGGCAAAAGTATCAATTAAGAAGCAGAAAAATAATCCTGGTAAAATGGTTGTTAAGAAAATATAGAGAAAGATATCTCGATCACGTTTGACGACTGCGTTAATGGTAAAGGATGAACTTCATTGCTCGGCATGTTGGGATGTCACGGCAATATTTAAATGAGATTCATCGAAAGCTGATTAGAGGCAGGGCTGCGGATCTGGAATAAATATTCACCGTATCCGGAAGAAATGAACCGTCAATTGACGGGTGTCATCTCCGACTTACACTTTGCACCAACCGCTCAGGCAGCGGAGAACCTGAAACAGGAAGGTAAAAGGGATACTACCATTTATATTACAGGCAATACAGTTATCGATGCCCTGAAAACGACGGTACGTCATGATTATAAGCATCCAGTGCTTGAACAATTCGCCGGGA
>NZ_KE952799.1:1320-2492 GCF_000466385.1 Aneurinibacillus aneurinilyticus ATCC 12856
GTGCCATTCGTCGGTTAGTAGACAAGCATGAGGATATTGCGGTAGTGTATCCGGTTCATCTTAATCCGGCAGTGCAGGAAGCACTGCTGCATATTTAGGAGAACATGATCGGATTCGGCTTTTTCATTTAAATCAGTTCTTTTTTGATTATGCTGTGGAACGATTCAATGCAAGCATTGTCTTAGCAGTTTCCTTTGTAGCTTATGCCCCCAATCATGGAATAGACTTGAAGCTGCTTCTGGTAATCGTGAGAGGCGTACTGGCTGCCGCGGTCGCTCATGTGCCAGCCGATGATCTTACGGGAATATCGATCCATTACGCTCGCCAGATATAGCCAGCCTTCGCCGGTCGTGACGTACGTTATATCCGTCCCCCATTTTTCATTTGGTTTGCTCGCCATTGTTGCTTCTTTATGATGCGGGTCACCGTTCGCTCGGAGATCTCCACACCTTGTTGACGAAGCTAGTTGGCGATCTTTGGACTGCCGTAGAGCTGGCGGGATTGATCATAGACTTCCTTGACTTGCTCCGTCCATTCCTTGTGCTGGCGCTCCCGATGGCTCTTGGGATGCCCCTTCCATTTGTAATATCCGCTGCAGGATACGTTCAAAACATTGCTCATCTTCTCCAGCCGGTACTCGAAGCGGTGTTCGTGGATGAACGCATATTTTACCGATGGTCTTTCGCGAAGAAGTGCATCCTAAATTTTCGTTGCGTAAAATGTACCTTTTATACAACGGGGCAATTAAAGTCTTTTTAAAAAAACATAGCTAACCTTGTCATATTCCATCTTATTTTCATAAAAACGATGAGCATCTATTCGTTGTAATCCTGATGAGAGCGAGACGATATCATAGCCATTTTCCTTTGACCAATTATGTACATAATTTAGAAGTGCTTCACCATATCCTTTCGAGCGATTATTTGAATCTGTAACTAAATCACAAACCCAAATGAACCTTCCATTATACAAAGTGATCATAGGCATAAAGCCTGTTACTGCTACCATTTTTTCATTTTCATATAAAGCAGCCATTTTATAATCTTCCTTTTGTACAGCTTCTTGAATTAATTGAAGGAATTGATCTTCATCCAAATGGGTTCTCAATTGTTTCATCACTGGATAGGCTTCCTTCCATTCCTTTTCGTTTTTCAATTCTTTTATTAAAATTG
>NZ_KE952800.1:0-3428 GCF_000466385.1 Aneurinibacillus aneurinilyticus ATCC 12856
AAGTGGGAGACTTCTTTCGGAGGGAAGTTAAAAAATGGATATTTTTGATATTAATAATTGGTGCTACATGTTTTCTTCGCCGGTTTTGCAATCAAATAAATAGCTGTTAATGTAAAGCCTATTCCTATAAGATGGATAAAGGAGACTTTTTCACCTAAGATAACCACAGAAAGAATGACACTGCTCATTGGTAAAACACCTGTTAATACTCCAGCTGTACTTGCAGAAACTTTTGAAACACCCTGATACATAAGAATAAAAGCAATGACAGTTACAACTATGCCGAAATAGAATACTAATCCCCACTCTGCAATAGATACTTCTCCAAAGTTAAACCGATTACCCTCATAAAGGGAAAAGGGTAAAAATAAAATGGTTCCGAAAATACTGACAACAGTTGAAATAGCCAGAGGACTAACCCGTTGTACGATAAACTTTCCGAATATAATAAACAAGGCTTCACTAATAACGGCACCAAAAATGAGTAAATTCCCTAATAAAGGGGAAGATCCACGTCCAACGGTTGTAAAAGAGTCAGAAAAATTGATTGTTAATGTTCCTAAAACCGCTAGTAAAATTCCTGTTATTACACTTTTGGTTAATTTTTCCCTAAGAAAAAGGAAGGCAAGGCATCCTGTGACTGCTGGAATTGTACTTGTAATAATCCCACCCTCAATGGCTGTGGTTATTGTAAGCCCATATAACATAAAAATATTAAATAAAAATACACCAAATAATGCTTGTAAAAACAAGATTAATAAATCTCTCTTACCAATAGAGGGAAACCCTTCGAATTTTATCAATATTGGAAATAAGATAATGGTTGCAATAAGAAATCTTAGTTCGGATGCTAAGAACACGGGAAAACTTTGAACGATCAGTTTACCTGCTACGACCGAGCTTCCCACAATAATCATGGCCAAAACGATTTTCAAACTTGAGATTAAATGTTCGTTCAATAAGATTCACTTCTCTCTGTTAAAGATGGATTAATAATATCCGTTACTACACCATATCGATTTTCCGGATATCGAGCTACCTAATGACACAAATATCTCTTTTTTCCATAAGTCAGATATACTTTACCACACCTGTTGATTATCCATAAAATGGAGGAAAGAAGGTGCACACGTCGGCGTGTTCCCTCGTCTTTCTCACGAGGAAGAGACACGGCCGCTTTGTGGCGCCAGGGCCGGACCGGCTGGGGCAAAAAGCGTCCCTTTATGCTTCTGTGCGGGAGACGAACCGACGCCCGTTCTCTACGCTTCTGTGCGGGAGACGAACCGACGCCCGTTTGGGGCACGGTGTGATGACGATCCACTCTGGATTATACTGGATAATCAACACCCTTGATGCTTTACAGTTGTACCCTTTACAGTTGTACCCTTTACTTTCTAAATCCCTTAACAAATCCGAACTGATTCCGTAGAACATTTCCATCTCTTAAATAAGCGTCTCATCATAATATGACCATGGATACTAAGTGATTAGCTTCTATTTAATTGTTCTACAAACTTAAAATAATGGTTATTTAATTCCTTTTGAATCAACTTTATCATGGCAAAATAGCTTATATTAGTACCACTTTTTATAATTTTTAATAGTGCCAATTCTGTTTAAAAGAAAAATATAAATATGCCTGGTCGTTGGACAAATCCAACTTCTCTAGCTATTTGTTGTAAGGTACTTGGAGATAAAAAAACGCTGAGGTTCCTCTGCAAATCATCGTAGTTGCTATCCCGACCTGATCCTCTAGAGGAATTACTGTTTTCACCCCAACTAGAACGGCCAGAAGAGTTGCTGTTACTCCGCTGTTGTTCTTGACGTCGTTCTTCTTCACGGCAGATTCTCCATTTACCCCTTTATACGTATCCTAGTTAATAAACCGTTACTTGACTAGAAAGCGGACAGCAACTGTCTTTCGATTACCGTCAGCTATTTTTATTCTAT
This sequence comes from Aneurinibacillus aneurinilyticus ATCC 12856, assembly GCF_000466385.1. Taxonomy (GTDB): domain Bacteria; phylum Bacillota; class Bacilli; order Aneurinibacillales; family Aneurinibacillaceae; genus Aneurinibacillus; species Aneurinibacillus aneurinilyticus. Next base: position 1,951 of record NZ_KE952800.1, read on the forward strand.
ATAGAAATCACTCGACGTAGTAACAAAAGTTCAGGTGGTTGGAAGGAAGCGATTCGGAAAAAAGAAGAGGTTGGGTACGCCCTGCGCTCTGGCGGAAGAAATGCCGAGGTGTCTTTTTCCGACCGCTCCCGCTCACCGCCCTTCCTCCTTTTCTTACCTCCCCTCACAAACATGTGTCGATTTATCAAATCAGATATATATAATTCGGGTGATGTGTAAGGCGCTGAAGATTTCTAGAAGCACCTACTATCAATCCTTGCAAAAAAACAGAATCTCATCGTGAACGAAAAAACAAAGAACTGGCGAAAATTGATAGTTAAATAAATAAAAGGAGCTGATCCAAAAGGACACGTAAAGTAACCTTTTAGCATCAGCTCCAAAGTCTTATGGTTTTTATTTAATGTGTAATTCTACGGAAGATGGATTTTTGCTGTTTCTGGAAACTTTAATACCTGATCCTCCCTTTTTTTGAACGATCTCAAAAATAACCTTTTCCTTTACACTCGACACGTCTATTCTATAAACTTTCTCTGCTCCAGGCTTTAAGGTATCTACATGTGTAAGCTGGTCATCGACATAAACGGGTAACAATTCTTTTGCTGACGTATCTTTAACGTATACATTTATTTGAAATTGACGACTAAGAGCTTCGTTTCTGTTTTTAACTTTCACATATAGGTTATTGTTATCTTTTTTCGGCGAAAGTGTACAACGTGAGATGTTTGTTCGTGACATACAATCTCCTCCAAAGTTTTTCACTTCTTAGTCTTTTTTGATAGCCTTAATAGCATCCATGATAGCTTTACGATTACCGTTTTGTACTTGTAACATTTCGTTAAGTGTATTAGTGAGGTCGGAGATTAGGGCTTCTATATTTTCTGAATTCTGATTTTCCTTTAAGGTTTGCAACATAGTAAGTGTAGATAGGGTCATAGCTATATATGCAGGGCCATTATCCGTTACGTTGATAATGGTATTGTGTCCGTTTTTAAACGTATTGTGTCCAGAGCTTGCTCTTGCGTCAGCGTCAGCATCCGCGTCAGCATCCGCGTCGGCATCTGCGTCAGCATCAGCATCGGCGTCCGCGTCAGCATCCGCGTCAGCATCAGCGTCAGCGTCGGCATCTGCGTCCGCGTCAGCATCGGCATCCGCATCGGCATCCGCGTCGGCATCGGTATCCGCGTCGGCATCCGCATCTGCGTCAGCATCGGCATCAGCATCCGCGTCGGCATCCGCGTCAGCATCCGCGTCAGCATCCGCGTCAGCATCCGCATCGGCGTCAGCATCGGCTTTCGCTTTCGCGTCGGCGTCAGCCTTCGCTTTCGCGTCAGCATCGGCTTGTGCTTCTACATCTATTGCTACATCTGCATCAGCATCGTTGTCTAATGATATATCCTGGTCTAATTCATTATTATTCAGTCTTTTATCTTTTTTTCTATCTTTGTCTTTTTTCTTATCTTTATCTTTTTTCTTATCTT
>NZ_KE952800.1:3528-9109 GCF_000466385.1 Aneurinibacillus aneurinilyticus ATCC 12856
CTTTTTTCTTATCTTTATCTTTTTTCTTATCTTTGTCTTTATCTTTTTTTTTCTTTTTTTCATACTTAAATTCGTCGTCCATCTTCAAAATAAATTCCTCCTTTTTTCTATCTTTTTTCACCTAAATTCGTTGTTAATACTTAAAATAAATCCTCCTTTCTTTGGTAAGTTATTGTATGAAGACATGCCCCTGCATGTTATAGACGAAATCATTGAAGGGCAGCCTCATTTTCAAAGTTTTTTGCACTAAGATGTAACTAAATTGATAGACACTCATAATTGAAATTCGTGTTTCATTAGGTGTAATGGTACAGGGTTCTAATACAAAAAGTGCCTTGATCCAGTACTGAATCAAGGCACTTCTTATTTAAAAGCAATTATTTGTCATTATCATTACTATCACGATTTTTCTTCTTAGCCAAAGCATCGGCATCACGTTTTTCTTTCTTGGCTAAAGCATCAGCATCACGTTTTTCTTTCTTAGCTAACGCATCAGCATCACGTTTTTTCTTCGCAGCTAACGCATCAGCGTGATCTTTATGTTCATGAGCCATAGGAATATCACTCCTTTCCATTCAATTTATCACCAATATATGAAGCACAAATAAAAAGGAGACTGGAGATGAATAAATTTAGTTTAAAGCCTGGTTCTGGTATAAGATGACTCTATAAAATAGGTGTAATCGGTATAGAAACAAAAAATTTGTTTAAGCGGAAACATCAATGTTGTTAATTTGTCTCTACTTTATTAAATAGGCTCTAGATAACTCTCGTTTTGCTGTTCTTGCATAAAGAAACGTATCAAAAGAAATAGGAAGAAAATACATATGTGTTATTTAAAGAATGAAACCCAAACACGGCCTCTTTGTGGCGTCAAGGCTATATAAAAATCACTTGACGTACTAACAAAAGTTCGGGTGGTTGGAAGGAGGAGATTCGGAAAAAAAGAGGGTGGATACACCCTGACGCGTGCACCTTCTTTCTTCCACCTTATGGATAATCAACAGGCGTGGTATATAGCAAAATATATAGAATACTATAATCACAAACGAATCAAGACAGAATTAAAAGGCATGAGCCCGGTACAATACCGAGCTCATGCCCAACAAGCCGCCTAATGGAATAATCTGTCTAACTTTATGGGGTCACTTCAACGTTAAGGAACCGGCTTTTTTAATAACTCCTTCAGTTCACAGACAATGTTTCTAAATCATATCCTTCTGGATATAAGTCCTTCGCTTGTGCCTCTAAGAAAAGTCGATTAACATTTACTTTAATAAATTCCCCGTTATAGAACACAACAAGATTATTGAAATTGTCCATTTCTTTATATACAATTCCAAAGTCATCATGGTCTAATAATTTCACGCGATCCCCTTTTTTATATTCAAACTTCTCTTGGATTTTCTCTTTGGCTCTTAGGCCTCCTTATTTTATCCTCATTTATACGTCCTAAATGATATTCTTTATTTTCCATATAGCCTTTTGCTCTTTGTAGCACATTTTCACGTACATTCATTTTTCTAGATATCCAAAGGGCATTGCTTTCCCCTGATTTCCCTATCATTAATTTATACATAGGTTCCAATGTTTCATTATTAAATTGCATTGCTGCATTCATAAAGTCATTATGCATTTCTGAAAAGCGTTTAATTTCACCGTAGTGAGTTGTTGCCACTGTAATGCATCCCATGTGATAAAATTCTTCTAAAATTGAAATCGCAAGTGCCGCCCCTTCATTCGGCTCTGTACCGCTTCCTATTTCATCAAATAGTAAAAGTGTATTGTTATTTGATGCTCTCATAATTTCAGAAAGGTTTTTCATATGAGATGAAAATGTACTCAGTGCATTTTCTATACTTTGATTGTCCCCAATGTCTACAAATATTTTTTCAAATACTGCAATTTCCGTTTCCTTGTCCGCAATAATGTGAAAGCCTGACATTGTTGCTAATGTTAATAATCCAATTGTTTTCAGCACAACAGTTTTCCCACCAGCATTTGGCCCTGTAATAATCAAACTACGATAATCTTTTCCAATTTCAAAATTAAGCGGTACAGCTTCTCCTGTTAAAAGTGGATGTTTGCACTGAACTAACTTTATATACCCATAGTCATTTAATTTTGGTTCAACTCCGCCAATATGTTTGCTAAATTTCGCCTTTGCAAACACCATATCATATTGGCTAATAAGATCCATGTTTATCTTGATCTCATAAATGTTCTCTAAAATCATTCCTGATAAAGTAGCTAATATTTGATACTCCTCCATTGCTTCTTCAGCTTTTAGGCCTGCAAGTTCTCCGTTTAATTTTGTAACTGTATTCGGTTCAATAAAGACCGTTGATCCTCTGGAAGAAACTTCAATAATTGTTCCTAAAACTTGATTTTTATATGAAGCTTTAATTGGAATTGTATATCGATCGTCTTTCTTGCTAATAAAAAATTCTTGAATATATTTCTTATTGGCACTACTATTCAAAAATTTATTTAAGCGCTCTTTAATTTTCTCTTCTACTGAATCAATACTATTTCGAATCCGCTTTAATTCTTTGCTTGCTGCAGAGTCAACACGATTTCCTTTAATCGAATTATTAATTTCCTCCTCTATACTTTTAAACTCGGACAATGAATTCGCATACGATGCTAGTACTGGTGCCAAAAACTTTTTATCCAGCATAAACTTTTTAATTTTCCTGCATCCTCTTAAAAAATCCGACATACTAACTAACCTGCCTGGATCTAGAATCGTGCCTTTTTCAAGATTCTCAATGATATTTTCAACATTGGAAATTCCTGAAAATGGTACATGACATTCTGCATCTAATATTGCTCGTGCTTCAGTTGTTTCATTCAATCGGTTTTTAACTTCTTTTATACTTGAGCTTGGCTCCAATTTATCTAACAATTGTTTTCCTAATCCACTTACACAATAAGACTTAACTATTTCCTTTAACCTGTTATATTGTAACTTTTCAAAAGTCATCTTATTCACTTTCTATTCTCCTCACTATGACTTATTTGTATCATAAATGAAGATACCTACCCGTTAGATTCCAATGAGATTTAAATAATTAAATCTAACATAATATTTCATTCCGGAATTTTATATTATAAAAATAAACATAAAAAAGCTGCGGAGATACCGCAGCTTTTTTTACATTTACAAGGCATGTGTAATATACATGTACATTGAAATAAACCATCTAAAAAAGATAGCTATCTCATAATCATTACACGCTTTATAAAGTATTGTAGGTATCTTCATAGGTATTGAAATAAATCCATGACAAACTTAGGGGTATGAAGTATATAAAAATCCCCTTTTGTCATTAAATTTATTTCATTTAACTTTTCCTATTTAGAACCTACCACACTCACAAAAAGCACCTCTCATTAATTTATAGTTATGTTCATTGAAATCCAACTTGTTTAAGACATCATACTATGTGTCAATAGAAAAGTAAAGATAAAACACTTTATCAATATATAATTATTTGGTTTATTTTAAATTTTAGGCCTATAAACAACCGTTTTTGAGACTCATAACATAAGAAAAATATTTCAGAAAAGCGCCCTTTAAACGAATAAACTAAAATATGGGTTTAGTCCTAAAATCGCTTATTTACCTCTAAATTCTGGGAACACTTCTATGATTCGTTTGGCTGAGAATTTCATCTTATCCCCTCCAGTTGACTCAATGAAGAAAAAGAATGACCAAATACAAAAAATAGAAGGATTCCTACGCTTTCGCTTTTACTTACTTTAATATTCTCCTTTAATTACAAAAAACGAGCCTCGAATTGTTCCAGCTAGTTTAGACTTCTGTCTAGCAAACTTAAACTTCCCTTCTAACTCCTTTGGTACCTCCATCCCCTCAGAAAGCTTAAAGCCAACGGCCCGCTTCTTAGAGTCATCAACCGTATACATGACGTTGACCTCAAGACCATCCTCATAAAAGACGTAGGCAAATTTGATATTTTCCACTTGAAAACGCGACGTTTCTAAAGGTTTAGCCGCAAATTCAATATCACGTTCTTCCTTCAAAATTCGGTTCACATAATCAAGGGTCTCCTGGCTTTCGCTAGCTGGTACAACCGTAAATTCATGCTTGTATTTGTTCATAAAGTAACGGGCTTCATTAGCACGTAAACCAGCAAGCGCTTCTACTACAGGTGAAGACTCTAAACCAACCGTAGACACATTTTTAAAATCAACGATATAGGACATTTCCATCCCTCCTTTTATCTCTTTATTTCACAACAACAGGAATCCACATTTCACCAAAAACTAAGCCGTTTCGCCGCCCCATCTCAACCGTTGCATTTGGCCCACCAACATAGGTAAAATTCTTTGCTTCTGCCAAGACTTGACCAAAGGCAAGGCCAACAAGCTTATTATTCAATTCATCAGTTATCTTCCCTTCCCCCTTAGGAAATTGGAATGGCTCAGTCCTATACTGTACTGTTTGCTCTTACCGATTCGTTTGCTCAATATGCTAAACTAAAATAACGGGTTCAGGTTTGGCCTTACATTTCCGCTAACACTTTTTTAAGTTCTTCTCCCATTTTCGCCCAACCATATTTCGCACCATTGAACGCTTGATCTTCTTTTTCGAATCCTGTTTGTTCAAGATGTAAATAGGTTGTTCCATCTTCTTCCTTCAATGTCCATGTGACTGTAGTGTTTATCGGACCACCTACCCATGTGTAAGATAACTTATAAGGCTCTTCCACTACTAATACTTCACAATCTACAATTAAATTCAACTGCTCATTTCGGAATTTACATTTATGTCCTACGATTGGTTTAAAGTTATTTTCCATTATCCATTTTGCAAGGGTATCCGAATCTGTTAACGCGTTCCACACCTTATTGATTGAACTTGTAAACTGAAAATCTAATGATACATCTGCCATTATTTATTCCTCCGATAATAAATTTTTTAAAAGTGCCACTTTTTCATTCCAAAATTTCTCGTAAAAGGATACCCAATCTTTAATTTCCTGTAGGGGAGCTGCATTTAGTCGATACCTTGTTTCTCTACCAACCTTACGATCAGCAACTAGACCAGCTTCTTTAAGAATAGCCAAATGTTTAGAAACTGCAGTACGCCCCATTTGAAATTGAGCGGTTAATTCGTGAAGAGGCAACTCTTTTGCATCTGCCAACAAACGTAGCAATTTACGTCTTGTTGGGTCAGCGATGGCTACATAAACATCACGCTCTTGATTTTTCTCGTTCAAAATCACCCCACCTTATAAATTAGACACCGATTGGTGTCTTGATTATATGACACCAATTGGTGTCCAGTCAATTTTATTTTTGACAAAATGGATTAGTTTTATTTTCGCATCGTCAAGTATGTATATAAATCGCGATTAGCTTTTCTGCATACTTATGCCTCCCAAAAGTTGTCTATACGGGTGCTAAAACCAGCGGATAAGGAGACGATACGTAATGAGAACGTTAAAAATCACCTGTAATCATGGTTGGACAGCCGAAGCGCTACGCACATACGAACGTACACTTCAAACGGTGAGGCATCGCCATCGTGTCATGGCGGTTCGTCTGGTCATGG
>NZ_KE952801.1:0-4338 GCF_000466385.1 Aneurinibacillus aneurinilyticus ATCC 12856
GTGAGGTCGGCTGTTCGAGTCAGCCTAGGCCCACTTAATTCACAAGAAAAAGGGACTCCAAATTAAGGAGGCTCTTTTTTGCAGGCATCCTAAAGTATGAATACTTGAATTTTTTATACAAAAAAAGCAATCTGCATGGTAGCGGATTGCTTTTTTTGATCACGTTAGAGGGCTAGGGCAGATGGCTACTTTTTTACTTCCGTTTTTGCGTATGAATTCTCTTGTAAGGAATACTTCTAGTTCGGATAATGTCCATCCCAATGCCTTTGCGAACTGCTCTAATTTTTCTTTCTCTTCTTCCGACATATAAATCTCAATACAGGATTCTGTTGCCATGTTGTACTCATTCCCTCGATGATTAATAATTGCCTTATTATCTTTACACTTTTTTATGGGGCATGTAAATACTTTTTGTTTGTTTCCAATTATAACCTATCATTTTATAAAAGGAACTGGTATGATAAAAATATCGAAAATTTTTGATATTGACAAAATATAGTTGCAATGTGAAGGAGGACAAAGCTAGATGGCAGATACACAGACAACGGAATACCGTAATATTTTATACGAAGTTGATTTCTCGATTGCCTACGTAACAATGAATCGGCCAAATAAACGAAACGCTCTTTCTCTGGAGCATATGGAAGAACTAATCCATTGTTTCGAAAGCATTGCACAAAGCAAAGAAATCTCGGTTGTTATTCTAAAGGGAAGTGGCCCGGCCTTCTGTGCAGGCCATGATTTAGGAGAAATGGTAGATCAATCCCCCGTTTTCTACCGCCATTTGTTTGATGTATGCACAAAAATGATGGAGACCATCCAATCCATTCCGCAGCCGGTTATTGCTCAGGTTCACGGTATTGCTACAGCGGCAGGATGTCAACTAGTGGCTACGTGTGATTTGGCTGTTGCAACGGATGATGCTCGCTTTGCGACGCCTGGTGTAAAAATCGGCTTGTTCTGTTCTACTCCTATGGTAGCGCTTTCTCGTGCAGTAGGACGTAAGAAAGCAATGGAAATGCTACTGACAGGTGAAATGCTTTCCTCGGAGGATGCTGTCATGGCTGGCTTGATTAATAAAGCCGTACCGGCGGACCAATTAGAAGAAGAAACGAAGGTCCTGGCATCTAAAATTGCTCAAGCCAGTCCGTTTACTGTAGGAATCGGAAAACAAGCCTTCTATAAGCAATTGGATATGCCGCAACCTCTGGCCTATTCCTACGCAAAAGAGGTCATGAGTCTCAATGCCACTGCAGCTGATGCGCAGGAAGGCATCTGTGCTTTCCTGGAAAAGCGTCCCCCGAATTGGAAAGGCTGTTAAGCTATAATGATGTAACAAGAAAGGATGAGGCAATATGAAAAATGAATTTGTCATAAATCAGTTTGCTATTGCCAGAAACCGTCTGCTGAGTGCTCTGGAGAATGTAACAGAGGAAGCAGCCAGCCAAAAGCCGGAAGGATTTAACAATAATATCCATTGGCATACAGGACACATCCTGCTTGTAACAGAGAAATTTTTCTTCAAGGTTCCCACCGGAGCAAGCGAGCTTCCCGACTTATATGATGAATATTTTGCCAATGGCACGAAGCCTGAGGATTGGAAGAGCGAGCCTCCCCCGCTACAGGAAATCATCGAGCGGCTCACCAGCCAGGCGAAGCGTATAAAAGAAATCGGAGATGCCAATCTAGAACGAGAACTTGGCTCTCCACTTCATTTCAAATCCGGGCTAAAAATGGATACGGCGGGAGAGCTGGCGAATATGGCAATTTATCATGAAGGAGTGCATACCGGCTATATTTACGCCATGAAGCGACTTGTCACTAAACAAACAACAAACGCATAGAAGGATAAAACAACATGCATCAAATTATGGAAATTAAAGACGTTGATACTTTTCTTTCTTCATATAAAATAAGTCTTCTTTATATTTCTCAAGAGGCATGCAGCGTATGCCATGCGTTGTTGCCAAAAGTGGAAATAATGCTGGAGACATTCCCGCGTCTAGAGAGCGCATATGTTCGTATTGATGATGTTCCAGAGCTTGCAGGGAAATTCTCAGTCTTTACCGCTCCGACATTGATCCTTTTCGTGGAAGGGAAGGAAATGGTACGTAAAGCGCGTTTTGTTGTCATGCAGGAATTGGAAGCGGACATAAAAAAGTATTATGACTTAGTTATGTAGATGAAAGGTACGATATAAGGCAAGGGCTGACTATGCAGCCTTGCCTTATTTATTTCTTCGCATATTTTTTATCGAGAAAAGGGTAAAGAATAAATGAAACAAAAAGAAGGCATATATCGTATAAGTAACCAGAAACCTGATTAGGTTTCTGAAAAACCCTATGGTAAGATAAAAGTATGCCAAAGGAAATGACGGGGTGAAGCTCAATGAAAAAATTGCTGACGACCGTATGGCGCATTGTGTTATCGAGTATTATCGCATGCGGAAGTTTGTTTTTGTTTTTCTTTTTGTTTAGTAAATTGTTTGTGCCTGCTTTTTTTGCAAGTATCGTGGTTTTCGCTCTTTCCATGTGGTTAAGTGGACGACGCTACGCAGTTCTTGACACATATGATTTTGACATGGACAAGCAGGACCGTGCGTACGTGAAGCAAAGCCTGCGGGAAGCCCACAGGAAACTGAAGAATATTCGCCGCCTGCAGTTCCGTATCCGATCCATCACCATTTGGCAGAAAACATCGCATCTATATAAAGTAGCCCGCCGTATTTTTAACATTGTTGAAGAACAGCCATATCGCTTCCATTCTGCACGTACCTTCTTTTCCAGCTATCTTGACTCCACCATTGCTATTCTGGAAAAATACACCTTTTTATTATCGCAGCCTGTACGAAACGCTGAAATGATGGTGGCGTTGAAAAAAACAGAAGCAATGCTAGATGATATTATAGCTGCACTGGAGGAAGAGCTGATGCAGGTACTATCGGATGATGTACTGAATCTGAACGTGGAAATCGAGACGATGAAAAAATCTCTTGGCACGCGGCCACAGTATACGATTACGGCTTCGAAACAGGAAGAACATAAAGATGAAATCAAACGTTAGTAAATAAGAACATGTTAGGAAGAGAGGAGAGGCAGCGGATGGAATATTCAACTAAAGATCCGGTATCGACGAGCGATGCGAATCCCTCGCTTTCATTAGAGCAAAAGATACGGGTAAAAGAATTGGCCCGCCTAATTTCTCCCGCTCATCCGCATACGCTCGTACACTATGGGGCTGACATGCAGGACAAGCTGGCCCGTCTGGCTGATAATATGCTAAATCAGGTGCGATCCCATCAGGCTGAAGAGCAAATTGGGGCTATTCTACATGCTTTGCTTGATAAATTACGCGAAATTAATCCGGATGAATTGCTTACACCACAGAGAGGCTTTATTGCCCGTTTGTTCGGCGGATCGTCTGCCAAAGTGAAGCAGAAGCTGCTCGTCCGCTGTCAGAGGACTAACCATGAGATGGAACGTATGGCGGATACGTTGGAGCGTTTGCGTCACCAAATGTTGCGTGATACTACGATGCTGGATGTATTGTATGCAAAGAATCGGGAATATTTTAATGAATTAAACGTCTATATTGCAGCGGCTCGCGAGAAGTTGGAGGAAGTACGGGAGCATATGATCCCTATACTAAGGGAGACGGCGGAGAAATCAGGAAATGATCCATTGCAAATTCAGAAACTTATGGATATGGAACGGTTTGCTGATAGGCTGGAACAAAAGCTGCAAGATTTATTAATTAGCCAGACAATTGCTCTGCAAACAGCACCGCAAATCCGATTGATTCAGGAAAATCACGGAATTTTAATGGAGAAAATCCACTCTTCTGTTTTGTCCACCATTCCGCTCTGGAAAAGTCAGATGGTTATTCTTTTGTCTTTGCTTCGGCAACAAGATGCTTTGATTGTACAAAGACAAACTTCGCAGGCAGTTGGAGAGGCACTTAAGCGCAATACAGAAGTGTTACAGAAAAATGCGCGGAAAACATTTGATGAACAGGAACGGACGACAGCAGAGCTAAGTGCATTTAAAGAAACGCAGGAAGAATTAATGGCCGTTTTGGAAGAAACACTTCATATCCAGCAGGAAGGCAGTGAGAAGCGTCGGCGAATCGAGCAGGAATTGGGACATATCGAACAGAGGACGGGCGATAAGTCAAAGCACACGAGTCATATTATATAGAATTCACTTGATGTATTAACAAAGTTCAGGTGGTTGGAAGTAGGAGATTCGGAAAAAAGAAAGAGTTGGATGCGCCCTGCGCTCTGGCAGAAGAAAGACCAATGAGTCTTTTTCTTACCTCCCACCACAAACATGTGTCGAT
>NZ_KE952801.1:4438-41135 GCF_000466385.1 Aneurinibacillus aneurinilyticus ATCC 12856
GTGTCGATTTATCAAATCAGATGTATATAGATAGCGGGGTTGAGACCACATTGAATAAGCTGCCAAGAGATTTCTACAACCGTGATACGTTAAACGTAGCCCGTGACCTATTGGGAAAGCATCTCGTCCATAAGATAGACGGTGACATACGTGAAGGGAAAATTATCGAAGTTGAGGCATATATCGGTCCGGAAGATAAAGGAGCCCATACGTATAATGGCAGAAGGACGCCGCGTAATGAGGTGATGTATGGTCCGCCCGGTTTTGCGTACGTATACTTGATTTATGGTATGTATAATTGTGTCAATGTCGTAACCAATGAAGTGGAAAAGCCTGAAGCCGTCTTAATCCGTGCGCTTGAGCCGATCCATGGGGTTGAACGAATGGGTGTGGAAAGGTTCGGGAAATCGAAATTACTTACATCCCGTGAGTCGATAAATTTGACAAATGGGCCGGGAAAGCTCTGCCAGGCGCTGGGCATTACCCGTGCTCATAATGGATACGACTTATGCGGTGAGGTGTTATATATCACGGAGCCGTCAAAAACGGATGAACCGTTTGAAACGGTGGAAACAACACGGATTAATATCGATTACGCGGAGGAAGCAGCCCTGTATCCATGGCGCTTTTATATAAAGGGTAATCCTTTCGTGTCCCATAAATAGTGAGATACCAATCTGTTTTTCATACCGTGCCCGAACAGCTCCGGTGAGGATTGAAGCATTCCCCGTAATCGGCTAAACGAAGGAGCAATGAAGCTATTGTTTGTGATAAGCTATCATAAATGATAGCTTTTTCATTTGTTGGAGGAGAACGTACATGTTAGATATTGCCTTATTAGGCTGCGGCGGGACGATGCCGCTCCCGAAACGCTGGCTTACAGCCATGCTTGCTTCATACAATGGCAAGATGGTATTGATTGATTGCGGAGAAGGAACACAAGTAACGATGAAGATGCTGGGCTGGGGTTTTAAATCAATCGAGGCTATTTGCTTCACCCATTATCATGCCGACCATGTGGCGGGCTTACCGGGGCTTTTGTTCGCTATTGCAAATGCCGGCAGAACAGAACCATTACTTTTGATGGGTCCGCCCGGACTGCTCGAGGTTGTACGGGGAATGACGGTCATTGCACCATATCTCCCTTATGAGCTTCATCTGACGGAGATTTCCGATGAGGAGGTAGGGGAGTATCGAATTGCGGATTTTATTGTGCGAACGCTTCCGGTATATCACACGGTTCCTTGTGTCGGTTATACGTTGGAAATCGAGCGAGGTCGTAAGTTTGACCCGGCAAAGGCAGCCGAATTGGGTATCCCTGTACCTTTCTGGGGACGTCTTCAGAAAGAGGAAACCATTACCTACGAAGAGAAGGTGTTTACGCCGGATATGGTGCTTGGAATACCGCGTAGAGGTTTGAAAGTCGCTTATTGTACCGACACGAGACCGGTGGATGAGCTCGTTGATTTTATTCAGGGAGCTGATCTATTCATCGGTGAAGGTATGTACGGGGATGCAGAGAGCCTTCCGAAGGCTGAAGAGCATAGGCATATGCTGTTTGAAGAGGCAGCAGCTCTGGCTCAAAAGGGAGGCGTGAAAGAGCTGTGGCTGACCCACTATAGCCCTTCATTGAATGAGCCGGAAGAATATATCGAGGCTGCTCGTAAGATTTTTCCGGCGACGAAGCTGGGCCATGACCGTATGACGGCAAAGCTTGTTTTTGATAAAGAATAACTTTCTGTGTAAAGCGTGATGGTTGTCACTGAACGTATAGGCTCTAGATCGTATGATAAAGGCAGCAAGAGAATACGATTTGGAGGAAAGTAGCATGAAAGTAGCGAGGCTAAGAAACGTACTGAGTCAACGGGATATCGGTAAGATGAATGTACTTGAATTCGCAAAAGGGGCCATTATCAACCTACAATTGAAGGCTGGGCAAAGCATAGGCCGCCATCATACGCCAAGTGATGCAATCGTACATGTGGTGTCTGGCCGGGTACGATTTGGTATTGGAGAAGAGACTGTAGAGTTAACGCGAGATGTCGTTTTACACATGAATCCAAAAGAAGAGCACGAGCTGGAAGCAGTCGAGGATACGAGCCTGCTGGTCATTAAGGTTGGCGACGATACGACATGCGGTATGGAAAAAGAGTGAGGGCAGGGAACATTCCCCTGCCTTCATTCTTTTTTATAGGTAAGAGAGTAGATGCTGTTTTAAGGTAAGGAAGCGATGTAATCCTTCTTCTGTAACCTGTTTATTTTTAATTGGAGGATAGAGCAAGCATCGTCTCCATATCTTCCTGAGCAGTGCCGATAAGCTTTAGACCGAAGGCTTCCTGAAGTATATTCAATACACCTGGCGTAATGAATTCCGGTGGTTTCGGACCGATGCGTATATCCTGTATTCCTAAACTGAACAGCCCGAGCAGGATGGCTACCGCCTTCTGCTCAAACCAGGATAGGACGATGCTGACAGGCAGCTCATTGACTTTGCAGCCGAATGCATCGGCCAGTGCCATTGCGATTTTCACTGTGGAACCTGAGTTATTGCATTGACCAAGATCGATATAGCGCGGAATGTTCGTGCCGGGAACGGTACCATAGTCCACATCATTGAAGCGGAATTTACCACAAGATGTTGTTAGAATGACCGCTTCCGGCGGCAAGGATGTGGCGAGTTCGCGGTAGTATTCTCCGCCTTTACCCGGTGCATCGCATCCTGCGATAACGAAGAAGCGTTTGATTTTTCCCGCTTTGACTGCATCGATAATCTCTGGCGCGATGCCCAGCACCGTTTCGTGGTGGAAGCCGGTCAGTAATGTCTGCTCAGACTCGATATTAGCTTCTGGAAGCTCCAGCGCCCGTTCGATAATCGGGGTAAAATCATCATGCAGAATTTTCGTTACGCCTTCCAAGCCAGCCACCTCATAAGAGAAGAAACGATCTGCGTATGTTCCTTTAATGGGCATCACACAGTTAGTCGTAGCCAGGATAGCACCTGGGAAGTCTTCAAAGAGGCGCCGTTGATCGAACCATGCTTTACCGATGTTCCCCTTCAGATGCGGATATTTTTTAAGCTCCGGATACCCGTGTGCAGGCAGCATTTCCGAATGAGTATAAATATTGATGCCTTTACTTTCCGTTTGCTTTAACAACTGCTCCAGAGCAAAAAGGTTATGTCCGGTCACGATAATGCACTTGCCTTCGATTTTATTTTGCGGTACGCGAATCGGCTGCGGAATACCGAGGCGATCTGTATGGGCGCGATCCAGCATATCCATGACACGTACGGCTGCCTGACCGACTTTCATCGCCATATCGATGTGTTCTTGCATATTGAAGTTAGAGTTGGTTAGTGTAAGGTACAGTGCTTCATGTGTCGTAGCATCCACAAACGGATCGGAATAGCCGAGCTGGCGCGCATGCGTCGCATAGGCCGCAACTCCTTTTAAACCGAAGATGATAGTATCCTGTAAGCTTGCGATGTCCTCGTTCTTGCCACATACCCCAATAATCTTGCATCCTCCGTCTGGCGTTTGTTCACATTGATAACAGAACATTTGTCATACCTCCCCCTGATTTTGTTTCATCCCGGCTTGCTGAATGAACTTGATAATGTAACTATACAGCGGCCAGAGGGGAATAAATGTGATACTTATCACACATAAAACGAAGTCATAGAACGTTCAAATTATGATTGGTAGCGTCTGTGCACATTGGATTTATGTCTTCATTTGACATAGCTATATACCCGGGTGATAATGGCATCGTAATGACAAAGTAGATATATATATTTATAGATTTTGTTTTCTTATTAAATAAAATAATGAGGTGAAAAGATGAGAGAAAAAAAGTACGGCTATGGAATTATTTTTGATATGGATAATACGTTGCTTCAGTCTGTCATTGATTTCACAGAGATGAAACGATCAGTGTTTGAGTTGCTTGTAAAGGATGGTTTATGTGCGCCGAATTTCGATTGGCACAGTTATACCGCCTCCCAGTTGATTGAGATGGCACGGCAGTCCGGTAAGCTGAAACAGGAAACGGAGGCGCGCATTTGGGATGCGGTAACCGAGTGTGAAAAACAAGGAATGCATGGAGCACAGTTGGAACCGTACGTACCGGAAGTGCTGGCGGAATTATACGGGGATTGCCATCTTGTGGTCTTAACCAATAATGCTTGCATAGCAGCACAGGAAGCATTAAAAGAGACAGGCATCGATCATTATTTTGACTATATTGTCGGCCGAGAGCAGATGACGGCCCTTAAACCTTCGGCTTCCGGTGTATACTATGTCTTGGATCACTATCCGGATGTACCAGCAGAGCGCTGGATGTTTGTAGGTGATTCGTGGATTGATGGCAAGGCAGCCAAAGAAGGGAACATTGCATTTACCGCCTATAAGGGCAATCGTAATCAAATGGAAAAGAACGAGGTTTATCCTGTTGTCTATATTGAAGATATGCGAGAATTAATGGATGCTTTGATATGGAGGAAGGAACAAGTGTAAGAAACGATCGACGATTCATAGAATAAGGACAGCATAAGAGCACCCGAATTTCCCAAGCATGTACCATGGTTAAATACAGAACGTCCACTTTCTTTATCCATGCTGAAGGGACATGTTGTGCTGTTGGATTTACGGACGAACGATCTGCGTGTCCTTCATATTGAATAGACTCAAAAAATGGAGTAGGCAATATCCCTGCTCCATTTTCTATATGGTTTCCGCTTTGGAAATGCTGCCGCAAGTAGCCCTGACGGCCGTAATTAAGTCCTGTGGATTCAGGAGAATTTGACAGCCACGAACACCAGCACTAATGGAGATTGTATCGTATGGCAATGCTGCTTCTTCGAGGAAGACAGGATACTTCTTTTTTGAACCAAGTGGAGATACACCGCCCCGGATATAGCCGGTGAGCGGCTGAACTTCCTTCAGTGGGACGACCTCTGCTTTTTTGTTGCCGCTGATGGCAGCGAGTGCTTTCAGATTTAATTCCTTATCTCCTGGGATGCAGGCAAGCATAACTCCGGTTTTATCCCCACGGGCCACCAGCGTTTTATAAACCTGTTCAAGTGGAAATTTGATTTTCGCTGCCACTGTGCCTGCGGAGAGATCGGATTCATCTACTGTATATTCACGCAGCTCATACGGAATTTTCATCTGATCGAGTTGCCGTGCCGCATTCGTTTTTTGTGTCATTATTTTTTCTCTCCCTTGCGGTTATTTCTCTAATTGAGCAAGCTTCTTATTAAGTTCCTGTGCCTGAAATATGGCAGACATATCGGAAAGAACATCCCCCGGCTTGTTTCCTTCCCCGATGATATAGCCCGCAAACGGTATGCCTACAAAGTCGAAAATGTAGGCGAATTGCTGGATAAGGGGTAGTCCTTTGAGCTTCGGGTTATCTCCTCCCGTCATAATGACATACGCTTGCTTGCGGCTAAGGGCGCCTTTGAAGTCGTAAGTAGGGGAGCGCAGACTTTGTGACCAGCGATCGATGAAGTTCTTCATGATGCCGCTCATGCCGTACCAATAAAGTGGAGTCGAGAAGAGAAGGATGTCGTGTGCGAGCATTTGGTGAACAATATCTTCATAATCGTCGGCTATTGGGCCAAAGCCTTCAGGATCATGACGTTTGTCGGTAATGGCGTCAATCTGTTTTTCGCGTAGATAAATGCTCGCATGCCTGATGTTTTCGACGGCTTTTCCGGTGAGCAGCTCTGAGTTTCCGTTCTTGCGGGAGCTGCCGTACAGTACGAATATGCTCATCTTTTCCTCCCGATGCTTTTTGTTTTTACTTTATTGTAGCAGAATCTTGTGCGACTAAACTACATAAGTTACACTTGATAGTTTGACATGATCACGTGGTTGGAAGTAGGAAATTCGGAAAAAAGAAGAGGTTGGATGCGCCCTGCGCTCCAGCAGAAGGAAGGCCAGTGTGTCTATACGCTGGGAAGTTGCATCCTGATGCATAAAAATTCGTATAGACAGAAGCTATAATTTCCAGGTTTCTTTCAATTCGACAGGTATGAATAGGCAGTAGGAAATAGAAGAAGAACAATATCTGTTATAGTCATAAACTCAAATTAAAACAATAACAGGGGTGTGGGGGCTAAAGGAAGAACATGTGATAAAACAATTTGCGAGCAAAATAAAAATGTGTTCGAAAGGGAGGTTGTTTCGTAAAACGCCACGGTTGCAATCAATGGTAGAATAGAACGTAGGATAAGATTATGTGAAAAGGGAGATTGGCAGTGTACAGAAAAGGAGAGATTCACTTTTCCGAAGATGCGCCGTTTGGCGTCCGGGACGGCCTTATTCTGGAGCATTACGGAGTCAATGAACTGCATTTCGATTCTGTGAAGAGCTACCGGAACCGCTTCATGGCGGTAAAGCCGAATCATCCCTGGAACGGACTTGAGACGAAAGAATTCTTGTATAAAATAGGTGCTTGGGGCAAGCTGCGTGATAGTGGCAGGGAAGGGCTAACGCTCGCCGGTCTGTTGATGTTCAGCGAAGAAAGGGTCATTACTGAGGTGCTGCCTCATTATTTCCTCGAATACCGCGATGATACTCATGCATTTGGTGATGAGCGATGGTCTGATCGCGTGACATCGCAGGATGGGACATGGACCGGCAATCTGCATGATTTTTACTTTATGGTTATGCCGCGCCTGACGTCAGGTTTACAAATTCCATTCCAGCTTCAGGGAACGGTACGACATGATGAGACAGCCGTGCACACGGCGCTGCGCGAAGCGCTGGTAAATGCGATTGTACATGCAGATTATGAAGGAGAGCGTGGGATTGTAGTAGAGCGGGAGAGGACAAGCTTTGCATTTTCCAATCCAGGGTTATCGCGTGTTTCGTTGTCCCAGGCGCTTGAAGGTGGGGTTAGCGATTTGCGCAATCCAAACCTATGTAAGATGTTTTTGCTTATTGGCCTTGGTGAACGGGCGGGTTCAGGACTTTTCAATATTCGACAAACCTGGCGGGATAGAGAGTGGGAGATTCCACAATTTTTGCAGCAAGAAACACCTGCACGTACGATTTTTATTTTACGAATGATAACGCTAGATTCCCATGAAAATGAAGGGAAATTCCGAATGATAGAGGACTCCTATAATAAAAAACAGAAGTCCATAAATAAAAAAATAAACTCCTTGAATAATGATTTTAAGTCCGATATTAAGGGAGCTAACTCCCTTAATAAGGAGATAAACTCCTTTAACAATGAGTTTATCTCCTATAATAACTCGGTTGACTCCTATAATAATCTGGATAACTCCTGTAATAAAGAGGCGGAGTCCATAAATAGTGATACCCCCCCTGATGTTGCAGATGAGAGAATGGATTTAGCAGAAAAGGAAGAGATAAAAGATAGAGAGACAACTGAAGAGAAGTTATGGAAGATTGCTGAATTAGCACGGAAGCGGAAACGGCTAAGTCCAAAAGTAATGGAAGATATTATTGTCCAGCTATGTGTGCATAGGCCATTGCGGTTAAAAGAATTGGCAGACATGCTGGAAAGAACGCCTGATGGTTTGCGAAACAACTATTTAGCAAAGCTACTGCGAGAAGGGCGACTTCGTCTTAAATACCCGGATCAGGTGAATCACCCGAAACAAGCGTATATAACAGTTGTATAAGCTATACTTGATATTTTGGCATGATAACGTGATTGATTGGAGGCAGCAGAGTCGGAGAAAGAAGAAGGGGATGCAGCAGCATAAGTTTCTTTTCCTGGGAAATGAAATAGGCTGGCATGGTCATTGCCAAAACGAAGATAGGGACAGGGCGGATAAGCCCTGTCTTTTTTCGGTATTCACTATGTTTGGTGTTTTGCTATAAAGATTTAATGTAATGACTACGCCAATACAAAAAACGAGCAAGCAGAGGAGCAGGAGAGCAATTTTTTTCGGTACGCCGGAAGAAAATAAACGGTATATCCATTGGATAATCAGACCAAAAATTGCACTAGCCACTATTACTGCGGCAATTGCGCTGAATGAAAGGGTGGCTTGGGGTGAAAGGTTTATAATTCCCCAAGCCAATGAAAAAAGAAAAGCGATAGCACCTGGGCTCCTTGTTTTTTTCATATTTTCTCCCCCTTTGTCTACATTTTACCATCATATATTGTATTTTTTATCCATAAAAAAGAACAAGCGCATGTGTTTACGCTTGTTCTTTGCGGTGCACTTTCCAGTGCGGAAGCTCATATGCTACCAGAATGACAAGGAGCGTCAACAAGGTTGATGTAGTTAATCCACCGATAACAACGATTGCAAGCGACGGATCAAGATGAAAATGGACTTATCGCTTCCTGCAACCGTTGGTATTTACTTTTCTGATTAACTGTAAAAGAATAACCCAGTGAGGAAATTGCATCCATCACATGCTGACAAGCATCTTCATTCTCTATGCCTTCGATTTCAAGTTCATACTCGGTTCGATCTTCTGGAAGCGATGTGCGGTCCAGTTCGCATGTGTATCCTTCGATGAGCTGTAGTTTCCGTCGTTCGTTGCGGAGTGTGCCCCGTATGATGAGGGTAGAAGGTGACACCAACCGGCGGATAGCGTCTTGCCCCTCTTTAGGCAATAGGCTCACCAGTACTTCCGGATTAGTACGTCCCGCTTCAAAAACATTGGCTGCGATTTCCTGTTCTAACTCAATAGAAGATACAGCCGCTGAATCGCTTGTTTGTTTTATTTTTGCACACAGTATCCATACGCCATTTTCCTCCCGTACCCGCAGCATGACACCGTTTTTGCCCATATAAAAATCGGGCATGTCAAAGTAATAATTGGTTTGTTGCAGCACAGGTGCTACCGGATCGGCATAGACTAGTAACGCATTGTAAGTTTCCTTCGTTACAAGCAATTTCAATTCCTGTTCTTTTTTTGGCATACCCAGTCTCCTTTTTTCAATGCTGTTTCACATAATAGTGAACAAGAAGAAAAAAAGCAATGGTTATGCAGCAACAGTGGAGTCTAATCAGGAATTAGTCACTGTTTTCCTCTGTTTTTTTTGTCTGCCTGCAAGTAGAACCCCTGCGATAAGTACGATAGTAAAACTCCATTTCAATACCGGATTGACATCAAAATAGTCAGCGATAAATGGTTCATCGACGATCATTTTTGCCGCCGTCCATACGAGTACGCCTGCTCCAATATATATAAGTGAAGGAAAACGCTCAATCCAGCTAATAATAAGCGTACTCCCCCAGACGACAACGGGTACACTGATTAGTAGGCCAAGCACTACAAGAAGAAAGCTCCCGTGTGCCGCACCAGCTACTGCCAGAACGTTATCTAGGCCCATTGCCGCATCGGCAATAATAATCGTGCGAACCGCGTTCCATAGACTCTTTTCTGCCTTAATATCATCATGGTTTTTTTCTTTAACCAATAGCTTATAGGCAATCCAGATAAGCAGCAGTCCGCCAAGCAACAGCAAACCAGGGATATTTAACAGCCATACGACAACTAGTGTAGCGAGAATTCGAATGAAGATAGCTCCGACGGTCCCCCAGATGATAACTTTCTTTTGTTGTTCTTTCGGTAAGCGCCGCGCGGCCAAGCCAATAACGATCGCATTATCGCCTGCAAGTACCAAATCAATGACCAGGATAGCGAGCAGTGCCGAGAAGAACTCCGCCGAGAAAAGCTCCATGCATAATCAGTCCCTTCATATTTAATATTTTCCCCAAAACAAAAGACCTTTACCCATTGGATAAAGGTCTGAAAAGTCAAAAAAGACCCTTACCGCAAATGGCAAAGGTCTTGCTAACAACAATACGTTGCCAACAAAGCCGGAGACAGGTGTCTCGGAATGACGACTTTGCTGTATAGCTACTCCCCTTTGGAGGTTCTTCTGTTTTTTTTATCATAAAACAGGCCATGTATGCAGTCAACTAATATTTTCATAATAGGGCGCTTTTATACAGTAAATCGGGAAAAATGTTTTAAATATAAATAAAATTTTGCATATAGACAATAGACTATTCAATTATGTCCTTGTACTGTATACTTGTGTCTATCTGAAACAAACAAATAAACATAATGAATAAATAAATTTGAAGGAGTAGAGAAAATGAAAGGGCTAGGTTTATTGCCGAGGTTACTTCTGGCAATTCTATTGGGGATTATTATCGGAGCGGGAAGTCCGAGATGGGTTATCGAGATTACCGCAACATTTAACGGTATCTTTGGTAATTTTCTTGGTTTTGTTATTCCCCTTATCATTATCGGATTTGTCGCACCGGGCATTGGCGAGCTTGGCAGAGGCGCAGGTAAGCTGCTGGCGATCACAGCGGGAATTGCATACGCTTCCACGATTGTAGCCGGATTGATTGCATATATTACAGGCTCTGCAGTCCTGCCTAATATTCTGGAAGTAGGCAGTATGAATATGAGTGCGAATAACCCGGAAGAAGCTCTTGTAGCTCCGCTATTCAAAGTGGATATGCCTCCAATAATGGGGGTGATGACGGCGTTGTTGCTAGCTTTTACGCTGGGGCTTGGCATCGCTGCAATTAAAGGGGATATGCTGAAAAAATTAATGGATGATTTCCAGCAAATCGTAGAAAAGCTGATCACAGGCTTGATTATTCCATTGCTTCCATTACATATTATGGGCATTTTTGCTAATATGACATATGCCGGACAGGTAGCGACTATTATGTCTGTATTTGCGAAAGTGTTCGTGATGATTATTGTGCTGCATATTGTCATTCTGCTTGTTCAATACTTGATTGGCGGTGCAGTGGCAGGCGGAAATCCATTCCGACTATTAAAGAATATGATGCCAGCATACTTTACAGCAATTGGTACGCAGTCTTCCGCAGCTACTATTCCGGTAACGTTGCGCCAAACAAAAAAGAACGGTGTTCATGAAGGGCCGGCCGATTTCGTGGTGCCGCTTTGTGCAACGATACATCTGTCAGGCAGTACGATTACGTTGGTAAGCTGTGCTATGGCAGTAATGATGCTTAATGGCATGAACACATCATTTGGTGCCTTGTTTCCGTTCATTCTTATGCTGGGTGTAACGATGGTAGCGGCACCGGGTGTACCAGGCGGTGCAGTGATGGCAGCGCTCGGTTTATTGGAATCCATGCTACATTTCGATCCGACATTGACTTCTCTTATGATCGCACTGTATTTGGCACAAGATAGCTTTGGTACTGCTTGTAATGTGACAGGAGATGGTGCGATTGCGTTAATGGTCAACAAAATTTCTGGGAATAAGTTAACTCCACAGGAATAAAAAATAAACAGAAACAGCAAAAGGGAGCTTCGGCTCCCTTTTGTTGCGTTATAGAGTCGATTTTTGTGATATATTGTAATCCATAAACAGGAAAACGAAATATTTTTAGAAAGAAAAAAACGGGAGAGGAGGAAATAGACTGATTTCTTCGTTGTTACACGCTTTTCGTTTGCTGTTGGCCCGTATTTATTTTCGGGAAATCCGTATATATGGACAGGAACATTTGCCGACCGATGGAATGACGTTGTTTGTTAGCAACCATCGGAATGGAGCGATTGATGGATACATCTTGTTGAAAGTACTGCCTGCATGCCGTGCGATCGTTGGTCGAAATTTAACGGGTTCCTGGTTTTTGCGCCTTTTTTTTGGTGGACAAATCGAAGTGTATCGCAAGGCGGAGAATGCAGAGCAAAAGGCATGGAATCGTGAACGGTTGCAAGAAGCCGCCCTGGCAATGCGTCGGGGCCAACCGGTGCTTATTTTTCCTGAAGGTACGAGTGAGCTGGGACCGCATCTGCTTCCGGTTAAGAAGGGGGCGGCCTTTATTTGTCATACGCTACTTCAGGAGGCAGGGGATGCAGAGACGTTATCGATCGTTCCCCTTGGTTTGCACTATGAGGAAGGCTGGCGTTTTCGCAGTGCAGCAGAAATCCATATTGGCCCGCCGGTGCATGTTACTAGGGAGTCGACACGCAATCTAGCCGCTTTGACGGAAACAATGCGGCAAAGTTTAGCGGATGTGAGTGAGAATTTCGCTGATGAAGAGGAACAACGTCAGGGAGAATCGTTCGCTTCTATGCTTCGGTATCACGGAGTGTGCAGGAAGTCGCATCTATCTTTCTGCCGTATGTGGGCTAGGGGAAATATATCGGAGAAGCACCGTGAACGCTTCCTCCATTTTTATCATGATGAAGGTTTGCAGCGTTACCAGAATACTCCTCTGACAGCTCAAGGAGGAGCACGAAAATTCGCTATTATGTATTATTTATTGCTTCCGTTATTCTTACTTGCGTATGTCCTGAATTTCCTTCCGTTGTTTGGGGCATATATAGCTGCCAGGAAAATGGCAGATGACACGAATGTTATTGCGCTGTGGCGGATTCTAGTTGGTACTCCACTGTTCGTGATTCAATGCTTCTTATATATTATAGTAGGTCTGTTTTTTTGCCCGCTGTCTGTTCTTGCCTGGTTACTTGTGATGTATATATTTGTAACAGGCACTGGAATTTGTTTGCTGGATGTTTGGCGTCGTGCCGGTGTTCGGGGGCGTAACGGAACGAATGCCAAGCACCATGAGATTCTTTCATTTTGTAAGGAGTTTAAATAATGAGAATAGCAATGAATCATTTTGCACCATTTTATTTTCGCCAGATTTTACTTCATGAATATTTCATGAGCCTTTTGTTTCTACAGATTCTCGTACGGCTTGCTCTCAACGCCCATTTCGGAAAATGGTTTGTGTTGTATGTCATCGTGCTGGGAGTATATTGGATTCTGATTTATTACGGGCAGCGATCGCTTGCTCCAGCGACCAACCGAATTCGGCTTCTGTGGAACATAATTATGATGAACTTTGCGTTTACCAGCATTAAAGAAATCATACCGATCTGGGGCATGGAACCGGCAGACGGCATGCTGGCCAGTATCGATCATATGCTTGTAGGCGGAGATTTGAGCCTGCTGTTGCAGAAATGGTATAGCGCACCGCTTACTGAAGTGATGAGCATAGGCTACCTTTCTTTCCTGGTAGCATTGTTCGCTACTTTTATCATTTACGGCTTTCGGGCTTCCCTTGATAAGCTGGCGTTGTTTTGCGCTGGAATTTTTACGCTGTATGGCATCGGAATTACTGGCTATACGCTGATTCCTGGTGAAGGGCCGTTTGTTCATTTTGCGTCCTCTTATACGAAAGAATTAACAGGCTACTTCTTTACAGAGTGGAATGCCGCTATTGTCAAGGCAGGCTCAGCTAAATATGATGTTTTTCCGAGTTTGCACGTTGGTGTTGGTCTATTCTTGCTCATGTTTTATTATGCGCATAACAGGCGCGTTTTCTATTTATACCTTGTTCCGTTTGTGTTTATCGTACTGTCTACCCTGTACTTGCGTTACCATTACTTTATAGATTTAATAGTCGGGGCATGTTTTAGTGTATTGTCCTATCATCTTGCGAAGTCACTTTATAAAAAGGAAATGGAAGGGGCGGGAAGATATGGAGTACATTACCGGATTTGACCGTATGCTGAGCATAGAGGAGGATGGAGGGAAAGGACATCATCTTAAGCAATTGACATCCTTTGGCTTCAACGTACCGGAAGGGATCGTTATCGGAGCTTCTTTCTATCGTAAATATTATCCGAAGCCGCCTGTATTTACATATGAAGATGAAGCGACGATGGCAAGCCAATGCCAGGAGATGGCGGAGAAGGTGCGGATGACATCGCTGCCGGAAGCCTTTGCTCGGGAACTGGAGGAGCGTCTGGAACGTTTCCCGGCTGGAGGAAGGTTTGCCGTACGCTCGTCTTCTACGTACGAAGATTTGGCAGGCGCGGCGTTTGCCGGGCAGCATGATACGTTCCTTAATATAGCGCCGGATAAGATAGCGGAAAAGGTACGGGAATGCTTCGCTTCCCTTTGGCAGAAGCACGCTGTGTTGTATCGCCGTTATCAGGGATTCGAACAGGCCGGTGCATCCATGGCTGTCGTTATTCAACGTATGATTGAAGCGGAAGTAGCCGGCGTGGCCTTTTCCGTCGATCCAGTCAGCGGTAACCTGGATTATGTACTGATTGAAGGAAATTACGGGGTTGGAGAGTCGGTCGTAGGCGGGGAAGCTGTGACGGATTCATGGATTGTCGATGCTGTGAAGGGTGAAATTGTCGAACGCCGGGTAAGCGAGAAAGAATATTACGTCGTGCCAGTCGAGGACGGGGTGCAGACACGTCCCTTGCCGCCTGAATACCGTGCAACCCCTTGCTTGTCCGATGACCGGATTCTGGAAATCGCCCGTGTAACGAAAAAAATAGAAGGTGAGTTTCAATCTCCACAAGATGTAGAGTGGGCGTATGCGGAAAACAAATTGTATATTCTGCAATCCCGGCCACAGACGACGATTCCGCCACGCTTCACACGGGATGAGTCTGCAGAACGATTCCCTGAGCCGCTCACACCGTTGACATGGTCTTACGTAGAGGATGCGTTCAATGCTTCGTTGGAGCATTCACTTCGCCTGATGGATGTTCACCTGCCAACACGTCCTTGGTTTGCTTTACGCAATTGTTATGTGTACGGTAACCAGAATGCTGTTAAATTACTGGCCATGAACAAGCCTATTCAGTTGCGAACGGCTGATTCCCTTGTTGATGAGCTAACGTTTATCGAGGAGAAATTCCGCTGGGTAATGGAGTTGCCGAATACGTGGACAAGGGACTTGGATACATACCTTATCCGTGTAGGAAAACTCAGCGCCGCTTCATTTCAGGGATTTTCTGCTACTGACTTCCAGCGCCACTTTAAGGAATTGTTTAGTGTAGCCAAAGAGTATTTCCTGCCCAATATCGCGATTTCGATGACGCAGGGATTCCTAACAAGAACATTGCTTGAGTATATTGCGGTAGTAAAAGGGGATATGTACGAGGCGCAGACGGTGCTAAAGCAGATTATTACCGCCTCTGGAACGAAAACCGGCCAGATTAACCGGGAACTGTATGAATTGGCGAAGAGAGTCAAACAGTCACCAGAATTGATGACCTTACTTGCAGAAGGGGGAAAGCAGGCACTTGCCGGGTTAGAACGTTTTCCAGCGTTTGATGAGGCATTCCGCGTTTTTATTGATAATTATGGCCACCGAGAGATTAGCTTTGATTATTATAAGCCAACATGGGCGGAAGCTCCTGAGGTTGTCCTGGATTTAATTTATTTGGCCGCTACGTCGCGTAAGCGGGAAAATATCGGGAAGAAGGAGCAGGTTGGCAAGATGGCGAGTCTGAAGGCGACACAGGAGCTATTGGCTTTGTCACCGAAGCCGTTGCGTTATTTCGTAAATGAGCTAGTTCGATTAACGCTCACATATACGTATATTGACGACCTGGAGCATTTTCAGACTACACGGGTGAATTTGCTGGCGCGCAAGGCAGTGGGGGCGCTTGGAAACCGATTGATGGAAGCCGGGCAATTGGCTGACCCTTACGATTTGTTCTTTCTGGTGAAGGAGGAGCTGGAATCTATTGACTCGTTCGAGTTGTCTGCCGAGTTACAAGAAAAAATAGCCCTGCGTAAGGAAGCGTATTTGCGAGCGTGTGATCAGGAACCGGTTTGGGATTTGACACAAGAATCGGAAGCAGCGGATTCAGAAAAAGATGCGGAGAAAGATGGGGCATTGCTGCGTGGCGTTCCGGGCAGTCCGGGAGAATGTGAAGGAGACATCTACATTGTACGCGGTCCGGAAGACTTCGCCAAGATGCCGGATCAGTCCATTCTTGTAGCACGTACGACGAATCCTGCCTGGACACCGCTATTCTATAAAGCGAAGGGATTGATTACCGAGTCTGGCGGGCCGCTCTCGCATGGCGCCGTAACGGCGCGGGAAGTCGGCATTCCAGCCGTTATGTGTATTCGTGGGGCGCTAACAAAATTTGAAAACGGCGAGCGCATTCGCCTGGACGGCAAGAAGGGAGTTGTTCAAAAGCTTGACGTCCAGACGAAGGCCCCCATGTCTTAATGGAATTCGATTTCGTCCCGTTCGACGTTGTATGTGACAGTCAGTTCGGAATCGTCGAGATACCAGACATCTTCTTTTTCGATGAAGAACGTTATGCCGTCCTGTTCGGTTGAGATGCCGATTTCTTTTGGCTGCTCCTTGGCAACACCAAGTGAAAATCCGCTTTGCACTGTACTGCATCCGCCCATCCGGGCAAAGAAGCGGACGGCGTCTCCCTTTTTGATATCCATCTCTTTGCGGAACCATTGTATGGCCGCAGGGTCAATTGTAAGTTTCATTCGTATGCCTCCTTATCGCTTGCGGCAATCTTACCTTATTGTATCATATCCCTATTTTTTTCTTGTGCTTTGATACGGCCGAACCCATGTAAAAAATGGATAACGGGTCAGTAAGATAGTCAAAAGAAGGAAGGGATAAATATGGACGATGATCGTAAACCTGTTGACAGGGCAGTCGTCGGCAACCAATCGTAAGTGAAATGAAAAAACCGGTCAAATGACGACCGGTTTTATTTCTTAATTAGTCCTTTTTCCGTTTCCCAAAAGTTCTCTGTAATAAATGCTTCGATATAATTTTTCGTGAAATATGGAAGCAATGTATCATATATCTTTTTCTTGGTAGTAGGTCCGACCAGTTTAGGTTGAGCAAGTGCGTTTTTCTTCGCTAACTCGGCCTGTTCTTTATGAGACTGGCCCGCTACATTAGACGCCTCTGCCACGGTGGTGAAAGTGACGGAAAGCAGCAATACAAGACAACCCGACAACATCCATCCTCTTATTTTTCTCATAATTGTGTAATGAACAATTCCTTTCTGCTAGTTTTTGAAGCACATCAAGCAACAAATCCCGCAGATCATCGTCATTCGAGCGATGTTACTTCTTATTTAAGTATATTGTACTAGATTGGACAAGATATGTCAGGCCCTATTTACCTTCCGGCGCTTTGTTTTTGCGGCAAAGAGCCATGAGCAGAAGAGTTTGCTATGCGTGTAGAGATATAGACGCCAAGCACCACGAATATTCCCCCCGCTGCTTGATACCATGTTAGCCGTTCATCAATGAAAAGAATAGCGAATATGGAAGCGAAAACTGGAATTAGATTAAGAAAGATGCTCGCTTTACCTGGACCTACCTGAGCCACGGCCGAATTCCACGAGATAAAGGCTACAATGGAAGCGAATATTCCTGTATACAATACGGTGAATAAAGATGCAAACGACCATGTAATCGGAACGTGAGCAATGAGCGCTTCGTAAATAAAGAAAGGAAGCAGGATGATAATACCGATAATGATACATATAAGAAAAGTGCTGTAGCCGGGCAAGATCCCGGTATATCGCTTAACAAGGACTGAATAAATACTCCAGCAAATTAGGGCGGCAATTACAAACAAATCGCCAATATTAAAAGAGAAGGCAAGTAGTGTTGCAAGGGAGCCTTTAGAAAGAATGAATAGCACCCCGGCGAGTGACAATATAATCCCAGCGGTCTGATGTTTGCTTAAGCGTTCCCGCAGCATAAAAAAGGAAAGAATACAAATAACGATTGGTGTAGATGAGTTAACGAGTGAAGCGTTAATCGATGTCGTATAATGCAGCGCAATATACAATAACGTATTAAATCCAGCCACACCAGTCAGTGCCATGAAAATTACGGTAGGCATGTGCTTGCGCACGCTGGGCCATTCTTGGCGTACATTCGGCCAGGCAAACGGAAGGAATACGAACAGTGCGGTACACCAACGCAGAAATGAGAGTGTGTATGGAGGCAAACTTTCCGCAATTGCCCGTCCAATCACAAAATTTCCGCCCCATAATAGATTGGCCAGCACAAGCAGCGCATAAGGAGAAATACGTACCATGATAGCTGTTCACCACTTTTCGATATTTCTTTCTAGTATATACTAGTTTTCTGTGCTTCCGTAACTTAGAAGCGGTTAAGAGGCGGGGGGAAAATGGTAGGTGAATGATTGATCGGTTAATACATCAAAGGAAAATCCTTGCTTGCGCAGCCCTTCAATGATGGCGGGGAGCGCCTCTACAGTTGTAGTCTTTGCTTGTGAATCGTGCATTAAGATAATGGCTTTTTGTTTGTTTTTACTCCCATGCAGTACAGACTGGATAATGACGTCCCGTGACTGGGTAATACGCTCGGCATCTCTGGAGTCGACATTCCAATCGAAGTAGTGATAGCCTTCCTGGGTCATTTGTTGTATAAGAGTATGCATCAAATCTTTTCCTCCATACTTGCGGCTTACATGATTGTTGGAACCGCCCGGAAAACGGATAATATTAGGCTTCCGGTCTGTCTGTTGATATACGAGATTACGAATTTGATCGAAGTCTTGATGGAAAGCGGCAGGTGAGACATAGATTGTGCGGTATTCGTGTGAATAAGAATGAAGGCCGATGGCGTGTCCTTCTGCCACGATACGTTTATACATGTACTTACCATGTTTCGATTGGTTGCCTATTACGAAGAATGTAGCCTTAATTTTGTAATAGTCCAGTATGGAAAGAATGGCAGATGTATTAGAGGAAGGGCCGTCATCAAATGTTAAGTAAGCCACTTTTTTAGCTGGATTTTGCTGGGGTGTTTTTTTATATTTTGTTTTATTTCTTTTAGTTCACTGGTAAGTTTTTCATTAGTTACCTGCAATTCTTTTTTTTCTTGTTGTATTTCCTCCAGGTGACGTATGGTATTCCGATTCGTGTATGCCTGAAGAGAAGCGTAGATAACAAACAGGATAAAAAAGATAATGCTAGCTGTAACCGCGCCTTTAATCGTTTTCGCCCCCATTATAAGATGTAGTATTTTACCTACTGTACATAGATGTGTATGACAGATAATGAGTGATCATGACGAGACGCTGCAAGGTTTGACAATAGGGAGTAAAAAACGTAACATTCAACCTATGTATTTATTAATGAGGAGCAGAAGAGATGCTGCGGAAGAATATATACAAGTTATCACCTATTCAAATCATTGTTAGCGCGTATTTTATTGCCATTGTTGTTGTTACAGGGCTTTTGATGCTGCCAATAAGCCTGAAGCCAGGGATTAGCCTTTCATTTGTGGATGCACTGTTTACTGCCACCAGTGCAGTAAGTGTAACCGGATTGACGACCGTGAGCACCTCGGAAACATTCAGTACGTTTGGTTCAGTGGTGCTGATCAGCGCTTTTCAATTGGGTGGTATTGGCGTAATGACGTTGGGTACGTTTATTTGGATTTTATTCGGCACACAAATCGGGTTATCTCAGCGCCGGTTAATTATGGTGGATCAGAACCGTTATAACCTTTCCGGTCTGGTACAACTTATGAAATTGGTCCTGGGTATGGCGTTGCTGTTTGAGGCGATTGGTGCTGTTATTTTCGGGTTATACTTCTATTTTGCCGGATATTATGACTCGCTTGCGACGTCTTTTTATTACGGAATTTTTCATTCGATTTCTACGTATACCAATGCAGGCTTTGACTTGTTCGGTAATTCGCTTCTTGATTTTGCAGACGATTATTTTGTCATTAGTTTGACGGCTATTCTTATTGTTCTCGGTGCAATTGGTTTTCCAGTACTTGTGGAACTAAGAGAGTATCTCTTCGGCGGACATAAAAGGTTTCGGTTCTCGCTATATACGAAGATTACGACGGTTACCTTTGGAATTTTGCTTGTGCTGGGAATTATCGGTGTGTGGATAGTGGAAGACTCCCGTTACTTCACCGGTATGACCTGGCACGAGAAGTTTTTCTATTCGATGTTTTTGTCTGTTACGGCACGCAGTGCAGGACTAGCGACAGTCGATCCGTCTGATTTAAGTGTCACAAGCCAGTTTTTTACCTCTGTCCTTATGTTCATTGGGGCTAGCCCGTCCAGTGTAGGCGGAGGTATACGCACCACAACGCTGGCGGTCATGATCCTAACGATTATTACTTTTGCTCGTGGACGCAGTGAGGTACGCATCTTTGGTCGTTCATTGCGGCAGGATGATATTAACAAGAGTTTTGTATTTTTTTCCACAGCTTCCATTCTTGTGATAAGTGGTATCCTGATTTTAGAGATGATAGACGGGCATAAATTCTCGCTTTCCTCCATTATTTTCAATATTTGCTCGGCGTTTGGCACGTGTGGCATGTCTATCGGAGCGATAAGTGAACTTACTCCTGTGAGCAAGATGGTGCTAGTACTATTGATGTATATCGGCCGTATTGGTATGATGCTATTCTTGTCTATTTTTATCTCTGGAAAGGCAAAAGCCGATATCCATTATCCGGAAGAAAAAATTATTATCGGCTAAATTTCGTAGGGCAATAGGCGCTTATATAGCGCTTTTTTTTCTTACTTAATTACTAAAAAAGGTAAAAATAGTAACTTTCTCTTGCGCATATTCGTATAACGAGGAAAATAAAGAGAGGAAGGATCGAAATTTGACGACTCGGCTCGAATATCGTCGATTAGACGAAAGAAACGGATTTCCTGTTTTGTATTACTATGACTTCATCGATAAGGATGAAATTGCCTTGCGCTTTGCCTGCGACTATTTTGTAAAAGACGGACTTGTATATGAAAAAACGTCCTGTGCGATTGAAATTTCCTGCTATGTCATCTATGTTCAGGTAGCAGAAGATGAAAAGGCACTGAAATCAGCAGAGCCGGTAGCCCGTCAGAAACCCGGGATTATGATGGAAGTGCGTGAGTTCAAAGAAGGTACGGCCCATTATCCTGTCGTATGCACGTACACGTTCCAAGACGATGCCGACGCAATTCTGCATTTACAGAGCCAATTTCTATACCTGTATGGCCGTGAGTGGGAAAGAACGTCGACTGAAATCGACGAAGATCGAGGCGTGTACGTTTATTATGCGCAGCCGACTGCTTGAAGGGAGGAGTGGGAATGAACGAGACGATGGAGAAGAGAGGCCGGACAAAAAAGTTATTAAGCCTGTTTATGGCAACGGCCCTTGTGACAGCGACTGCCGGTTGTTCGTCAGATGATAAATGCTATGATCAGAATAATGACGGATATTGTGACGATGATGGAAGTGCACATAGTGGCGTTTATACGAGCGGAAACGGCGGCAAGAAGCTATTCCAGCGAAAGAACGGGATTTCCAGCGCTTCTAAAGGCGGCATCGGCAGTTCGGGCTGGAGCAGTAGTTAACGTGAGGCATGCCATGGTGTACGAGAAGCGCCGTGCTGAACTTTATGGCCCGCTTCGCGAGGAAGGTATATTTACTTGGGACTGGATGTATGGAGAAGAGTATGCGCTCGCCGATATCCATCAGATTACCGCACAGGAACATGAGGAATTGGCGAAAGCGACCGAGTGCTTAGGCCGCGTATTCGCCCGGACGGCGTCGGTAGTATGCCGGGGGAGTTCGAAACTGTTGGCGGAGTTGGGAATACCCAAGGAAGCATGGCAAGCGGTCAGGAGATTTGTATGGGATGATGTACCTACCGTTATTGGACGGTTTGACTTTGCCCAGACACCAAAAGGATGGAAGATGCTTGAGTTGAATAGTGATACGCCCACCGGAATTGTTGAGAGGAGATGCAGGATGGCGTCGCAATGGGATAATATTTTGAATTTCCTGCTTTATCTGGCTGTTACGCTGCCGTTGCTTGGTTTCGGGATGCTGGTATTTCTGTTTACGACTCCATATAAGGAGTATGCCCTTATCCGGGAAGGAGCCGATACAAGTGATCCGCAGAAGCAAGGCGCCGCGAAAGCTGCCGCACATGATTTGGGCGGAAAAATTATTGGGCTTTCCATCGTTCTTGCGTCGGCAATCTATCATTCAGTTAATCTTTTCGACCTTGTTATCTGGGGGATAGTCGCCATTGTATTTCAAGTATTGGTATTTTATTTATTTGAACTTGTTACGCCGTTTCGCGTTATATCAGAAATACCAAAAGGGAATGTGGCTGTAGGTCTTTTTGCATCCCGTTTAAGTATTGCTACAGGTCTATTGATGGCTGCACTCATTAGCTATTAAAATCGTTCTATTGTTTGTCAGGAGAGGAGAGAAAAGCTGCCGTGTTTATTACCATCCGTGACATCAGCAAAAGATATGGTTCAAAAAGCGTACTACATAATGTGAATCTGGAAATTTCGCGTGGCGAAATGTTCGGTGTCGGAGGAGAAAACGGTGCTGGAAAATCTACGCTGCTCTCCATTATTGCTTCGGTCATAAAACCGAGCAGTGGCGAAGTTCTCCTGGATGGTGTATCCGTGCAGCGAGGCGGATCGGCAATTAGGAAGCAAATCGGCTACGTTCCGCAGGAATTGGCGTTATATCCGTCTTTGCGGGGCATTGATAATCTCGCCTTCTGGGGCAAGATGTATGGCCTGAGAGGCAAACAGCTGGCACTGCGAATGGATGAGATCATTGACATTATCGATTTGCGCGATAGAATCAAAGAGCGTGTAGATGCTTATTCTGGTGGGATGAAGCGCAGGCTCAATCTTGGAGTGGCGCTCCTGCACAAACCTGAACTGCTGATTCTTGATGAACCAACGGCAGGAGTGGATGTCCGTTCCAGGCGGCACATTATTGAAACATTAAAAGAAATGAGTAAACGCGGGTGTACCATTCTCTATACGAGTCACCACCTTGAAGAAATGGAGGCGTGTGACCGGATTGGAGTTTTAAAAGGCGGTGAAATTCTCGCCGTCGGTATAACACAAGAGGTTCAACATCATTTGAAAGGGGAAAATTTACATGGTATCGAAAGGTAAAATGCCTATTATTCTAGCAGTAATTGCAGTGCTAGTAATAGGTGGCGGACTTTATACCGCTTATGCGTTTTTTGATGTATTTAAAAGCAACAAAACAATCTATCTTGAGGCGGAAGCGCAAGAGATGCAGAATTTCTCTAAAGTTATGGAAGAGTACGAGAAAAACTATAACAAGTATGCTCAGCCATACCTTGAAGGCGGCGTAGAACAAAAGGTGGAAATCTCCAATCTGGTGCTCGATATGCCGGTAGCAGATCCACAGATGGCAAAAGCAATGGAAATATTGAAAGATGCCAAACTGGTCACCGAAACGAAAGCGGATGGCAAGAACAATAAGAACTACTCTAAAACCAATTTGAACATTAAAAACAATAATGTAGTTGGTGTAGAACTTTTTTATGACGCTGAAAAAGTAGGACTCGGAGTCCCGGTTGTATACAACAAATACGGTTATTTCAATTGGAAAGATAAAGGAGTTATGGAGCAAAGATACGGCCTAACAGGTTTGCCGGAGCGAGTTCCTAGCTCAAAGGACTATATGGAACTGGCAAAAGTGCCACGTGAAGAATTGCGCCCGATTATCGCGGAGTATGCAAAACTGTATGCGGATAGTATTCAGGATAAGCAAGTAATTGTGAACAAAAAAGCGACCTTTGAAGAGCAGGGTGTAAAGCTGGATGCTAAAGAAATTACAGTAACATTTACCCCGGAAGAACATAAGCAGCTGCTGAAGAAGTTCGTCGATAAAATTTCCAAAGACACAAAATTACAGGACCTTCTTTATCCGCGCTACCAAAAGCTAGCTGAAATGTCCGCAACAGGCACTTCTCAAGATATGCCAAAGCTGACAAAAGAAGAGTTCACGAAAAAATTTACTAAGTTTAAAGAAGACGCTGATCGTTCAATCGACAAAGGCGAAGTCGGAGAAGGCATGAAAATGGTCATCTATGCCGATAAAAACCGTAACATTCTAAGCAGAACAATTGAGACAACAGATAAGAAAACCGGAGAAAAAGCTGTGTTCAAGCTTGCCAGCTTCCAGGATAAAGAAAATAAAGATCATGTTGTATTCGATGTGACGACAGATAGATCCGGCGATACAGGCAAAGTTAACATTGTCTATGTGAACAAGAAAGAAGGCGAAAATCAAAAAGGAAGTGTGAAGTTCAGCACTACCGATAAAATGGGTGAAACGACAAAAAGCGACTTCACCGCAGATGCCACCTTTGCTATAACGAAAGAAGGCAACAAACAGAATCAGGATGTAAAAGTGGATTTCAAAGACAACCAGCAGGCCCAGGCAGCTCCATTCACGCTGATTTGGAAGGGTACGGTTACGGATAACGATAAAGACAAAGCTCGTACATCTGATTATAAAATCGAGTTCACAGGACCGCAAAATGACCCTTCCATGCCGAAGAAAATCTCATTTGCTATGAAGTCTGATGAAAAATTCAATGTAGCGAATATAAAGCTGCCAGAATTGAACGCACAAAATAGCATTAACATGGCAACGGTAACGGACCAGGAGTTAATGCAGGTTCAGCAGGAAATTCGAAATGGCGGTATGCAGTTCATGATGAAGAATATGCAATTGTTCCAGCAGCTAGGTCTTATTCCTACCGATGCTGGTCCAATGATGCAGTAGTATAAAGTAAAGCGTAGAGGAGAAGGAAGGGGTCATTCAGGTCCCTTCCTATCATTGTATAAATAGGGTGATTTGCGTGCGATTACTAACCTTGATTGGGAAAGAGCTCACGCTATACCGGCGGGATATAAAAGCGGTTGTCCTTCTTTTGATAATGCCGATTTTTTTTATTTGGCTGTTTGCACAGGTGTTGTCTCCACATCTGTTCACAAGCCGTTACAGCCAAGCGTTTGAAATTGCATTTGCGGATGAGGACAAGACATTCAATACGCAGATGATTAGCCGTCAGCTTGAAGAGTTGGACTATATGAAAGGTTTTATTACTGTACATAAAACGACTGAAGCCAAGGCCATAGAAATGCTGAAAGCTAATCGGATTGCGGGTGCGATTATCATTCCAAAGGGTTTTACCGCCAGCTTGTACAGCGGTGATAATTACCCGGTCACCTTCATCGGTAATCGAACGCAGAAAGAGCAAGCCGACCAGATCAAAAATCAGCTTATCAGTGCGATGAATGATTTATCAGCAGGCCAGAGCGGCGTAAAAGCGGTGTGGCATACGGTGAGAGACGGCGGCGCGACACCGCAGCAGCTAGATCATGTTATGAAAGACAGCGTGATGGATTTTATGATGCAGGCGCTTGGTCGAAACGAAATCTATGAAGAGGTTACGCTTACATCGATGCCTCAGGTTCGCTTTCCAGAGTATTTTACATCCGCGCTCGCAATCGTGTTTGTGAGTTTTCTGGGTATTCGAGGCAGCCGTTCTTTGGCTGAAGAACAGGAATTAGGCATGCTGAGCCGATTCCGTACGGCGCCGTTCGGTATGTGGCAGATATTTTCCGGGAAATTTTTGGGTATGTTTCTCCTGCTATGGGTGCAGACAGCTTTGCTTGTCATAGGGGCAAGCCTGCTATTCGACAATTATCTGGGGGCCCAGGCAGGTTCATTTTTGCTGGCTGTTCTTGGCTTATTCTCTAAAGGAACAGAGCTTTTGGGCTATATTGGTACGTTTTTATTTGCTATCATCGGGGGGAACATTTATCCGCTGTTCTCCCTTTCAGATAGTCTGCAGACAGTGAGCGAATTTACGTTTACGCGATGGGCTATGCAGGGGATGCTGAAGCTTTTCTCTGGCGATGCGTCGCTTTCAGTATGGCCGGAGGTGAGTATGCTGCTTATAATAGGCGGTGTGTTGCTCGCGATCTCCTGTGCGCTCCTGCCGCTTGCGAGGAGGAAATAAATGTACGCAATACTACAAGTACTCAAACTCAGGCTGCAGCTGATTTTGAGGGACCGGATGTTCTTGCTGCTGCTTGTCCTGTTTCCGTTCGTTTTTGTATTTATCCTGAATGCGACTCAAAGTTTTCAGAAGCAGCCAATTATTCCGGTAGCGGTAGCGGACGAAGACAGAAGTAGTTACTCGAAGCTGGTCGTAGACCGTTTTGCAGCGAAAGAAGGTATTCGCGTACTCAGGGTTAGTCGGGAAGAGGCATATCGGTTGACGGAAAATTATAGGGTTGAAGCTGCATTTGTCATTAAAGAAGGCTTCCAGGATGCCATTATGGATGAAGAGATGGACAAGACAGTGGAGATGCTGAAGAATCCGGGCTCGTTATCATATGGAATTCTTGGGGAGATGCTTGGTAGTGAAGTGATGCGGCTTTCCGCAAATACGGGAGCAGCCAATAAGACGGAGCGGCTCTACCAATTGTACGGATTGAAGCAGCCTGCGACAGGTTCGCTGTGGGAGCGGGTATGGAACTACGCTGACTCCCAATGGGAGCCGAAACCCCTGATGACGATCGATTATAAAGAAATGTCAGGC
Source organism: Aneurinibacillus aneurinilyticus ATCC 12856 (assembly GCF_000466385.1). GTDB lineage: Bacteria > Bacillota > Bacilli > Aneurinibacillales > Aneurinibacillaceae > Aneurinibacillus > Aneurinibacillus aneurinilyticus. The sequence continues at coordinate 30,648 of NZ_KE952801.1, forward strand.
AACGATGTACAGACGGTAAACAGGGTGACAAACGTGTCCAATGCGATGTTGACCGGCATGGGAATGCTATTGGTGTTCGTCTTGCTTTTTGTTACGCTGCACAGCCGTTGGCTGCTGGAAGAGCGGGATAACGGAACGCTAAAGCGAATTATGTCTACGCCGGGAGTGCTATGGAAGTTCTATGTGGGCAACATTGCTGCACTTGGCCTTCTTTCCTTGGTTTTAGTATGTATTTGTGCTGTTCTGGCCCGATTGCTGTTTAGTGCTTCGCTTGTATTTCATCCGTTACAATATGCTCTGCTTGGCGCTTATACGTATGCTGTGATAGGATTGGGCATGTTCTTCTCGGCGATATTCAAGACAAGCAGGCAGCTGGAGACAGGTGCTCCGCTGCTGGCATTGTTAACCGGCTTCGTTGGAGGGTGCTTCTGGCCATTCCTGCCGCTTTCGGGGTTCTCTGAAATGCTGGCGTTATGCACACCACAGGGCTGGACACTTGCGGGAATGAAGCTGCTTATATCGAACGATTATGAGTTGGCGGATATCTTACAAAACATACTCATTCTTGCTAGCTTTGGAACTGCATTATTTGCATACAGCTTTTATCGTATTCGCAGACAAGCAGCTTCTTAGCCAATAAGCTGCTTTTAACATATTCAAATAAAAATGTCCCGACGTATGTCTGCATACGTGCGGGACATTTTTGTTTCCTAGCTTTTCGTGAAAGCTGCTTGTGCCGCATATTTGGCATACACTTCTGGCCGACGGTCTTTTGCGGGAAAGACCTGACCGCGCTCCCGGTTTTCCTTTAGCATCTCCATATCGATTTTTCCGGCAGCGATCATGCTTTCATTTTTTTCGCCGAGCGCGAGTATGCCATCAGCCGGGAAGGAATAATCGCACGGTGCGAAAATGCCTGCCTGACAATAGCCGGAATCGATTTGCGGAATATGAGGCATATAGCCTACAAGACCGCTCAGTGCCACGAATATTTGGTTTTCGATAGCGCGTGCCTGCGAGCAAAGGCGTACCCGATAGTAGCCGTTACCCGGTTTCAAATTCCAGCGAGCACGTTCCTCTGGAGTTAAATGCACTTTATTTTGCTGGATATAGCGTCCATTAGCATATTATACAACCGAGATGGCTGAAAATCGTCAATTCAACAAATGTATATGTAGAAATTTTATCATACCGCTTGTTTTTTTATTCAGATAATTTTATGATAACAGATAAATAATCAAATTCGGAATTCGAGTTCCGAAATTCGGAACGGAGGAGTGCGGTGAGCAGTAACAAGACGGTAGTTAAGTCACTTGAAATTCTGCAGCTTTTCTACACTCATGAATGTTTAACGCTTCAAGAGATGGTGGATTTGCTTACTTTACCTAAAACATCGTTGTATCGCCAAGTGAAAGCGCTTGAAGAGATGGGTTTTTTAACGAAAAATTCTGATGGAAAGTATGCGCTGGGTCTGATTTTTCTGGAGCTTGGGCAGTTAGTAGCGGAGCGCCTCGATATTCGCCGCATTGCTTTTCCTTATATGTGTCGTCTGCGTGATGAGGTAAAAGAGGCTGTTAATCTTATTGTCCGCGAAGGTGACGAGGCGATTTATATTGAGAAGGTCGATACGTAAAATCCAGTGCGCCTGTATACGAGGGTAGGTAGGCGTTCGCCTCTGTATGCGGGAGCCTGTTCACGCATCTTGCTCGCGTTTATGTCACCGGAAGAAGCGGAAAACTATATCTCCCGAACGGAATTGAAAGCGATGGCCTCAGGCACGATTACCGACCGGGATGAATTACGGGAGGTGGTAGCTCGTGCAAGGATGCTTGGCTATTCGGTTAGCTATTCGGAGCTGGAAGACTATTCGGCAGCGGTGGCGGCACCGATTTTTAATCATAGAGGTCAGGCCGTTGCTGGCCTAAGTTTGGCTGGCCTGGAAGCTCATTATGAAGACGAGAATTTGTCCCTGCTCATCCAGAAAATAAAGCAGACGGCCGAGGAAATTTCCCGGCAGCTCGGCTATAAACAACAGGCGAGGTGAAATGCAATGAAAATATACCCATTGGGTGACGCTGCGGCGGTAGTCGAATTGGGGGCGGAGATTTCCGAGGCTGTCCATCGTAAAGTGAAAGCATTGTCCATGCGGCTGGAAGCGCAACCAATCCCCGGCATGATAGAATATGTCCCCGCTTTTACAACGGTGACAGTGTTCTATGATCCGTATCGGGTACTGAAAGAGATGGGTGCACAGCTATCCGAAACAGGAATATCAAAGGGTGTTTCCCCTTATCGCAAGGTGTATAACATATTGGAGCAAATGGCGACAGACATAGGGGATGAAGCAGAAAGTACGGTACGTGTAATTGAGATTCCAGTTTGCTACGGAGAAGAATTCGGTCCCGATCTCGAATTCGTGGCCAATCATAATGGATTAACACCTGAGGAAGTTATCCGCATTCACAGCTCTGCAGAATATCTGGTGTATATGGTTGGCTTTGCGCCGGGGTTCCCTTATCTCGGGGGCATGCCAGAGGCGATTGCGGCGCCACGGCGTCCTTCCCCTAGATTAGCGATTCCTGCCGGTTCGGTCGGAATTGCGGGAAAGCAGACTGGTGTATATCCGATTGAAACGCCGGGTGGATGGCAAATTATCGGACGTACTCCAATTGCATTGTTCGTACCGGACAGTAACCCGCCGACGATACTTGCTTCTGGGGATCGGATTTGTTTCCGGCCCATTTCCCGGCAAGAATATATGGAGAGAAAGGAGGGAAACAGATAGATGGGAATAAAGGTGCTGCGTGCCGGACTACAGACAACGGTTCAAGATTTAGGGCGGTACGGTTTTCAGCAGCATGGTGTCATTGTCAGCGGTGCGATGGATACGTTTGCATTGCGGATGGCTAACCTGCTGGTTGGTAATGACGAGGGCGAGGCTGCACTAGAGATTACATTGATGGGTCCGAGACTAGAGTTTGAACAGGATGCGCTCATCGCGATTTGCGGCGCCGATCTTTCAGCCAAAATAGATGGTGTTCCAGCCCGGCAATGGTGTCCAGTATATATAAAAAAAGGCAGCATTTTGTCTTTTGGTGGTTGCGTGTTCGGCTGTCGTGCATACCTGGCGGTAGCGGGCGGGTTTGCTGTCAAGGAAGTGTTAAACAGCCGCAGTACATATTTGCGCGCAGAAATTGGTGGCTATTTCGGGCGGGCCCTGCAAGAGGGAGATGAGCTAACGATTGGTTTACCTGCCGAATGGAGCGGCCGGAAAATACAAAAATTAGCTGAACAGGATGCCGGGATGTCTCCGCTAGGCTGGGGAATTAGTGTCGACGTATTCCCGAATTATGATACGAATCCGATGATTCGTGTAGTGAGGGGCGCACAATTTAATTGCTTTGAGCAAGAAAGCAGGGATGAATTCCTTTCTTCGCCTTTCAAGGTACTGCCGCAGTCGGATAGAATGGGCTACCGTCTGAAAGGGCCGAAGCTGGAGCTCTCAGAACCACTGGAAATGATTTCGGAAGCAGTGGCATCTGGCACGGTACAAGTACCGCCGGAGGGTCAGCCGATTGTGCTGCTGGCGGATCGCCAGACTGCAGGTGGTTATCCGAAAATCGCCCAGATTATTTCCGTTGATCTTCCGGTTATTGCCCAGACAAAGCCAGGAGAGAGCCTTCGTTTTCAGATTGTTTCGCTTGAGGAAGCTGAAGCGCTCTATGTGGCACGCGAGATGCAAATCGAACAGGTAAGACGGGCAATTGCTTTGCGATATCAATAAAGTAAAATTTCCATAAGCTTAGGAGCTTCATCCTCTACCGAAGTTTAGTTACACTTATTGGGGTCTTAGGGACAGTTAGCTCTTACGTAGTGCACTTGAAGAAGGAGCTTACTGCCTATTGGGCCAGAATAAAAGGAGGAAAACTATGTATCGAGTAGATATTAACTGTGATATGGGAGAAAGCTTTGGCGCGTATCGTATGGGGAGGGATGAAGAGATTTTGTCATTCATCACTTCCGCCAATATTGCTTGTGGATTCCATGCCGGGGGTCCGGCCGTTATGCGCAAGACAGTGGATATGGCACTTGAGAAAGGTGTAGCGATGGGAGCGCATCCTGGCCTTCCTGACCTTGAAGGGTTCGGCCGACGGAATATGGATATTACTCCACAGGAAGCGTATGACATGGTTGTATATCAAATAGGGGCCTTATATGGATTTGTGAAAGCATCAGGCGGTCGATTGCAGCACGTCAAACCGCATGGCGCCCTATATAATATGGCCGCAAAAAATCCGAATCTATCAGAGGCGATTGCCGAGGCGGTGTACAAGATAGACCCGGAGCTGATTCTATTCGGGCTTTCAGGCAGCGAACTGGTCAAAGCCGGGCAGCGTATCGGTCTACGGACAGCGAATGAAGTGTTTGCGGATCGAACCTACCAGGCAGATGGTACGCTGACTTCGCGCCGGGAGCCGAACGCGCTGATTACGGATACAGAAGAGGCAGTTGAACAGGTCATCCGTATGGTGAAAGAGAAAAAGGTGTATACCATGCAGGAGCAGGATATCAACATTCAAGCGGATACGGTCTGCATTCATGGAGATGGTGCACATGCACTCGAATTTGCTAGAAACATTCGCAAACTATTGGGACAGGCCGATGTATTGGTCCGTGCCGTTGGAGAAAAATAGGGGAAAGAATACATCATTATGTACATGTCAAAATGTCATATGCAATTCATAGTCATATGATGTTTCAGCATGAAATGCAGCACGATATAAAGGGGGATTTACTATGGACAAAAAGGGAAACAGGAGCGTATTGCTCGGCGCTGCCTTTCTTATGGCAACATCGGCGATTGGGCCAGGATTCCTAACGCAGACGACCGTATTTACTAGCCAGTTGGCAGCAAGCTTTGGATTTGTCATTCTGATGTCTATTATTCTGGACATTGGGGCTCAGATGAACATCTGGCGTGTCATCGCTGTATCGGGAAAGCGGGCGCAGGATATCGCCAATATGTTATTGCCAGGTCTCGGTTATTTTCTCGCTTTTCTGATTGTCATTGGAGGTCTTGCGTTCAATATTGGGAACGCCGCCGGTGCGGGCCTTGGCATGAATGTCATGTTCGGTATAACACCGGAGATGGGAGCGCTCATTAGCGGCATTATCGCTATTGCGATTTTTATTATTAAAGAAGCAGGCAAGGCGATGGATCGTTTTACCCAAGTAGCTGGATTCGTTATGATTGGACTTACGGTTTATGTCGCAGTTACTTCACAACCTCCACTCGGTGAAGCAGTGGTGAGAACGTTTGTGCCGGAGCAGATCAACATGATGGCTATCGTTACGCTCGTTGGCGGAACAGTAGGTGGTTATATCACCTTTGCTGGTGGACACCGTTTGTTAGATGCCGGAATCAAGGGCAAAGAGGCATTGCCTCAAGTAACAAAAGGAGCTGTATCGGCCATCGGTATCGCTTCCATCATGCGGATCGTACTATTTTTGGCAGCGCTCGGCATCGTAGCCCAGGGGCTAACGCTTGATCCGGCCAATCCCCCTGCATCTGTCTTTCAGTTGGCGGCCGGTAACATTGGCTATAAGATTTTTGGTATCGTAATGTGGGCTGCCGCAATTACTTCGGTTATTGGAGCGGCATATACGTCTGTTTCATTTATTCGAACATTCAGCCCTTCATTAGAGAAATATCACCGTGCTATCATTATTGGATTTATAGCGATTTCTACACTTGTTTTCACTCTTATTGGTAAACCGGTCAAAATCCTCGTTCTTGTCGGGGCATTGAATGGCTTGATTCTGCCGATTTCTCTTGGCGTTATTCTTATTGCCGCATACAAAACGAAAATTGTCGGCGACTATAAGCATCCGCTCTGGTTGACCCTATTCGGGGCAATTATCGTGGTGGCGATGGCGATTATGGGCGGAATGACTATGGTTACGGAGCTTCCGAAGCTGTTCGCTTAATAAATGGATACATCTTGCAGAAGGAGGAAGGAACATGAATAATCCAGCTATACTTACACCGACCGAGGCACGTACGCTAATTCGAGAAGGAAAATGGAACAAGCCGACATCAGGGATGGCTGCAGGCTACACGCAGGCTAACCTGGCCATTCTCAAGAAGGAATTGGCTTTCGAGTTTTTACTGTTCTGCCAGCGTAACCCGAAGCCATGCCCTGTACTGGATGTTACTGAAGTCGGTTCTCCAGTGCCGCAACTAATCGCACCGGATGCAGACATACGTACCGATATTCCGGCATATCGCGTGTACAAGCATGGGGAATTGGTAGATGAAGTACCGGATATTCTATCCTACTGGGAAGATGATATGGTAGCATTTTTGCTTGGTTGCAGCTTTACATTTGAACAGGCGATGCTTAAGAATAATATCCCGGTACGCCATATAGAAGAAGATTGTAATGTGCCGATGTACCAGACGAATATACCATGTATAAAAGCCGGGCGTTTTGAAGGCCCGATGGTAGTTAGTATGCGTCCGGTACCAGAAAAAGATGTAGTACGTGCCGTGCAGGTAACAAGCCGTTTTCCTGCCGTACATGGCGCCCCGGTTCATGTCGGCAATCCGGCATCCATCGGAATCCGTGATATTCATCGCCCTGATTTTGGGGACTCTGTAACCGTAAAAGAAGGCGAAGTTCCTGTTTTTTGGGCGTGCGGCGTCACACCGCAGGCGGTAGCCATGCATATGAAGCCGGAAATTATGATTACCCATGCACCCGGACATATGTTTATTACCGATATGCATGAAGAGCAATACAGTGTGCTTTAAGTTAAAGAAAATGCCATAATAAAGCAATGGACCTGTCAAATCGTTTCCCAAAGGAGACGTGGAGACAGGTCTTTTTGCTGTGTTATTCCAGATGTATCGGGGGACATACCATGAATAACCATTATGATGTGATTGTCATTGCAGCAGGCTTTTCAGGGCATAGGTTCAAGTTTGCGAGTGCACTTGGCGAAGAGTTAAGCAATATATTAGTACATGGCAGATCAAATCTAGATCTTTCGCGATTTTCTTTACGGTGCTTTGCGTAAGGAAGGTTTTTATATAAGTTACACTTGATATTTTTACATATAACGGTTGTTACTTAAGATGACACAATTTAGAACTAAAAAAATCAACAAGGACACCGATATTCCGTATATAGGAAGAAATTGATTTTTCTTCAGGTGTACCTTTCATAAGCTTCGTTAATAGCAAACCTTTCGAAAGGTAGGGACGCAAAGCCACGGGCCTAACGCGTTAGTATACGCAATGGCAGCCGGGTTGCCGAAAAGCTGTAGATTGCATAAGTCAGGGCTATTCTGTGATGCAGCATAGTCCTTTTGTGTTTATCTTGATTTAGGGGTAGCAAAATCCCTATATGTGCAATTCCGCATCAGTGGAGGGTAAGAAAAATCTTTGTTGATAGAAAATTTATTTCAATAATAAAAAAGGTCAGGTGGAAAAATGAATCACTTTGCACAGCTAAACAAGCAGTATATCGGCGGAGAGTGGAAAGATGGTCATGGACAAAACGTACTCACTGACAAAAATCCGTACAATGGAGAGATTGTTGCAGAATTCCGTATAGCAAATTTGCAGGATATTGATGAGGCATACCAGGCCGCGGCTCATGCAAAAGAGGAATGGGATAAAGTAAACCCGTTTACTAAAAGAGCTGTTCTGGAACGGGCCATCGCATATATAGAGCAGCATGAGAAAGAGATAACAGAAATTATTATGGATGAGTTGGGTGGAACTCGGCTGAAAGCCGCCTTTGAAATTGGGCTTGTGAAAGACATTATTAAAGAAGCAGCTACTTTTCCATTGCGTATGGAAGGCAAAATTCTCCCTTCCCCTGTAGATGGAAAGGAAAATAGGCTTTATCGCCTTCCGGTTGGTGTGGTAGGTGTAATTAGTCCGTTTAACTTTCCCTTTTATCTGTCCATGAAGTCGGTAGCGCCTGCCCTTGGTGCGGGGAACGGTGTCGTGCTGAAGCCGCATGAAGATACTCCCATTACGGGAGGAACCCTTATTGCGAAGATCTTTGAGGAAGCAGGCATTCCAAAAGGATTGCTTAATGTAGTTGTAACCGAAATTAGCGAGATTGGAGATGCTTTCGTAGAACATCCGATTCCACGTGTTATTTCTTTCACTGGCTCCACGCAAGTCGGGAGCCACATTGGTCAGCTAGCGGCGAAACATTTCAAGAAAGCCGCGCTTGAACTTGGAGGTAACAGCGCGCTCATTGTTTTGGAGGATGCCGATATCGATTACGCGGTGAATGCTGCTGTATTTAGCCGTTTTACACATCAAGGACAGGTCTGCATGTCGGCTAATCGAGTGATTGTTCATCAAGATGTGTATGATGAGTTTGTTACAAAGTATGTAAATAAAGTATCTACGCTTAAATGCGGAAATCCAAGGGAAGAGGATACAATCATTGGCCCTCTAATTAACAAGCGCCAGGTTCAGAATCTGATTGCTACTGTGGAGGAAGGCATTCGTGAAGGTGCAACACCAATTTTACACGGGGACGTGCGAGGGAATGTTGTTGAACCGATTGTGCTGTCTGATGTTACAACCGATATGGCTGTAGCAAAGCGCGAATTGTTCGGACCAGCAGTATGCATCATGAAATTCAGCACAGAGGAAGAAGCTATCCGAATGGCGAACGATACACCATTTGGCCTTAGCGGGGCTGTTCACACCGCTAATCTGGAACGTGGCGCAGAGTTTGCCAAGAAAGTATATACCGGAATGATTCATGTTAATGACGGAACCATTAATGATGAACCGCTTGTTGCCTTTGGAGGAGAGAAGAATTCAGGACTTGGCCGCCTGAATGGACCGTGGAGCCTGGAAGAATTTACAACACTGAAATGGATTTCCATTCAACATACGCCGCGGCAATTTCCTTATTAATTAAGTTGAAAGGGGAAAAGAAAATTGTACACAAATCAGGATGGCGTACAGGAGAAAAGCCAATCTAGCCATCAGGCAGAGCTTTTACAAGCTTTCATGAAGGTAGCGCCTTTTCTAAATAGTTTAATTCAAGAAGATATCACAATAGGAATTTATGATACGGAAAAACTACTCATTAATATTCCTGCCCAGACTTTTTCCCTCAATGTAAAGCCGGGAGATCCGTTGCAAGAAGGCGACATCATTACAGAGGCAATCCGTCATAAGAGAGAGATGACGGCACAGGTGCCTAAGGAACTGTTTGGATTTCCGCTTGTTGCAAAGGCCATTCCGCTTTATGACAGCTCCGGACATGTCATTGGCGGTGTAGGCGTTGGAGCAAGTATGGAAAAAGTAAATACATTGTATGAAGTGGTTGAGAATTTATCCGCCATTGTTGAGCAAACTGCTGCTACTATGCAGAGTATGGCAGAATCTATTACCGATTTAACCGTAAACATGGGCGAGATTTCCTCTCAGGCCAAAGAAGTCGGCAAAAGTGTTGAGGAAATTGAAAAAATCGCCAGTACTGTCAGGAAAATAGCAGACCAGAGTAATGTACTTGGTTTGAATGCTTCGATTGAAGCAGCCCGTGCTGGCGAACATGGAAGGGGATTTTCCGTGGTAGCCAACGAGGTGCGAAAAATGGCGACCAACTCACGGGAAAATGTGGTGCGGATTAATGAAGCAACAGACTTGATCCGCTCCCTTATTTCCAAGTTGGAAGAATCGCTGGAGCGAGTCAACAGTACGACGACGACTCAGGCAGCGGCTACCGAGCAGATTTCGGCTACTATGCAAGAAGTAAGCGATAATACAAACAAAGTAGCGCAAATGGCAGAGTCACTACTAAAAGGTTCCAGATAAAAAAGTACGCCATTCCAATTAAGGGATGGCGTTTTTTATTTATGTACTGTTTGTCGCTTTATTCAGGAAGAGCACCTTTATAGCAATAATATCATAGTGGCTCATTACTAAATGTATCGTATTACAGATGCTTTCGCATGACGATTCGCTTGTCATTTATAACATAGCTATTTTTGTTATAAAAGGCTTTGGCCTGGCTGTCATCCATAGTTAAGAGATAGATGCTTTGCACATTTTGTTTTTTTAATTCGTTTTCCAGATGGCTGAGTAATCTCGAACCGTAGCCGTTTCCTTGGGCCTGATTATCAATACATAGCTCCGCCAAATAAAAAGTTGTTCCTTTATCGGTTTCCTTGCAATTCCCACCAATAAACCCAACTAGCCGCTGATGTGAGAACAGGGCGAAAATAAGCGACTTTGGCGTATGCAATAAGTCGGATAGCCTGCTCCTAGCCGCTTCGTGCGTCCAGTTTTCATTCCACGGTTCACTGTTGAAAACTCTACTATAGAGAGTGATGCATTGTTCCAAGTTATCTGCAGTGACAGGTATAATTTCTTCCATTAAGCTCTTCCTCCTTTTGGCATAATTCACACCTGTTGATTGTCCAAAGAGAAAAAGGCCACCACAA
>NZ_KE952802.1 GCF_000466385.1 Aneurinibacillus aneurinilyticus ATCC 12856
TGTTACTGTTCAGTTTTCAAGGAACTTTTCTTTCATACTTCACCGCGTCTCAGCGGCGACTTCTTTATCTTATTACGGATAACCTTTTTTGTCAACAACTTTTTTATTTTTACTTCTCAACAAAATTTTATGTGCCGCTCTCAAAAGCGACTTAACCAATATATCATGCGGACAAGCTGAAAAGCAAGCCTTTATTTTTATTTTATTAATAAATAATTTAGTCCAGGCAACATCTTTTCTTCTATAGCTACATTCCAAAAAAGAGGCAAGCTTTTACACTTGCCTCTCTTCTATACCATACTATGATTCTTCTGTAGCTTCTTCTTCTGCTTCTTCCTCCGCTACTGTGCGTTCACGCATGAGCGGGAACAGCAGCACATCACGAATCGACGGAGAATCAGTAAGCAGCATTACCAAACGATCAATCCCAATTCCTAATCCACCTGTTGGAGGCATACCATATTCCAATGATTCCAGAAAATCCTCATCCATCATGTGAGCTTCGTCATTTCCGGCTTCCCTCTCCAAAAGTTGCGCTTCAAATCGTTGACGCTGATCGATCGGATCATTTAACTCAGTAAATGCATTAGCATGCTCACGTCCTACAATGAATAGCTCAAAACGGTCTGTAAAGCGTAGATCTTCTTCGTTTTTCTTCGCAAGCGGCGATACTTCAACCGGATGTCCATAAATAAACGTTGGCTGAATAAGCTTTTCTTCCACAAAATGCTCGAAAAACTCATTAACAATATGACCATATTTAGCTCCTGGCGGCACTGGAACATTGTGTTTTTTCGCAAGCTCCACCGCTTCTTCATCGCTCATTTGTGGCCAGAAGTCTACACCTGTCACTTCTTTAATGGCTTCTACCATATGAATTCTCTTCCACTGAGGCTTCAACTCTACTTCATGTCCCTGATAATTAAATAGCGTTGTACCAAATACATCCTGCGCAATATGCGCAACCAATTCTTCTGTTAAGCGCATAATATCTTTATAATCCGCATATGCCTCATACAACTCAATTGAAGTAAATTCCGGATTATGGCGTGTAGAAATTCCCTCATTCCGGAAAATGCGACCAATTTCATATACTTTTTCAAGGCCTCCCACAATCAAGCGCTTTAGATGTAATTCTGTTGCAATACGCATATATAGACGCATATCCAAAGCGTTATGATGTGTAACAAAAGGACGTGCCGCAGCTCCCCCCGGAATGCTGTGCATAGTCGGTGTTTCCACCTCAAGATAACCACGCTCGTCCAAATAGCGACGCATTGATTGCAAAATTAAGCTACGGGCGATAAACGTATCCTTTACGTTCGGATTCATGATCATATCGAGGTAGCGTTTACGGTAACGAGTTTCCACATCTTTTAGTCCGTGGAACTTCTCGGGCAACGGACGAAGAGACTTACCCAATAAAGTGACTTCTTGTGCTTTAACACTTGTCTCTCCGGTTTTTGTTTTAAAAATAATTCCAGTTACACCAAGAATATCTCCAATATCACACAGCTTAAACATATTGTAAGCTTGTTCTCCAATCTGATCCTGCCGTACATAAATCTGAATGCGGCCACTTTGATCCTGTAGATGGGCAAACCCGGCTTTTCCTTGACCACGCTTCGCCATCATCCGGCCTGCAATCGACACTTTAATCCCTTGCTCGTCCAACCGTTCTTTCTCAAGCTCTCCATACGTATCTATGATCTCTTTGGCTGTATGGGAACGTTCAAACTTTTTGCCGAACGGATCCACTCCGTTTTCACGCAATGTATGTAGCTTTTCACGCCGAATTTGTTCCAGTTCGCTTAATTCTTCTTGTCGAGACATGCTTACGTTCAACTCCTCAAAGTCTTTTACCTTCATTTTAGCCTAAAACTGGCTAAAAGCTCCTACGAAATCGAAGGAGCTTAGCCAAAAACAGACATTTAGTCTACTTTAATCTCAAGAATTTCGTAGCGTACAACGCCTGCGGGAACGTTTACATCAACCGTTGAGCCTTTTGATTTGCCAATCAAAGCCAATCCAACCGGCGATTCGTTGGAAATTTTGTTTTGCATCGGATCAGATTCTGCAGAACCTACAATCTTGAACTCCATTTCCTCATTGAACTCCAGGTCTTTTACCCTTACGGTAGAACCAATGCTCACTATTCCAGTATCCAGTTCTTCGCCGGTAATAACGCGTGCGTTGCGCAGCATTTTTTCCAGCGTGATAATGCGTCCCTCAATGAAGGCCTGCTCATTCTTTGCTTCTTCATACTCTGAGTTCTCAGACAGGTCTCCAAAGCTAATCGCTTCTTTGATACGTTCAGCTACTTGACGGCGTTTCACCGTCTTTAACTGTTCAAGTTCTTCTTCGAGCTTCTGCAAGCCCGCTGCTGTTAAAATTACTTCTTTTTCAGCCATCTTCGCATTCCCCCATCATAATCCATTCTATTGTTTTCGTACGCCTGATGTATCGTAGAGTGTATGATAAAATTGTATTTTTTATGCAATTAACAAACATATATGAAACTGCCAGTGCATGCACTGGCAGTTTCTCATGCAGATATGAAGGTATTATATGGTAGCCTTTGACTAAATGTCAAATCCTACGGTTATACCGCCTCTACCTTCTCCTGCTGACGTTTGCTTTCATATTCTGCGGCCTTCGCTTCCACTCTTTCAAGATAGGATAACAAAAGATTAGCCATACCTTCCCGCGTTTCCTGTACATTAACTTCATCACGGATATGCGCTGATGCCGGTAAGCCTTTGAGATACCAGGCCGCATGCTTACGCATCTCCAGAACAGCAACCTTCTCACCCTTCACCTTAATCAGGCGATCAAGATGCAGCAACGCTATTTCAATCTTTTCACGTGGCGTTGGCTCTGTCGGCAGTTCACCCTTCGTAAGATACTCAACCGTGCGGTACAGCATCCACGGATTGCCCAGGGCTGCACGCCCAATCATCACGCCATCACAGCCCGTTTGTTCAATCATGCGCTTTGCATCTTCCGGTGTGGCTACGTCTCCGTTACCGATAACCGGTATGCTAACAGCTTCTTTCGCCTGACGGATATAATCCCAGTTCGCAGTGCCCTGATACATCTGCACACGCGTTCTGCCATGAACGGCGATAGCCTGACCACCTGCACGTTCTACCGCTTTGGCATTCTCCACTACGTAGATATGGTCCTCATCCCAGCCGATACGCATCTTTACCGTAACTGGCTTCGATACGTTCTCCACTACGGCAGATACCATTTCTTCGATTTTACCCGGATCAAGTAACCATCGTGCTCCGGCATCACAACTAACGATTTTCGGCACTGGACAGCCCATATTAATATCGATAATATCAGCATTTGTATGATCATCCACGTACTTCGCCGCTTTCACTAGCGTTTCTCTGTCACCGCCAAAAATCTGTAAGCTCAATGGCTTCTCGCGCTCATCTACATACAGCATCTCAAGCGTCTTCTTATTTCCGTGAACAATTCCTTTATCGCTAACCATCTCAGCGCAAACCAGTCCCGTTCCGAATTCCTTGGCAATCAGGCGAAAAGCCGGATTACATACACCAGCCATCGGAGCGAGTACCACGTTATTCTTAAGCTCGACGTTTCCAATTTTTAGGTTAGCCATATTTCCACCTTCCACATATACTTTGTGTAAAAAGCACGGGCTATTCCTTGTATAAGCAAAAAAGCCGTTAATTATTTCCCTATTTTATCATACGTTTTTTTCATTTCAACTATTTTCATCCTTTTCGTTCTTCAACCACATGTTTCCAGACAAGCTTTCCACACTGCCGCACACCTTCTGTGTCCTCCAGCTTCTCTAGTGCATCCTCTACACTTGTATAGCGAACTTCTTCCCCCGTTTTGTATGCAATGGGGGCTTCTGGTGCAATCTCAGCGAGTGGAACTAAAACAAACGCGCGCTCCATCATCCTCGGATGCGGAACTTGTAAATCTCCATGGTGAATATACTCATGTCCATACAACAGAATATCAATATCCAACGTGCGCGGGCCCCAGCGAATCATACGTGTTCTCCCCAGCAATGTTTCAATTCTCTGCATATGAGTCAACAATTCCTCCGGGGGTAGCGATGTCTCAATTTCGATTGCGATATTCAGAAATACGTCCTGCTCTGTATACCCCACCGGATCGGTTTCATAAAGGGAAGAGCTTTGCAGAACCTCTATCTCGGTTACTTGATGAATCAGATGCACTGCTCTCCCAAGAGTATATTTCCTATCACCAATATTTGAACCCAGACCTAGAAATGCCCGGTTTAGCCGATTATGCATTATGTCCCGCCCGACTGCGCCGAATCTCTATTGCTACAGATTCGTAATGACCTGGTATTGGAGGATCCGGCTTAGTTACACGGACAAGCACTTCATCAATTATCATATAGCCATCAAGAATTTTCGTTGCCAAACGCTCCGCAATAGCTTCCACCAATTCGTATTTTTCCTTCTCAACAATCTGCTGCACCGTCTTATAAATATCCGCATAGTTCACTGTATCTTCCAGATTATCACTACGGCCGGCCTTCGATAAATCAAAATAAAGCTCCAAATCTACATAGAAGCGCTGTCCAAGCTTGTTCTCTTCCTTGAAAGCGCCATGATAGCCCCAGAACTCCATCTTATTAAACAAAATCTTGTCCATTTAGCCTCACTCCTTCTGTTGCTGCCAGCCATATAGCATCGCATCCATCATGCGGCAGACACGCACGATCGGCTTTACGTCGTGTACCCGAACAATGCGGCACCCTCGTTCTACACCGAGCGCCACGGTCGCCGCCGTTCCCTCCATCCGCTCCGTTACCGGCATATCGCCAAGCGCTTTTCCTATAAACATTTTCCGTGATGTTCCCAATAGCACCGGGTATCCAAGTGATACAAGTTTGTCCATATGATACATCATTTCAAGATTGTGTTTGTATGTCTTCGCGAATCCAATACCTGGATCAAGAATGATATTATTATGTTCCACACCTGCTTCTTTCACCAGGTCAATGCATTCGTTTATATCATTCAGCACATCATTGACAAAATTCGTATATTGTTTATTATCACGATTATGCATCAATATGACTGGAAGGCCAGATTCTGCCATAACCTTCGGCATCATGGCATCAGCTTTGCCCCCCCATATGTCGTTAATAATACGCGCACCGGCATGAACAGCCTGACGAGCCACCTCAGCTTTATATGTATCGATAGATAGTGGAATATCTATTTCATCTGTTAACCTCTCAATAATTGGAATGACACGTTCCAGTTCCTCTTCAACGCTTACCGGATCATGACCAGGGCGCGTTGATTCGCCTCCAATATCAATAATATCGGCTCCGTCCTTTACCATCCGACGGGCATGTTCGAGCGCACGCTCCAGCGTATGATGATGACCTCCATCCGAAAAAGAATCCGGTGTAATATTGAGAATGCCCATAACCAGCGTTCGTTGATGGACAGGCAATTCATACGAGCCTGCCTGTATTCCTTGCTGCATACTTCTCCTTCCTCTCCATTGCGCTTTTGCTATCAGACAATATGTCTCCGATACAACTCAAGCAGTTGTTTGGTAACCGTTCCTATTGTACCCTGTCCAATTCTTGTTTCATTCACTGTATGAATCGGCACGATTTCCTGTATAGCATTCGTGATGAATACTTCATCTGCTACCATCAAATTTTCGATATAATACCAACCTTCCTGCACGGTAAAATCATGGGCTTCAGCCAATTCCATGACAAAGTTTCGTCTCGTTCCAGGCAGAATTCCCGTCTTCACATCAGGTGTGTAAATGACGTCTTCCACTACAAAAAACAGATTAGACACAATTCCTTCTGCAAGGCATCCATTCTCCGTAAGGAAAAGTCCTTCCACATCCGGTTCAGAACCAATTTCCATTTTACCGAAACGATTATTCATGTAATGGTGGGACTTGAAACGCCTCTCCCCTTCCGGTGAATTGCGCGGCCGCTTTAGTACCTGTAGCTTCTTTCCTGCTTCATACAAGGACGGAGGGAACTCAGGCAGCGGTTTGACGAAAATTAGCCAATGAGGCTCATCATACACCCCTGCATACGGACCCAATCCTTTATCCCCTGCTGTCAGATCAAGCCGCACATATGCATCGCTCAATCCGTTTGCGCTTAATGTTTCCAATATCGCAAACCGTAAATCCTCACGCGTCATCGTCACAGCAATACCCAGTTCTTCTGCCGCTTCGCAAAGACGATGATAATGTTGTTCCAAAAGCGCGATATGTCCTCCATATACCCGCATTGTTTCAAATAAACCCAGACCATAAAGAAAGCCGTGATCAAAAGGCGAGATCACAGCTTGCGTACTATCCATAATGCGCCCATCGAGAAATATTTTCACGATTCGCTCCTTGCTCCTTTATCTATATATTCTTAAGCGGGGCATAATGCGTCAAAAAATTGCGCAATAATTGTTTGCCATGCTCCGTCATAATTGATTCCGGATGGAATTGTACTCCTTCCACCGGCAATTCACGGTGACGAAGCGCCATAATTTCACCTTCTGCTGTCTCTGCCGTAATCTCCAGACAATCAGGCAGACTTTCCCGCTCCACAATAAGCGAATGATAGCGAGTCGCACGGAATGGATTAGGCAATCCTGCAAAAATACCTTTCCCGTTATGGAAGACCTGCGACGTCTTGCCGTGCATCAATCGCTCCGCACGAATAACGTTGCCACCAAATACTTGAGCGATGGACTGGTGTCCTAAGCAAACGCCAAAAACTGGAATCTTGCCTGCAAACCGCTCTATCGCTTCGAGACTAATTCCTGCTTCATTCGGTGTGCATGGTCCCGGCGAAATCATAAGATAGGAGGGTGCCAGCTCAGCAATCTCGTCGCACGTAAGCTGATCGTTGCGCACGACATGCAGCTCCTCTCCCATTTCCCCTAAATACTGTACCAGATTGTACGTAAACGAATCATAGCTATCAATCATTACAATCATACTCGACTCCCCTCTCTCATACTCTTCTCAACTCTTCGTTTGGCTTCAGCTAAAGAAAGCGACTTCCATAACACTTCCGCCTTCTTTAATGATTCATAATACTCTGCTTTTGGCGTGGAGTCAATCACAATTCCTGCTCCAGCTTGCACATGTGCCTCTTCATCTTTCAGGATTAATGTTCGAATAATAATGTTGCAAACAGCATTGCCGTCAAAACCCAGCACACACATAGAACCCGTGTATGGCCCTCTTGTCACCCTTTCCAATTCCTCAATAATTTCCATCGTTCGTACCTTTGGAGCCCCAGTAATTGTACCACCTGGAAATGCCGCAATAATTGCATCATACATATCCTTATCTTCCATCATCTCACCTACAACATTGGAGACAATATGCATAACATGCGAATACTTTTCCACCGCCATAAGCTCATCGACGTGTACCGTTCCGAAACGACTCACACGTCCTAAGTCATTTCGTTCCAAATCAACCAGCATAATATGTTCAGCAACTTCCTTCTCATTTTCCAACAATTCCCGTACGAGGGCTGCATCCTCTTCCTCCGTGCGACCACGGCGACGCGTACCTGCAATCGGACGTGTGCTAAGCCGGTTTCCCTTTACCTGTAGCAAAAGTTCGGGAGATGCGGAAACAAGCTGAAACTCTGGAAACCTGATTAATCCCATATAGGGTGATGGGTTAATGGTGCGTAATACTTCGTATATTTCTTCGGCTTCCGCATCTGTTTTCCTTGTCTGGCGAACCGACAAATTTACTTGAAATACATCACCTGCTGCGATATATTCCTGTACCCGTCTGACAGCATGTTCAAAATCCGCCTGTTCAAATGATGTGGTTACTTCTCCTAAAAAATCCTCTTCCATTTCTTCAATATGCAGCACAGGAGACTCTTCTATTTTACCTTTTGTTACCTCAAGCATTTCTTTCATTTCCCGCAGCCGTTTTTCTGCTTGTTCGATCATACCCAGACTAGCCCGCTCTCCAACGTGAACGATAATAAACACATCACCTGTCTCATGATCAAAAGCGTATAGCTGTTCCACCAGCATCAAATAAACGTCCGGCAGTTTTAGATCATCTTCTGCCGCGCGGGGCAACATCTCATAGTAACGTCCCATATCATAGCTTATATAACCAACCGAACCTCCTGTCCAATCCGGCAGTCCAGCCTGGGCCATCTCCCCTGCACTTGGGGAGAATTCATGTCCCATCCACCGACGTACCGTAGCCATCGGATCCGACAGCACAGGAGAAAAGGATTTTCCGTTCTCGCTTACTTGGCCATTCTTGTATGCCAGAGAAGCCACTGCATCCATTCCTACATACGTATAACGACCAATCCTTCCACTTTCCAGAATAAAAGCGTATGCACTTTGCTTCTGCAAGCTCTTATATAGCCGCCATGGGTCCTGACTCGTCCACTTTATTTTTTGCCACAGCGGTACGCGTTCATATTGTGTAAGCCATTGCTTAGTCCATTCTTCAGGCTTTCTCACTCATTTCCCTCCATCTGTTATCCCTTGCGCAAAATAAGCCCTTGCTCCAATGAGACAAGGGCTTTCTCTCTTTATTATACTCACTCTTCGTCAAATTGATAAAGAGGGGTGCTTAAATATCTTTCACCGTTGCTTGGGATGATGACAATAACATTTTTACCAGGCCCCAGCTTTTTTGCTACTTGCTTGGCTGCATAAATAGCCGCACCGGAAGAAATACCACCAAGGATTCCTTCTTTTCTAGCCACTAAACGGGCTGTAGCAAACGCATCTTCATTCTCCACTTTAATGATCTCATCGTATATTTCTGTATTCAGCGTATCCGGTACAAATCCTGCGCCGATGCCTTGAATTTTGTGTGGCCCAGGCTTTCCACCGGATAGTACAGGCGATGCAGCCGGTTCGACAGCCACAATACTAATATCCGGATATTTCTCTTTCAATACTTCACCGGCACCAGTAATTGTTCCTCCAGTACCGACTCCCGAGATAAATGCATGAGCGCCTCCAATTTGCTCAGCCTGCTCTAACAATTCTTTACCGGTTGTCTCGCGATGAATCTGCGGATTGGCGGGATTCTTGAACTGCTGTGGAATAAAGTAGTCTTTATTCTCACGAACCAACTCTTCCGCTTTGCGAATAGCGCCTCCCATTCCTTCTACACCCGGTGTAAGCACCAGTTCCGCGCCATATGCGCGAAGCAGGTTGCGTCGCTCCATACTCATTGTATCCGGCATAACCAGAACGGCACGATACCCTTTTGCCGCTGCTACCATCGCAAGACCAATGCCTGTATTACCGCTTGTCGGTTCTACAACGGTCATACCTTCCTTCAATGCGCCCTCTTTTTCCGCCGTCTCAATCATTGCCAGAGCGATACGATCTTTTACACTACTGCCCGGATTAAAAAATTCTAGCTTTAAGTAAATGTTTGCTTCATCTGCTTCTGTTACTCGATTCAACTTCACTAACGGTGTATACCCAATTAAATCGGTAATGGACTGAGCTACCCGCATCAAAACTCCTCCTCACCAAATCCCACTAATTAAATAGGTTTTATAAATATTATATCAATCGACCTATAGAAACGTCAATTGTCCCTTACAAATTTGTGCGAAGATTCCTTAAGTCCTCTTCATTCAGATGGTATCTTTCATTACAGAAATGACACGTAATCTCTGCCTCTCCTTGCTCCTCTATCATGGCGTCGAGCTCTTCTTTACCCAGGCTGATGAGCGCCCGATTTATCCGTTCGAGCGAGCAATGACAGCTAAATACGACTTCATGCTTATCTAGCAGGGTAAATTCTGTGCCCAGAATTTCGTGCAAAATCTCCTCTGGAGATAGCCCCTCATCAATCATAGTGGACACTGGGCGAATAGAGGAGAGTGTATTCTCCAACTTGGCAATGATGTCTTCCGGTGTGTTAGGCATTAACTGAATAATAAAACCACCGGAGGCTTTCACTGTGTTATCAGGATTCACCAGTACACCAACTCCGACAGCTGAAGGAACCTGTTCGGATACCGTAAGATAATATGTTAAATCTTCTCCAATTTCACCAGATACAATAGGACTTGTACCTTGATATGGCTCTTTTAGTCCCAAATCTTTCGTAACGGTAATACTTCCTTCTGTTCCCACAACCCGCCTGACATCAAGCTTGCCCTTCTCATTCATCTCATCATAATGAATATGCGGATTGTGCACATAGCCACGTACCTCTCCTTTTGCGTTGGCATCCGCTACAATTTGTCCCGCTGGTCCATTCCCTCGCACTACGATGGTCAGGCGTTCATTACCTTTTAGCATTGCTCCCATCATAGCCGCACCCGAAACCGTGCGCCCTACCGCTGCACTTACGATCGGCCAGGTATCCAGACGACGTTGAATTTCTCGTACTGTATCTGTAGTGCGAACAGCAAATGCGCGCACGAATCCATCATACGCAATCCCGCGGATTAAATAATCATTCATCATTCTTCCTCTTTCTTCCTTGGAATGTCGAGAATATTCATTCTCGCGCTCATACTCATTAGTGTACCACAAATAGAGAAGTAATAAGAAAAGACGGGAGTCATCCCGCCTTTTCTTTACTTCTTATTGCGATCATAAATCAGCCGCAAACCTTTCACCGTTAACCATGGGTCGACGATATCGATTTCATTCGACTCACTGCCAATAAGTTCAGCTAACCCGCCGGTAGCTATAACATTTGGTTTTTTATCCGACTCCATCTTCATGCGGCGCACTAGCTCATCTACCTGTCCGACAAAACCATAAATGATACCCGATTGCATAGCATGAATCGTATTGCGACCGATAACGCTCGGTGGCTTTATTAATTCAATACGAGGCAGCTTGGCAGCCCGGCTGTATAACGCTTCGGTAGAAATGCCAATCCCCGGGGCAATCGCTCCTCCATGATAACCACCCTGCTCATCAACAAAGCATAGCGTAGTGGCTGTACCAAAGTCTACAATAATTAGCGGAGTTCCATAATGATGAATGGCAGCTACGGCATTCACAATCCTGTCTGCACCGAGCTCTCGTGGATTCTCCGCCTTAATATTCAATCCCGTCTTCAAGCCCGGCCCGATTACCATCGGTTTAATATCGAAATATTTGCGGCACATTTTTTCAAGTGAGAACATCAACGGCGGAACGACGGAAGAAATAATAATGCCTTCGATATCCGCGAAAGTCATGCCCTTGTCGGCAAAAAGGCTCTTCACCAGCATACCGAATTCATCATCCGTCTTTCCTCGATCTGTGCTAATGCGCCAATTATGTTTTAATTCGTCACCTTCATACACGCCAAGCACAATATTTGTGTTCCCTACATCAATGACAAATAGCATCGAATCCCTGCCCTATCTTTTTCTTTCATTCAAGTCCAGACTAATATCCAGCGCCGTTACAGAATGTGTAAGGCTGCCTACAGAAATAACATCAACGCCGGTAGCAGCTATTTCTTCAACAGTATCAAGATTAACGCCGCCAGAGGCTTCAACAATCATACGGCCAGCAACACGCCGTACGGCCTCTGTCATCGTTTTCGTATCCATATTGTCCAGCATAATAATATCCGGCTTCGCCGCGATCGCTTCCTCGAGCTGTGCGAGCGTCTCTACTTCTACCTCAACCCGCATAGTATGTGGAATTGCAGCACGAGCATGCGATATAGCCTCATGTATACCGCCTGCCGCTTTAATATGATTATCTTTAATCATGACCGCATCAAACAGTCCGAGACGATGATTATGCCCTCCACCGATTGTTACCGCATATTTCTCAAGCATACGCAAACCCGGCGTTGTTTTGCGCGTATCAACAATGCGAACTTTTTCACTTACTCTCCGCACTTTTTCCACGTACCTGCTCGTCATTGTGGCGATACCTGATAAACGTTGCAATAAATTAAGCGCAAGACGTTCGCCGCCCAGCACACTCCGCACACGACCTTCCACCTGTGCGATAACTGCTCCCCTCTCAACGAAGGCACCTTCCGCCACTTTCGGTGAAAAAACAAGCTCAGCGTCGACAAATGAAAACACACGCTCGGCTACAGTCAGTCCCGCAATCACACCAGATTGTTTAGCATACAGGATACCTATCCCTTCTAGGTTCTCAGACACTGTTGAAAGGCTCGTTACATCTCCAAAGCCGATATCTTCTTGAAGCCACGCCTCAATCTGCCGCTCCAACAGTTGCTCATTTATCTTCATTTGCATTTCTCTCCTCTAAAACCCCATCTTCGATCGACTGCACAATATGCTTTCGCCATATAACATCATCCCGCTTCGAAAAGTCTTCCCGGTAGTGACCTCCACGGCTTTCTTTCCTAAATAATGCTGCGTTTGCAACCAGGCATGCGCATGTTAACAGATTCAGATACTCCATCTCTTCCGTTTTTTCCACTTTCATGCGGAATGCCTTTACATAGCGTTCCAGTTCTCGTACGGCCTTAGTCAGTCCTTTCTCGCCACGCTTCAAACCTACATGCGTAAGCATCAGCTTCTGTAAACGAAGCTTGCGTTCCATCACTGTATCATTGTTCATCGTCTGTTGGCGCATTAACGAAAAGGATACTGCAGGTACTTCATCGTCAATATCTTCCAACTGCCCTATTCTTTCAGCAATACGGCGTCCGAATACCAGAGCCTCCGCCAACGAATTACTGGCCAGACGATTTGCACCATGAACACCTGTGCAAGATACTTCCCCGCAGGCAAATAGACGCTTGGTCGAAGTCTCGCCATATAAATCAGTTTTAATGCCTCCCATAATGTAGTGAGCGGCAGGCGCAACCGGGATCCAGTCCGTAACCATATCCAGTCCATAGCGAAGACAAACTTTATAAATAGTAGGAAACCGATGTTTGATTAATTCTTCGGATTCGTGGGTAATATCCAAGTAAACGAACGTGGACCCAGTTGATTCCATTTCAGACACAATTGCGCGCGCAACTACGTCCCGGGGAGCCAATTCTTTCAATGGATGATATTTCTCCATAAAACGCTCTCCCTTTATATTACGCAGGACAGCTCCCTCACCGCGTACAGCTTCAGATATGAGAAAACGGGGAGCACCTGGGTAACATAACGCTGTTGGATGGAACTGGATAAATTCCACGTCTTTAATATAGGCACCAGCCCGGTATGCCATGGCCATCCCATCTCCCGTGGCGATTTCCGGGTTGGTGGTATAACGATACAATTGACCGGCTCCGCCGGTCGCCAATACAATGGCATTAGCACGTATATAGATAACTTGTCCGTCTGGCTTGCGGACAAGCGCACCTATACATTCTCCCTGATGAGTTACTAGATCAAGCGTAAAGTGGTTCTCCAAAATCGTAATCTTCTCATTCGATAGCGCACACTTCGAAAGAGCCCGCACAATCTCCGCGCCTGTCGCATCTCCCTGGGCATGAAGGATACGTCGCTGACTGTGAGCACCTTCTTTTGTTAGAGCAAAAACCCCGTCCTCTTCATCAAATTTGGTTCCATAGTGAATTAAATCCGTAATACAGGAAGGCCCTTCATTGACCAGTACTTCCACCGCTTCATTCAAACAAATACCTGCGCCGGCAATCAAAGTATCCTGCCTATGCAGCTCTGGTGAATCCGACTCAGCAGTAACAGCAGCAATACCACCCTGTGCATAACGGGTATTGCTCTGGGTCAGTGCGGTTTTACTAAGTAAAATGACATCCTTATTCTCACTGATTTTCAGTGCAGTATAAAGACCTGCAATCCC
The DNA here is from genome assembly GCF_000466385.1 of Aneurinibacillus aneurinilyticus ATCC 12856. GTDB lineage: Bacteria > Bacillota > Bacilli > Aneurinibacillales > Aneurinibacillaceae > Aneurinibacillus > Aneurinibacillus aneurinilyticus. Next base: position 13,782 of record NZ_KE952802.1, read on the forward strand.
GGAACCAATAATGAGTACATCTGTTTTATACCTCTCAAGCTCGGTTAACTTAAAATCAATGACATAGCGTGGTACCATCTAACTTACCCTTCTTTCTGCATCCTTCGTCGTTTACTGAACTGCTTCCACAGACAGCATGCGTTCAAGGGAAGCCCGAGCATTATCCGCAATTTCTTCCGGCACATAAATCTGCGGTTGCATCGTTTCCAAACAATCAGCGATTTTTTTCAGGTTATTAACCTTCATATTCGGGCAAACCAGGTACTTCGAAGCAAAGATAAACTCTTTATCCGGGCTGTCCGCATGCAATTTGTATCCTACTCCATCCTCAGTTCCTACGATAAATTGTTTGTGATTTGATTCACGACAATATTTAAGAATACCGGTGGTACTACCAACGAAGTCTCCCATTGCTACAACTTCAGGACGGCATTCTGGATGCACAACAAATTGCGCCTCAGGATACTCTTCCTTTAACTTGCGAACATCATCTACTGTCAACTGGTCATGCGTATTACAGTATCCTTCCCAGATAATCATTTTCTTGTCTGTGAACTGCGAAACCCAGTGTCCAAGGTTCTTATCCGGTACCCAGATAATTTCTTCTGCATCAATCGATTCGATAACATTTTTGGCATTCGACGATGTACAGCAGATATCTGTTTCTGCTTTGACATCAGCTGATGTATTGATGTATGCTACTACCTTCGCATTCGGATGCTGGGCTTTCAGCTTTTTCAATCCGCTTACGTTTACCATATCCGCCATCGGACAACCGGCACGCTCATCCGGAATCAACACAGTCTTGTCCATGTTCAAAATTTTAGCGCTTTCACCCATAAAGTGAACGCCGCAGAACACAATAACATCAGCATCCGTAGTTGCTGCTTTTTGTGCAAGACCAAATGAATCACCGAGAAAATCCGCAATCTCTTGAATTTCAGGACGTTGGTAGTAATGGGCAAGAATAATTGCATTTCTTTCTTTTTTCAGACGCATAATTTTCTCCCGTAACTCCTGGTTTCGCTGTTCTTTCTTCGCTAAAGCTAACGCTTCCATAATAAGCAACCTCCGTTGTAAATCCTTAAGGTATTAAGTGCCTTCGAGACAACTATCAGAATATCTGTATCATACCGTTAAATCAAGAGGTTGTACACTCCTAAAGAAAGGCAAACACATGCCACCGTATTTAAATTAAGCATTATTAATAAATACAAAAAGCCCCCCTACAAAAAAGGGAGGCTTTACTCATATTCTTATGTGTCGCTTCTATCGCGTTCTTCACTATCGATCCCCGGTGTCGGTGCAATATCTTCCGACTTACCAGTGATTTGCACCTTAACATCTCCAGTGGTAACCTCTTCGACTTCGCCAACCTTGTTATTAAACGAACCGGTCTCGATAATGCTTTTAATTTGTTCAGCATCTAATGTCTCAACCTTAAGAAGCGCTTGTGCTACAGCTTCCAGCTTATCCATCTTCTCATTCAGCAGGTCTGTACAACGCTGATGACAATCGCGAATAATCGTCTGGATTTCCTGGTCGATTTGACGCGCTGTCTCATCGCTATAATTCTGTTCATGGCCAAAATCGCGTCCGAGGAATACCTGACCCTGGCTTTGACCAAACTGCATTGGTCCAAGGTTCGCACTCATCCCGAACTCCATAACCATACGACGTGCAATGCCTGTAGCACGTTCAAAATCATTATGGGCACCTGTGCTAATTTCCTTCAGTACAAGCTCCTCAGCTACACGTCCGCCAAGCAGACCCACGATCTTATCCAACAGGTCAGACCTAGTGGCGAAGAATCGATCTTCTTTGGGCAGCATAACAGTGTATCCACCCGCGCTGCCTCGAGGAATAATGGTTACTTTATGAACCATATCGGCATTTTTTAAGAAATAACCACAGATCGTATGACCTGCTTCATGATATGCCACAAGCCTCTTCTCATCATCACTGATGACACGAGATTTCTTGGCCGGTCCAGCGATAACACGGTCAATCGCTTCATCCACATCTGTCATATCAATCTTACGTTTATTCCGTCTTGCAGCAAGCAATGCTGCTTCATTCAACAGATTCTCAAGGTCAGCACCTGTAAAGCCCGGTGTGCGACGGGCGATAATATCAAGATCAACGCCTTCCGCAAGCGGCTTATTGCGCGCGTGTACGTGCAGCACCGCTTCCCGTCCCTTCACATCAGGACGGTCTACTGTAATTTGACGGTCAAAGCGGCCCGGACGCAACAGGGCCGGGTCCAGAATGTCCGGACGGTTGGTTGCAGCAACGATGATAATACCTTCATTTGCTCCAAAGCCATCCATCTCAACAAGCAATTGATTAAGCGTTTGTTCACGTTCATCATGTCCACCGCCAAGGCCGGCGCCACGTTGACGACCCACTGCATCAATCTCATCAATAAAGATAATGCATGGAGCATTTTTCTTCGCATTTTCAAACAAGTCCCGAACACGGGAAGCACCGACACCGACGAACATTTCAACGAAGTCAGAACCACTAATGCTGAAGAAAGGTACGCCCGCTTCTCCTGCAACTGCACGAGCCAGAAGGGTTTTACCGGTACCTGGAGGACCGACAAGCAGAACCCCTTTCGGAATACGTGCCCCCAATGTTGCGAATTTACGTGGGTCTTTCAAGAATTCTACAACTTCCACCAGTTCGGCTTTTTCTTCATCCGCTCCGGCTACATCATTGAAAGTAACCTTCTTCTTCTCATCATTATACAACTTGGCTTTACTCTTGCCGAAGTTCATAACCCTGCTGCCGCCGCCCTGGGCCTGATTCAGCAGGAAGAAGAACAAGATAAAGATAATAACAAAAGGAATAATCGAGGTAAGAAAAGTAAGCCAGACAGAATCACCTTTCTGTTCTAGATACTCTTCTTTCGCCAGATTCGCTTCTTCTATCCGTGTAAGCAACTGTTGATTGTCATAAAGCGGCCCATTCGTATAGAAGGGAGTCTGGTCCTTCAACTTACCCTGAATATAATATGTACCTCGGTCAGGACGAATCTGCAGTTCGGCAACCTTTCCCTGGTTAAGGTACTGACGGAACTCGTTGTAAGGGATTTTCGATGTGTCCGTACCCTGGTTGGTAATAAAATTGACAATCCCAACCGTTACTAAAATAATTAGCAGATAGAATCCTGTATTGCGGAAGAACCGATTCATTCCTTACCTCCTCTCGCGCTCAAAAACACCTACATTATTTTACCACATGAAACTCGGCATCTACAACTTGACAAGACTTAGCTATATACTTCGGATTTCAAGATGCCAATGTAAGGCAGATTCCGATATTTCTCCGCGTAATCCAATCCGTATCCGACAACGAAAGCGTCAGGAATCTGGAACCCGCAATAATCGGGTGTCAAGTCGACCGTACGCCGTGCCGGCTTGTCAAGCAATGTTACAACCTTCACAGATGCAGCATTACGGCGCTGGATATTATCGATTAAGTAGCTGAGTGTAAGCCCACTATCGATAATGTCTTCCACAATCAGAACATGACGTTCTTCCACGGAAGTATCCAAATCCTTCATAATCCGTACAACTCCAGAAGACTCGGTAGAAGCCCCGTAGCTGGAAACGGCCATAAAGTCCATCTCAAGCGGGATATCCATACGGCGCACCAGATCGGTCATAAAAGGGGCTCCTCCACGTAAAACACAAATAACGAGTGGGTTTTTGCCCGCATATTCTTTGGAAAGAATACGACCCAACTCGCGAATTTTGTCCATAATTTCTTCTTCTGTCAAAAGTACTTTTTCAATGTCTTTTTCCATGATGAACCTCCTGGTATGAACACGGTCACAAAATTGGTATTCCGCTGCCAATCATACCTCTCTTGCTACAATATGTATAAGCAGCAAGAAAGAGAATTGAAATTGTCATAAAAGCGACGATTCAAGCACTACATACAATACGACATCCGCTTCCTTCTTGGGCACATGCCATCTCGAACGCCTTACGCCGGGAATCCAGAGGACGTGTTCATCATCCATGAGAAGGGGGATTTGGTCTCGCTGCTGGCGGGGTATTTTCTTATCTATAAAAATATCCTTTACCTTCTTGCTTCCGTGCATGCCCAGAGGTACCATACGATCTCCGGCACGCCGCCTTCTTACGTATAGTTTACCCTTAACACTCGCCGGGTCAAACATGGCGAATGTGCCTTCCGCAAGCCGCTTCCTCTCATCCCTGTCCCCATAATAGCAACGAATCACCCGACCTATCTCTGAGATATAGGTCTGTCCGGGAATATCTAAAGAATATATGTAGGGGGGTATTGAAATTATGTTTGAAGAAAATGAAAAAATCACTCGTTGATACTCCCTATGCACCTGCACCCCCCCAGGTAAATGGGTACAAGCCGCCGGATGAGTATCTCCAATGATTTGCCGTATGTTTTCAATATGCACATACCCTATTTCTTTTATGTCGCTTTTCAGCAGATAACTTAATATTAGTTTAATCATCCTCCTTTGTAAAGCAAGGTGATGCATCAGGAAATCATTTTGTCTTATGATTATTGTATTCTCATTTTGTTTCTCTATGATGAGAGCAAGCTTTTCCATGCTCTCCTGACGCATATAATCGTTTTCTTCCCGCAGCACTTCCGCAAGGTGCACCGCAGCACTTGCTACATATGGATTTTCCTCGCGCATAAGCGGAATCCAATGCCGGCGAATCCGGTTACGCAAATACTTGTCGCTCCAATTACTGGCATCCTGGCGCGGTAAGAGCCCTTGTTCCTCACAATACTTCTCGATTTGATCCCTTGTTACTTCTAGCAACGGACGAATAATATCGATGTTTTCTTCGCTGCGACATAGCGGAATACCTGCCAGCCCTTCTACGCCGGTGCCGCGAACAAAACGCATTACCATCGTCTCCAGCTGATCATCCGCATGATGGGCCGTCGCCACTTTTGCGCCTCCCATCTTACCAGCCACCTGCTTCAGAAACCGATAGCGAACCTGCCGTGCTGCATCCTGAGGGTTTAAACCTGTTTCTCCAATAAGCTTCGGAACATCAATCGAATCGACAAAACAAGGAATTGCAAGTTCCTGACATAGATGCTGCACATAGTCACAGTCTTCATCCGCTTCTTCACCACGGAATTGATGGTTTACATGCGCAGCCGCTATCGTATATTCAAATTCCTGACGCAAACGGGTAAGCGCATGTAGCAATGCAACCGAATCAGGACCGCCCGATACGGCCACGACGATCGTATCCCCTGTCTTTAATAAACCATGAGCTTGTATCGTTTTTTTCAACTGTTCAAGCAAATATTCCACCTTCAATCATTCAGTCAGCAAAAGTCTGACCTATCTAGTATACGAACCGTACCAGCCACCGGTTTCAAAAATTTTCTGTTCAATATTAACTATAGCATAAGAAAAACTCGTGGGCATTGCCACTCGTCCTTTTGCCACAAAGAAGACAGACGGGCCGCCTGATGCCACGTCATACGCCCCGCGAGTTTCTTCAAGCGAGACACTCGGAAGAAAGTATATATCGCTACCTTACCTTGTAGCGATATATACTTTCTTATCCAAAAAAGCCTCGTCCCAACCGCTGCTAAGTCTGGGCGAGGCAAAAAGCAATTCGTATTAGCTTACGTAACGCGGCCGATCAATCTTTGGCGCATTTGGCACCGGAATTGTCGCCCACGGCAGCATGTAATGCTCAATACGTGCTACCATTACCGTCATGTCATCGTGGATTTCACCATAATGCTGACGAATAACAAGTTCAAGCAAGCAATCTGCCACCTCCTGAGGATGATTCGTTTTCAATTCGGAAATCTTCCGTTTTAGCCAGAGATTTTTATTCTCGACGCGAGGTGCCTCATAAATACCATCCGTCATCATAATTAACAAATCGCCCGGCTTGAGCTGATAGCTTACTACATCAACATCAATATCGTCGATAATGCCGATCGGCAAGTTGTTAGCCGAAATTGGAATCACTTCTTTGCCTCGTTTAATAAAGCTCGGTGTAGAACCTGTTTTAATGAATTTTGCCTGTCCTGTATGCTGATCGATTAACGCCAAATCAACCGTAGCAAACACTTCATCCGGTGAACGGAGGGATAGCACCGTATTCACAGACTTAATGCTTAATGTTTCCTCCATCCCGGATTCAAGTAATTGCTGCAATAGTTCCAGCGTTGAGGAACTTTCCAGATAGGCCCTCTCTCCATTACCCATTCCGTCGCTCATTGCAAGGGCCATTTTACCGCTGCCGAATTCCATAATCTTAAAACAATCACCGGATAATAACTGTCCTCCTTTAGCGGCACCGGCTACACCAGTATCGATTTCAAATGTTTGAGCCGAACCGAGGCACATATGGCACGTTCCGTCTGCAAGCGCCTGGCAGTCCTTATTTTTTACCGTAATCTTCTCACCAAGTATATCGGTCAGAAGCGGAGCAATGATCTTCGAGCATTCATCCCTGCCAGCGCAGGAAGGCTGTGTAATCTCGATATCTACTTTCCCTTCTTCAAGGTTCATAATATCTACGTTCCGTACGGATAACCCCACCCCCTCCAGCGCTCCTAGAATTTGCTGCTCCTGTACATGCAGATGGACACCCTCTCTTTGTATCTCATGAGCAAAGTTATGCATAACGCGTGAGACACCTGCCAGTTGCTCGGCTACGAGCCGTCGGCTTTCAGCGATTTGCTGTTTTAGGTGCAACTGATTCTGCCAGCGTATATATTCCTGCTCCATATATGTTAGCATCCGATCCTGCTTTACACATTTGCGCAGCCAATCCTTTGGCATTTCGTTAACATTAATTTCACCGTCTCGCTTCATCACACGCATCATTTCGTTCAATGCTTCATACGTATTATCAAAATCTCGACTCCAGCATTGCTCCCTTTTCCAGCAGCGCTGGCACGTATTCTTCGTCACCTCGCTCAAAAAATAGTCCTTTTGTAATTCGTCATCCGAAACATCCGCTAGATGCGGTACAGAAAATGTTTCCGACAGTTTCGTGAACAGCTGGGCGAACTGGTCCATTTTTCCGGCTGTTACATCACGCACCTTTCTTAAATATTGTTGTTGTGAATTAGTATTCTCTTCCGTACCCGGTATAAATTTTGAGATTTCCCTCATCACAAATCGCGGGGTCAGCAGGAAGAATAGAACAGATGCAAACGTCTCCAAAGATGATTGGAGAATTTCTCGCTGCTCGCCTACATAGATGGTCAGAATAGAAGAACCGATTAACAGGCCGATCGCCACGGTCCATTTTCTGCCCTCACGCAGTAAGCCGGCCAATAAGCCGGAGAAAGCTAGTAAGCTAATTTGATGAATAGCATCTATATTAGCCAGGCTTAAGACAAGCCCGGTTACTACCCCCACGGCAGCGCCTACCGTTCCACCGCCGACCGCAGCAAAAAGCAGAACAAGATAGCGTGCAAGCACATTATCCACAGATACATCTTGCACAAACCAGCCTACCGTTCCTGTCATAATTGACGCTAGAAGAATGATTAAACAAATAATTTCTTCCGTACGCAAGTTTTGCTGACTCCGCTTCGATGTCAGGATCGGAATCGCCTGTACAAAGATGAGCGTGAGAATTAAGCTAAGCAGCGCTGCTACGCCGGTCATAAACAGCGAATGCCAGGTTAGCTTGTTTAGAATGTATTCCACCATAGTTCCACTGAGGAGGACCGCGAGAAATGAAAGCAGTGGAGCGTAGTTTAACTCCATTTTTCGGCGCCTCTCCAATATGCTTGCCAGAACCAGCACTATCGCCATTCCAAGAAAATTTGCCGAAGCGATCTCCATCGACTGCATCGCGCTTCCGGCCATAATCGAAAACATGATAAGAAGCAGTCGATTTTTCTTTAGGGAATACATCACCGCAAAAAAAGGAATTGCGAATGGAGAAATCTCTTGCAGAATAACTGCACGCCCGAGCAAAAAACCCATCATCAGGTGCAGCACACTCCATTGATGCGAGACCGCATATAACCAATTCCCACCTCTTCTGTTAACATCCTCAACAGCAGATGCCATTTTTCCTGCCATCGTTACAGACTGATTGCGAATCATCCTCAGCACCACCTAACCTGAATTTTGTGATTCCCATTATAAGCACAGGTCAAAAACAAATTTTGTCAAAACAAGTAGGCGCCAAGCAAAAATTTTCCGACAATTAACTTCCTGTTTTTTGTTTGATGTCGACTTCCCTTTGTGGATGATAACGTATGAAAAGACAATAAAAAAAGGAGAGCAAGCGCTCTCCATCCCTTTTCATTATTGCTTTTTCTTGTTTTCATCAGGTGTCAGGAATATGATTTCCCCTTCTTTGGAAAGGAAGAAATTTTTTCTAGCCAACTCGCTGATATACTCCTGATCGTTCATTCTTTTTACCTGTAATTCGAGTTGTTTCTTATCTTCCTCCACCTTTGTCACTTCACGCTGCAAATTCACAAGTTCACTCTGTTTACTCGCCAATTGCTCACTCTGAGAATAGTATGTGTATCCCGCCCATGACAAAAACAAAACGACAATAATCTGCAAAAGACGCATCCTGCGTTTCCGACCGTAACTCGATGGCCTAGATTGCGGTTGTTGTTGCATATCGTTCACCTTTCCTGATTGATTATTTTACATTTTCTTACCTTTTATCCAGCCCGTCAAGGCTTGCCATCTTTTTCTCGCAATTTTCTTTGCTTTTTGCGTCGGTTTTTGCAGATATCCCGTCCATATCGGCGACCATAGCTTTCCTCCCAAAAACAAAAATGGCCGGGCAAGCCATTTTACAACAGTAAACAGTACAGAAAAGAGGAAAAGAGCGATAGCAACCAATGCCCGGTATAAAAAAAGGAGAGGAACGATGAGAATATAGTATCCGATTCTTAATGTGACCCGGTATAGCCATACAGAAAGGGCAATAAGCTTGTTCAAAATTCGAAGATACATACGCTGGAACAGCAGAAAATAAAAAATGATGCCAATACCTAATCCGAGAAAAATATAAATTCGGACTACACCTTCATTTATTCTTAAAAGCGTGCCAAATACAAGAAACGTACAGCTTATCCAAAAGAAAAAGTCGGATATCCATACCAGCCAGATAGGGAGATGGCATTTACGCTCCATTGTCCGGTATGTATCGTACAGCATTCCCATGACCAGTCCGCATAGCACCATCGCCAACATTGTTGTTGCTTGCCCGGTCAGTGTCACTTAAAGATCCGGCCAAAGATCCCTTTGGCTTTTTCTCCCTGGTAGGATTCGTCGATATATTCCATCGCGAATACCAAGCCCTCAATCGATACCTGTCCCGTTTCCAGGCTCAGGTTCTTCATATGCAGATTTTTCCCCTTTATCGTAAGAAAACCAGCCTCCGTGTGGAGCAGGAATTCTTCATGATCGAAACTTTCGACCTTAAGTACACCTGTTATATCAAGCTTTTTTCGGTTAATCATGACAACATCGTGACGAATTGTCTTCTTCGGATTTGTTTCCATCATTACGGCCCGCCCTCCTTTTTATCCCGCCTTAACGAGCAGTAATACCTCCACCTCAAGACTTGGAGAAATCGAGGAAATATAAGTGGAAGATAAACTGTCCCAAAAGGTCCGATACGTTCAACGAACACGCAGCGAGGTGTGAAAACCTCCCCGCTGAGTGAAGTTTCACTTTATACCATCCTATGGAGGAGAGACGTAGAATAGAACAAGAGAAAATCCGATTCCATGTTGTTCATGCAGATACCATTCTCTTCTTTACCAAATGGAAGATTGAGGCTCTTCCCGGTCATCGCGAGGTAGGTAGTCTTCTTTAATCATCGTGTAGAGAGTAGCCGCTTCATCCTTTTTAGTCGTATCGAGAAGCTTTTCCACCTTTACAGTAACAAGCTTATTTCCATAACGGACGGTAAGCTCGTCTCCTATTTTTACGTTGGCGCTGGATTTTGCCACCTGACCGTTAATGGTTACACGCCCTTGATCGCATACTTCTTTTGCCAGTGTACGACGCTTCACCAACCGGGAAACCTTCAAAAATTTATCGAGTCGCATCTTTATATCCCTTCTTCCTCTTTCTTTTTTCGTTTCGCTTCCTGCCACCAGTTCTCCATCTCTTCAAGTGATGTATTCTCGAATGTCCTACCTGCTTCCCTTACTTTTTGCTCAATATAGGAAAAACGGTAGTAGAATTTCTTATTTGCCAAAGCTAGTGCTTCTTCCGGGTCAATCTTCATGAAACGTGCGACATTAACGATGACAAACAGCAAATCGCCAAGCTCCTCCCGGCGATGCTCCGGTGTCTGCGCCTCCCTCAGCTCGTCCCATTCTTCTTTTACTTTATCAAGCACTTCGGATAGCTCGTCCCAATCAAAACCGACATCTGCTGCCTTCTTCTGGTATTTATATGCCTTAAGAATGGCGGGCAAATCACGCGGCACCTCATCAAGGCGAGATATCGTCTCTTTTTCTTTACCCTGTTTTTCTTTCTTTTTAATATCCTCCCAATTCTGCAATGCTTCGTCCGCGTCTTCCGCATTCGATGTGCCGAATACATGAGGATGTCGACGAATCAGTTTCTCATTCAGCCCGGCAATCACATCCTGAACAGTAAAATAGCCATCCTCTTCAGCTATTCGGGAATGAAGCATAATCTGAAGGAGCAGATCCCCCATCTCTTCGCACATTGCTTCCGGGTCCTCATCATCAATTGTTTCAAGCACCTCATATGTTTCCTCGATCAAATTCTTCCGAATTGATTGATGAGTCTGTTCCCGATCCCATGGACAGCCATTCGGACTGCGTAGAGTCGTAACGATTTCTCGGAGACGCCAGAACTGACGGTTCAATGCCATATCTTCCTCCGTCGGCGGTACATACACCGTCGTCAGATTGCTGTAGCTGTCCAGCCTGTCCAATTCATACAAAGGTATTGTCTGAATTCGCTCCTCTCCCACGATCCCCGCCGCAGTCACGACGGTAACGGGGTAATCATCCGGGTACGATTCCATCAATGTTAATTTCACATCCGAGGCAACAAACGCATCATATACCTGGCAGATTAGGTGATGCAAATTAGGCTGTACATGATGCTCTTGCAAATCTGTTCCATCTAATAGGACGAACCCTTCCACCGGATCGATTTTCAACGAGGCAAATACAGGGTCAAGAAAGCTCTGGCCACCTTTCACCTCAATTTCTACACCTTGTTCTTCGGCCCTACCCATCAGTAGCTGTACTGTACGCTCAGCGACAAGTGGATGACCCGGTACCGCATAGACAACTTCGTCTTTCTCCTGAACCATTCGAAAGAGGCGATCGCTAATTTCTTCGTACACTTCCGGAAACTGATCATGCGCTTCGTACACATCATCAAAACTCTCGTATGCTACTCCCTCTGCCAAAAGTTCGGCAACAACCGGATGTTTCTCGGTCCGCAAATAAAGATGGTTTGTTTCCTTTAGAATACGATAAATTCCAAGGGGAAGTCCTTCCAGGGTTCCCGCTCCAAGACCGATTACGATAATTTTCTTCATTATAATTGCATCCCCTTTCGAAGTCAGTCATGCAGAAGTTTCAGTTTTCTAAGCAGCGGTACGATTTTACGTCCGGCTTTTGTGCTTTCCAAATCGACTCGTCGTACGGTCCCGGACAGAAGAAGAGCGACAGCATACATCACAACGCCTGCACCGACAGCCAGCAGGCTTACCCCGGTATAATACAAACGGGCAGAAGCAAATAAGTCCGCAAGTCCTTGTTCTGCAACCTGCCGGGCAACAAATGCGGCCAGTGCCATCATCATTACCGCCATAAACGGTTTAATAAAGAAGTCTTTCAGACCAAACCGGGCGCCGGTTAGCTGATGCACTGTATACAAATTCAGCAATGTAGAAATCATATAGGCACATACAGTTGCTACAGCAGCGCCGGTAATGCCGAAGAAAGGAATAAACAGAATATTCAATATAAGCTTTACCACAACGCCAATCAGTAGGTTGCGAACCGGTAGGTTAACCTCTCCCATTCCTTGAAGAATTCCTGCTGATGTAATGCCCAGTGTAGAAAAGATCGTTGTAAATGCAAGAATGGTCAAAGCCATTGTGCCATTGTCGTTCTCATATAGCATTACATTCACCGGTCCGGCAACAATTGCAAGACCGATGGAGGCCGGCAATCCGAATAAGAACGTTAGACGCAGGGCCAATTCTGTCCGGGCAGCAATCAAACGATGCTGGTTCAACGCTTTGGCCTCGGCAATGGCCGGAACAAGCGATAAGGAAAGCGCCGTCGCGAAAAATGCAGCAAACTGCACCAGCGGCTGGCCCCGATCAAAAATCCCTTTCAATTCGTAGGCAGCTTCCGCGTCGCTTCCTCCGCGAATCAGCATACTGACGACGGTAAATGAATCGGATAGCTGCATCAGTGGAAGCACAAGCGAACCCAGGCAGATGGGAATAGCATAATAGAACAGCTTCCGCGCAATTTCCCCGATAGATTCCTGCCTATATGTATTTTTCAGCGATGTCTCGTCCCATACTTTCTGCTGCAACTTCTGGTTTCGCCTCCAGAAAAAAAGCATAAGAATAAATGCAAAAGACGCGCCGGTTACTGCGCCAAATACCGCACCTGACCCGGCGAGGTATACGTCGCCCGTTGTCTTCATAAACCAGTACGATAATATGATAATGGTAGCGACGCGAACAAACTGCTCACCTATCTGTGAAACCGCGGTAGGAACCATATTATGGTGTCCTTGAAAATATCCACGTATCGACGCCATAACCGGTACGATCAGAAGAGCGAATGATACGCTTCGAATCGGCATAACCAGTTTATCATCCCTCATAAATCCGGCCAACAGCGGTGCACCAAACCAGAGAAGAATAAAAAAGAGGAAGCCTGTCAGCGTTAGTACTCCCGCAGATACACGGAAGATTTTGCGCGCTCCATATACATCGCCTACTGCCAGCTTCTCTGCCACGAATTTCGAAATCGCTATCGGGAATCCGGCCGTCGCCAGAATAAGAAGGGCACTGTATAGCGGATATACCTGAGTGTAGACATAATAGCCGAGATCACCCGTAATGTTTTGGTACGGTATACGGTAGACAACTCCCAGCAGTTTGGATAATAGCGCACCCGCCCCCAGTATTGCAGCTCCTTTCAAAAAAGAAGCCCCCTGATTCTTAGACATAGATTCCCCTCTCTTTTCCCGGTAAATTCCTGCATAATTATATCATAAATTCAAGGCAGGGCGGGGTTCCGAAAGGCTTGCCCCATAAACTAGCTTATGCTGCTTATGGAACGAACTTTCCCAAAAAAAAGCTTCCTGGCAAGTGTTCTTACCGGAAGCTTGGTCATGCTTTTTACTGCTCCATCTGTTTTGCGAGAAAGCCTGCCGCAGTTTCTACAAGCTTGACTTCCAGGTCGCCCATCTTGGCCTGGTCATTCTTCGTCAGAAGAATCACTGAGCCAATCGGGTCACCACCTGCAATAATCGGAGCAATGACATAGGAGGAATAGTTATCTTCATTGTCGCGAATCATCTCATATTCCCCTGCACTGGTCTGTAGTGAAGTGCGGCGCTCCTCCATCGCAGACTCTACGATTTCACCAATAGCCTTATCCATGAATTCTTTCTTGGAGGCCCCGGATACAGCGATGATGGTATCGCGGTCGCTAATTAGCGTAATATGATTGGTGCTCTCATACAACGAATCAGCATATTCCTTGGCGAAATCGCCTAACTCCCCAATCGGAGAGTATTTCTTTAGAATCACTTCTCCGTCGCGATCCACGAAGATTTCCAGCGGATCACCTTCACGAATGCGAAGTGTACGGCGAATTTCTTTCGGAATGACCACACGCCCTAAGTCGTCAATCCGGCGTACAATTCCAGTTGCTTTCATAATTCTCGATGCCTCGCTTTCTTGAAGTAATTACATGACTGCAACTTATAATTAGCTTGCTTGTAGTATTTATCTCCTGCACGGAGAATATTCACCATCTTATCTCCCTCCATGCAAACTTTTTTGGCTAAAAAATTTATGCAGGTATAATTTTTTGCATATGTTATGCGTTTATTCATAATAACAGGCATTAAAACCCTTACATAAAATAATGCAGCTCAACATTCAATCGTTCTGCATATTCGGCATCTAATTTGCATTGTAATAAAGAAAAGACATCCTAATGCCAAAAGGAGACGATTATGCATGAACAGCAAGCAAGTATGCCAGAGATGCCATCGCGAGCTAAAGGCGCAGGAAACGAGCACCTCCAAAAAGGAAAATACAATTTGCCACCGCTGCCAGGATGTGCTGGAATTTGGCTATCCTTCTTTTCCGTTCTACAAGTTAAACGAATATGCAACGAAATAAAAAAGAGCTCTGCGCAGTTAATGCGCAGAACTCTTTTTTTACTATTTACTGCTTGGCTGTTGCGATTTGCCACCCTGAGGTTGCTCTGGTACAGGCATTGGTTGTTGCGTGCCTGGCACAGATTGTCCTGGCTGTTCTGACTGCCCCGGAATTTGCTGTTGTGGCTGTTCCTTAATCATATCAGCCGGAATTTTCTCTTCTTTAATGATACCTTTTACTTTTTGAGTGAAGAATTCATTCTCCTTCTCTTGTGCCAGCATCCGAGTGATGTCTTTTTTCACTTCATCATAAGGCTGATCCTGACGTTTCTCAACACGCATAATATGATATCCGAACTCTGTTTCAATCGGATCGCTAATTTTATTTAGCGGAAGTGTCTTAGCCGCATTCTTAAACGGCCCTACCATGCCTTCAAGAGTCAAGCCGTCCGGAGAAGGAAGTTCATACAATCCACCTGTCTCTTTCGTACCCGGATCGTCCGTATTCTCTTTGGCTAATTTAGCAAAGTCCGCACCGTTACGCAGTTGCTTTACGAGTTCATCCGCTTTCTTTTTCGCTTCTGCTTTCGATCTCTTCTCTGTACTAATAAGAATATGACGTACATTCGTTTGCGTCAAATAGCCTTCTTTCTTGGCCATATCATATTCTTTCTTTTTGTCTTCTTCTTTTACATCTTTGGAGAAGTACGAAATCATTTTCACCTGATCAAGAAAGAAATCCTTCATCTCGCTTTGGGTTACTTTACGATCCGCATAGTATTGCGTGAGCTTTTTATCCTGCCCGATTTGTTGTTTAACGAAATCCTCATATTGTGTAAAATTCTTTTCTGCTTCCTTCTTCATTTCATCCGTCTCTTTAACCTGAGCAGTCACATGCAGCGTCATTACCATATAATGAAGCGCAGCCGTAAGCGCTTCTTTGTTCCCTGAATCGATTGCCTGAGCCATGCTCGGCTCTATCGCTTTCAATACTTCTGTATAATTCTTGAATTGAGGTTCGGTAATCACTTTGCCTTCATCATACTTTGCAACTACCGGTCCGGTCTTTCCGCATCCTGTGAGTAGGACAACGAAAGAAAGAATACAAACCAAAGCAAGTCGCCCGTATTTCTTAATTGGCCACATCTGTTGCTTCCTCGCCTTCTTTTTTCTTTTTGAGTTCGTCGAATTGAATGAGGAAGCTTTCTACGAGTTCAATGCTCTCCTCAGGCTTCAACCCTTTCACCTTAATTCCAACAACTACCTGTTGTCCTTGCCGTGAAGGCGTGATGCGCCGCAGGAGAGGCCCTTTAATCTCATATAAGTCTCCCCAGTCCACTTTGGCGCTTTGATCTTCATGGAAAACCATTTGAATGGTTTCCGCTTTTTGTGCAATTTCCACAATGCGATGTCGAATCGCATACACCCGCAGACGAGACACAAGCAGCAGACTGCTTACACTCTGTGGAATGTTACCGAATCGGTCCATTAATTCCTCCGTCAAATCCTCGATTTCTTCGAATGAAGATACAGCGGCGAATTTCTTGTACATCTCGATCTTCTGTTTTCCATCCTGAATGTAATCAGAAGGAATAAACGCATCAATGGTCAGATTGATCTCAGGGTGTACCTCCTCTTCTTTCTGTGGCTCACCCTTCAATTCCTCAATCGCATCCTTTAACATCTGACTATATAAGTCAAAACCAACCGATGCGATAAAGCCATGCTGCTCCGCACCAAGTAGATTTCCTGCTCCGCGGATCGATAAATCTCGCATCGCAATCTTAAAACCTGAACCCAGCTCAGTAAACTCTTTAATCGCCTGCAACCTCTTCTCCGCTACTTCAGTCAGCACCTTATCCCGCTGATACGTGAAATATGCGTATGCAATCCGATTCGAACGCCCGACCCTTCCACGTAACTGGTATAACTGTGACAGGCCCATCCGGTCCGCATTCGTGACAATGAGTGTATTAACATTTGGAATGTCTACGCCTGTCTCGATAATCGTCGTACTAACCAGAACATCCGCTTCTCCTTCCAGAAAGCTCAACATCACTGATTCCAGTTCCGTTTCGTTCATCTGGCCATGCGCCACCACAACACGGGCATCTGGCACAAGCATACGGATTTGATCTGCCATCTGATCAATACCTTGTACCTGATTATACAGGAAATATACCTGTCCTTCTCGCGCCAGTTCTCGCTCAATCGCTTCCCGCACCAACCCAGCACTGTATTCCATTACGTATGTCTGAACAGGGAAGCGATTCTCCGGAGGCGTCTCAATAACGGAAAGATCGCGCACACCAAGCATCGACATGTGCAGTGTACGCGGAATTGGCGTTGCTGTCAACGTCAAAACGTCCACATTTGTCTTCAGACGCTTCAGCTTTTCTTTATGCGTAACGCCAAAACGCTGCTCCTCGTCAACGATGAGCAGGCCTAACTCTTTAAAAACAACATCCTTGGAGAGAAGACGGTGTGTTCCGATTACGATGTCAATCGTCCCATCCTTAAGCCCTTTGATCGTCTGTGTTTGCTCTTTCCGAGCCCGGAATCTGCTAATGACCGAAATGTTTACTGGGTAATCGGCAAATCTTTCCCGGAATGTCTCATAATGCTGCTGTGCCAGGATGGTCGTCGGTACAAGTACAGCCACCTGTTTACCATCCATTACTGCCTTAAATGCTGCACGAATCGCTACTTCAGTTTTTCCATATCCTACGTCTCCGCACAGTAAGCGATCCATCGGACGTTCTTTTTCCATATCTTCTTTAATTTCCCGGATCGCACGCAGTTGGTCTTCTGTTTCATCATACGGAAACATAGCCTCGAACTCGCGCATTTCCTCTCCGTCCTTCGTAAACGCATAGCCCTTCGCCTGCTGGCGTTCCGCATATAGACGAATTAAATCCTGAGCAATGTCTTGCACTGATGCACGAACTTTGCTTTTAACCTTTTTCCAATCCGTGCCGCCCAATTTGTATACTTTTGGCTCTTTCTCTTCACTACCGACATACTTCTGCACTTGATCAATTTGCTCAATAGGTACGTATAGCTTGTCATTTCCCGCGTATTTAACGTGCAGGTAATCCTTATGAATTCCATTAATTTCGAGCGTATCAATGCCTAGATATTTGCCGATACCATGGTTAACATGTACAACATAGTCTCCTACCTGCAACTCTGTATAGCTTTTGATACGTTCAGCATTGCTGATGTTCTTCCTCGTTTTGGATGCTTTTCGCTGTTTTTGAGTAAATACTTCACTTTCTGTAACAACGACAAGATGCTGCATCGGGATTTCAAAACCGCTCTGCAAATTGCCAATGGTAATAACCGGGCGGCTGCTCACAAGCGCTTTATCCGGTGAGAGAACAATATCTACTTCAATATCATAATCGTGGAACACTCTCTCCATCCGGCGGGCCCGCTCTTCGTCCGCAGCACAAAATACGACCACAGCATTCGACTTTTTCCACCGCTCTATTTCCGTTTTTAGTACGTTCATTTGACCATGGAAATTCTGCATGGCTTTGCAATTGAAATTAACAATATTTTGCGGATTGGTTTTCGGTACTTGCCGTAAAAACAAAGACGTATGCAGTATTGGCCATTTCTTCGGGGCAATAATGTTCTCCAGCGAGTGGGACAGATCTATATCCGGCAGAAATTCCCCCTCCTGTACCAGTGCCGTTTTCCACTCCGCTTCATCTTTATCCAACTGTGCTGCCGCTTCTACAATACGCGAAGGCTCATCAATGAGGACAAGCGGCTTCTCTTTTAAATAATCTATTAAAGTTTGCTGCGACGAATATAGAAAAGAAATATATTTATAGATTCCGGTAAACGAATGGCCCTGGCGCAACTGTTCGATTTCCCAACCTACTTTTTCGACAATAAGCTCCTTGACTTGTGCCGCTTTTACTTTAGGAAGTGTTGCATTCATATGCTGCTCTAGCTTTTCTGCTGCCTGCATGAAGATTTCCTGACCCCCAAACACTTCCCGTGTCGGACCGATTAAAATCTCTTGCAGATTCTCAATAGACCGTTGATTGGAAATATCAAATGTCCGAATGGAATCGACCTCGGTATCAAATAACTCAATCCGTACCGGATGAGACATATAGACAGGAAAAATATCGATGATTCCGCCCCGAACGCTAATTTCACCACGTGTTTCTACCATTTCAACGCGTTCATAGCCAAGCGCTATCATCTTCTCAAGGAAATTCTCCAATACAATTTCTTCGCCTATAGCAAGTGGGTACTGCGCCCTTTTCCACTCATCTACAGGTATGACGGTTCGACGAACACCTGCATATGGAACAACCAATACTCCTCTTTTGCCCGCAGCCAGCGCATTCAACACCTCAATGCGTTGACTGAGCGTTTCCGGGCTGGAAATAGATACTTCTGATAGTACCATCTCATTGGCCGGGTACAGCCATACTTCATCTGACGGCAACAACTGATTCATATCGTCATATATTTTCTGAGCTTGAAACATATTGTGTGTTACGATAACGAGAGGACGCGCCATCGTCTGATACAAAGCGGCATAGAATACCTGCCGGGCAGAATTGCTTAGCCCAGATGCAAGCTGTTCCCTTAACCCCCGTTTGTAACTGTCGACTATCGCTTCAAACTCGTCGTCGCGTTTAAATTTCTCTACCAGACCCTGCAATCGCTTTTCCTCCTCTCTTTGCGAATGCATCCGCAAATGCAAAAATAAGCCTTAGCAAAAAGCCAAGGCTCTGTATGCTGCTTTATTGTAAAGGATACATAAGCTCGGGGTAACGGTAAATGGCTTCACTACAGTATTCACATGTAACACTTGCCACCGTATCCCCATTTGCTTCATAGCTAATTATATGTTTCCTCTCTTCAGGGGTCAAGAAATGAAACCCCAATCTATCTTCTGTCGCCTCAGCATGTTCGATTGCCGCATGCTGTGTACCGCAATGCGGGCAGATATATCGTATCGCCATATGTATGCCCCCCGAAAAAGTATTATGCTTATATTTATTCTTTCCAGAAGGACGGCGTACCATACGAAAGCTAGTTAAATTGATTCATTACACGTAAAAAAGAAATCTCCATCCATGCTTTTGAAGCTTCAACGGATCGGTTTACTGCATCCTGCACATCGGCCAGCTCCTCTGGCGAAAATGTAGTTAATACATGATCCACTACTTTACGTCCAGGAGCAGGACGGTCAATACCTACTTTAATTCGCTTAAATTCCTCTGTACCCAGATGAGCAATCAATGATTTCATGCCATTATGGCCCCCGGAGCTTCCTTTTGTACGCAGGCGGATTTTGCCACATGGCAAATCAAGGTCATCATAAATAACCAGCAAATCTTCTTCAGCGTCCAGCTTATAGAAATTCAAAAGCGGGCCGACACACTCTCCAGATAGATTCATGTACGTCATCGGCTTAACCAACAGCACTTTTTCCATACCGATACGTCCCTCACCAATAAGTCCTTTGAATTTACCTGTCGATAGCGTAATATTCCAATCCTGTGCAAGTTTATCTATCGCCCAGAATCCGACATTATGCCGGGTCATTTCATATTGTTTACCTGGATTGCCCAGTCCTACAATTACTTTCATCATATTCTCCCCTTACCATATACACTGAAAAAGCGCAACCGGACGGTTACGCTTTTTCGAACGATTACATCGTTGAGCTTATGATTATTCGTTTTTATTTGGCTCTGCATCACCGGAGCTGTTCTCTTCATCGTTCGTCTCTGCAATACCGGCCTCCGTCTCAGCTTCTTCCCCGGCCATTCCTTCTACCGGTTCCGCCTGCGGTGGCACAATAGTGAGAACAACCGTATCCGGGCTGTCCAATATCTCGATATCGCCTGAAACGGTAAGATCAGCCACCGTTATCGTATCGCCGACAACAAGCTTTTCAATATTATATGTGATGCTGTCCGGGATTTTGTCAGGCAGGCAGCTAATGTTCAGCTCACGCAATGTATGCTGAAGCACACCGCCGTTCTTCACACCTTCCGCCTCTCCCTGCAGCACAATGAACACGCTTGTATCCGTCTTTTCATTCATATTAATTGTGCCGAAATCCAAATGCAGCACTTTATTCTTGAGCGGGTCACTCTGTAAGTCTTTAATCATGACATTAAGAGGCTTCCCGTCCACATTCAATTTGATTACATGATTCAAACCTTGTTGATTCACGAGTTGCTGAAAATGGCTTTCCTCAATCGCAATCGATTCACTTTCCACATCACTACCGTACAAAACGGCGGGAATTTTCCCTTTGCTGCGTAATTCGGTTAGCATAGACCGTGGTCCTACCTGTCGCTTTTGCGCTTGCAGTTCCATTGCCATATTATATTCCCCTCCTACTGTAAGGTTCGTAGCAACATCATTATCTACTTTACCCAATACAGTGAAGAGTCAATCATTAAGCTAGTGGAAATTAATCAAACAACTTGCTTACAGACAATTCTTCGTGCACACGAATAATCGCTTCCCCGATGATCGGCGCTACAGACAGCGCCTGAATTTTGTTGCTTTGCTTCTCCAGTCCAAGCGGAATCGTATTCGTTACAATTAACTCTTTGATGCTGGAATTTTCGATACGCTCAATAGCCGGTCCAGAAAGCACCGGATGCGTGCAGCAGGCATATACCGCTTTAGCCCCCGCCTCCATCAATGCGTTCGCAGCCAATGTGATCGTACCTGCCGTATCAATAATGTCATCAATAATGATAGCCGTACGACCTTCAATATTGCCAACGATATTCATTACCTCGGCCACATTTGGCTCTGGTCGACGTTTATCAATAATAGCGATTGGGGCTTCCAGACGTTCAGCCAATTTCCTTGCCCGCGTCACACCCCCGTGATCAGGTGATACAACGACTATGTCTTCAAGTTCTTTCTCTGCAAAGTGTTTTCCAAGAATCGGCACCCCTAGTAGGTGATCGACCGGAATATCAAAGAAACCTTGAATTTGTGTAGCATGGAGGTCCATAGTAATAACACGATGCGCTCCGGCTGTTTCAATTAAATTTGCAACCAATTTTGCAGTAATCGGATCGCGAGCACGCGCTTTACGGTCCTGACGAGCATAGCCATAATAAGGAATGACTACATTAATGCTTTTGGCAGAAGCCCGCTTCAGTGCGTCTACCATAACCAAAAGCTCCATCAGATGCTCATTCACAGGTGCGCTGGTGGATTGGATAACAAATACATCAGCGCCGCGTACGCTCTCGTTCAATTTAATCTGTACTTCTCCATCACTGAAATGCACAACCTGTGCATTTCCCATCGGAAGACCGATATGATCCACAATTTCTTTCGCCAAAGCCGGATTTGCATTACAAGTAAAGACTTTCAGTTTCGGGTCGCGATAATTCGCCATGACTGCTGTTAAACCTCCATACCTTTCATACTTGTTTATTTCTCTCTAATATTTTTTGCGTAACCTTCTTTGTTCGTCTGACGTTCACGAGCAATTGCCAGCGCGCCATCCGGCACATCGTCCGTCACCGTAGATCCAGCGGCCACATACGCACCTTCTCCTACAGTTACCGGCGCTACAAGATTCGCATTACAACCTACGAAAGAACGGTCCTTGATTACCGTTTTATACTTATTCACACCATCATAGTTTACTGTTACCGTACCACAACCTACATTTACATCGGCTCCCACTTCTGCATCACCCAAGTAGGTCAGGTGCGATACTTTGCTACCTTTGCCAAGCGACGTATTCTTAATTTCTACGAAGTCTCCCACCTTCGCGCCTTCGCCAATGTGAGAATTTGGGCGAATATACGCGAACGGACCAACCGTGGCCTCGCTGTCAACCCGACTATCTACCAATACAGATTGCTTGATTTCCACACGATCGCCTACCTGGCAATTCATAAGCTGTGTATGAGGGCCGATAATACACTCTTCGCCGATAACAGTCCCTGCGCCAATTAACGTACCCGGATAAATAATGCAATCGCGGCCGATAGCTACATCCGTTTCAATGTACGTATTGGAAGGATCAATAATTGTAACGCCTTCTTTCATATGCTTGGTAAGAATACGTTCTCTCATCATTGACTCCGCCTTGGCGAGCGCTACACGATCATTAACGCCGATGGTAATCTCTTCCGTAATGGAAGCCTCGATGCGTTCTCCCTGATTCTTTAGGATTTCAACCGCATCAGGCAAGTAATACTCACCTTGTGCATTATTGTTATCCACTTTTTCAAGAATGGCAAAAAGCTTCTCATTATCGAAGCAATATGTACCTGTATTGATTTCCTTCACACGCTGTTCTTCTTCTGTTGCGTCCTTCTGTTCAACAATGCGCTCAACGCCACCATCTTCACCACGAATAATACGACCGTATCCTGTAGGATTGTCCATCACCCGGGTAAGAATGGTCGCAGCCGCCTGGTTAGCCTCATGGTGCGCCACCAGTGCTTCTAGCGTCTCAGAGCTAATTAATGGTTCGTCACCGGAAAGGACAAGTGTCGTCCCTTTTCTCCCTTTCAAAATTGGAGCTACCTGCATCACTGCGTGAGCCGTACCCAGCTGTTCTTCCTGCATTGCATATTCGACATCGTTGCCCAGCTGCTCTTTCACCTTGTCTGCCCCATGGCCGACAACAACAACGATACGATCTGTTTGCAGTTCGTTCAAGCTGTCCACAACATGCTGAACCATCGGCTTGCCACAGACGGAATGCAGCACTTTATACAGCTTTGATTTCATTCGTGTTCCTTGGCCCGCAGCCAATACAACCGCAAATTTATCTGACATGGTACCCTCCCATTTCGATAAGTTCCACAATGACTATATCTTAATTAACTTTCTATTTCAAGATAAGTCGCAAAAGAGATGCAAAAATACAACATCCTTTTTCTTCAAATTGCAAAAGAAAAGAGGCCCCCTCTACAAAAGGCCCCTTTGATTTAGTGCAACTGAGAATTAAGCTCCCTCTTCAACTAGTTCTTCGGTTGTTTCTATTTCTCCTACGCGCTCATATTCAGCCAATACAGCGGCTTGAATCTTCTCGCGAGTAGACGAAGAGATAGGATGTGCGATGTCGCGGAATTCTCCTTCTGGTGTACGTTTGCTAGGCATAGCCACAAACATACCGTTGTTGCCGTCAATGACACGTATGTCATGCACCACGAATTCATTGTCGATCGTAATCGAGCAAATCGCTTTCATACGACCATCAGTGTTTACACGGCGGAGTCTTACGTCCGTTACTTCCATGTCTGCTCACCACCTTTTTCCAATTATCAGAAGCTTGATAACTGTAATTCAACAAAGGTGGAAAAAAATCCTTCTTCTATTTGAAAAATTTTTAGCTTTTTCTTAATTTTGGAACTTTACCCTACTGACATATTGTTAACATTCCAGGGCTGCTACCAGTTCAATCTCAAGCGATACGTCCTTCGGCAGTCTTGCAACTTCCACCAGAGAACGGGCCGGACGATGCTCACCAAAGTATTGACCGTAAATTTCATTAATCGCACCAAAATCATTCATATCCTTGACGAAGACCGTTACCTTTACTACATGATCCAGCGTCGCATTTGCAGCCGCCAATACTGCTTTAAGGTTAGCGAATACTTGATGCGTCTGTGTTACAATATCTCCTGTCACAAGCTCTCCTTCCGGCGTTAATGGAATTTGACCGGATGTATACAGAAAGTTCCCGACCTTAATGGCTTGCGAATAAGGACCGATAGCGGCCGGCGCTTGATTGGTAGATATTTGTTCCATGCAACATCCCTCCGGTTTATTCTTTATTCTTAAAATAATTACCTAACTCAAGGCGGATTTCCTTATCTCTCACATCCACCTCTGTCACACGGAGTAAAGAGACATAATCATCCACCAGACGTTCTTCTACATTAGCCGTTTCCATAAATACGCCCACGCCTACAACTTCGGCTTTGAACTCTTCGAGCAAATCCATCATGCCGCGCGCAGTACCGCCCGCCTTCATGAAATCATCGACGATAAGCACCTTGGAATTCTCAGGAAGACTGCGGCGTGCCAGTGACATCGTCTGAATTCGCTTGCTTGAGCCGGATACATAATTAATGCTCACAACTGAACCATCCGTCACCTTGCTGTATCGGCGAACAATTACAACAGGAATGTTTAAATAATACGCTGTTGCATATGCAAGCGGAATTCCTTTCGTTTCCACAGTCATTACATAATCTGCCTCGGATTCAGCGAACACTGTAGCAAATACTTTACCGATTTCCGTCAACACTTCCGGATCTCCTAGCAAATCAGCCATATACAAGTATCCGCCAGGAAGGAGGCGACCGGAACTTTCCAGTGTACGACACAGACGTTCCATTCCCCTTCGTGCATCTTCAATATTGGTCAGCGGAATGTATTTTACGCCGCCTGCCGCGCCTGCTACTGTTCTCAGCAGGCCGACTCCTTCCGATTCAAACAATTCTTTAATAATAGATAGGTCTTCACTGATAGAAGACTTGGCCGCCCCGTATTGTTCCGCAAAAAAAGTAAGTGGAATGAGTTTATGGGGACGCGCAAGCAAATGCTGCGTCATATCTACAAGCCGAGCACTTCTCCGTAACTTTTTCATGTACGTTCCTCCGTATTAAAAACCGAATATTATGAAGTGAATATACCACTTATGTACGGATTTACGCAAGTGTTACCGATTATTTTCCCCCAGAATACGGACCGCATACACTTCCTTGCAGAAGCCACGCAAGCCATTGTATATTCTGTTCATCCGCGACTCTCGTTCCGCCAGAGCAAATACGGTCGGTCCGCTTCCTGACATAAGAACACCATCCGCACCAAATCGCAGCATTCTTTCCTTAATTTGACGAACCTGTGGATGCATCTCTAGTGTAACAGATTCGAGATGATTACCCAATGCACGACATACTCCACCGAAGTCGCTTCGTTGAATGGCCGCGATCATCTCAGCCGACTTTCGCTCCTCTTTCCATTCATCGATACGCAATGCGCCGTACACTTCACCTGTTGAGACGCCAATCGGCGGCTTCGCAAGAATGACCCAGCAGGAAGGCGGGGACGGGAGAGGCTCGATTTTCTCACCGCGCCCACGAGCCAACGCCGTCCCACCATACACACAAAAAGAGACATCCGAGCCGACATGCGAACCCAGCTCGGCCATCTCCTCCACATTCATACCCAGATCCCATAATCGGTTCAAACCTTTAATCGTTGCTGCTGCATCGCTGCTGCCACCCGCCAAACCTGCGGCAATAGGAATTTGTTTATCAATATGGATGTGTACGCCGCTCTTAATACCAAATCGCTCTTTAACGAGCCGCGCTGCTTGATATACATGGTTTCGATCATCAAGCGGCAGATAACTAACCGTGCAATCAAGCGTAATTTTGTCTTCTTCCCGTGGATAAATAGTTAGTCTGTCGGCCAAGTCAATGGTCGTCATCACCATCTCAATCTCATGATAGCCATCCGGCCGTTTTGCCAATACATCCAATGTTAAGTTGATTTTTGCCGGGGCTTTGACCATAAGGCAAGCGTCGTTCACCAAGTCCTTCTTCCCTTCCATTTTATGCTTTGCTTATTTTAGCATTAATTGATAAGAAAATGAAGAACATAGACCTTAACATAAGCAAGGGAGACTTCGCTAACATTTTTTCTTTCCCAAAATAATAAAAGACCAGGCAGATTACCTGGTCCTTACCGGGAAAAGTTACTTTGTGGGATTCTGTTTCGCCAGCGATTCTTCCGCAAGCTGAATAGCTCGCTTTACCATATTTCCCGCATCGCGGGTGGTAATGCCGCCCCAGCCTTCACGCTGTACAGTTTCATAAAAACCAAGGTCCTTTGCAAGCTCATACTTGAACTGCTCTGACATAACGCCTCTTCTGCGTGCCATATATACAGCCCCCTTTATCTTTCCCGTGCGCATAGTATGTGCAGAAAAGAAAAATAAAAACAGCAGGATAAGATATCCTACTGTTCAAGGGCGATTCGAATATGTTCATCATCGCGGCAAATTGTAAGTTCCACTGTCTCTGTAAGCACATCTGCATAGCTGTACGACACGCGCTCGAAGGAATGCTTGTCCTCATCGAGCTTCACAATAAATACAGACGGGTAAGTTTCTTCAAGAACTCCCGTCCTTTCTACGGTCTTGCGACGGCCACCGTTCGCTCGGAGCAAAATCCGCTCGCCGATATGCCCATCCAAATTACGTTTTATATCGTGTAACGTATTTCTCGCCATTCAGACCACCTCACTATAGGTAAGTATAGCATCACTTCTATAGTATGTCAAATAAATTGATTATTATAGCAAGATTTTATGGATGATGTCAATATTTTTTTACCGGGAAAACGTTTTGAAATCTGAAAAATCAAAAAATGATAAAAAAGTCGTATCTGAATAAAATGGGTTCTTCAAGTCGACCTTTATCTTACGATAGAATAAAGGCCGACTTGAATAGATTTCCTCGCTATTTCCCGGTTACTCATCCTTATTATAACTACGGCTTTGGAATCCCGAAACGAAAGCATCCTTTCGACTCCAAGCCTCCTACTCCTTCAATACCCGTAATTGTATTTTTAACCATGTCAAAAACATTAATCGATTGCTGAATGGAGGTATACGCCACTTTTTCGGCTATGTATACCGGATCGAGCGTGTGGATATTAATTCGCTTCGGTGAACTCGCAAAATTCGCTCCCGCTCCTAGAATTGCTTCGAAATGCGATTGGCATGCCCCTGCAAAAATAACTAAACCATCCTTGCTCTGCTGAAACATCCGAGCCTTTTCGACTGCCTGAACAAAATATTTTGAGTGGCGATAGCTATTCAAATCATCCGCTGGTCCTCTTTTGCTCTGCAAAGCATCATGCCCCGTCAACACCAGAATATCCGGACTATGTTTGTTCAAAAGAGAAAGAATTACTTCTGGAAACTCTTTCTCAGGATAATGGTATCCAACAGTAGGCACTCTCAATTCCTGATAAACAGCCAGGCACTTCTTCAGATACCCTCTGTCTCCATCCACATGAAGAACCTTTCCCGGCCAGTCGAAGGACCCTCCTATGTCTTTTGTGTGGTTCACCTGGCGCCATGAGTTTTTCTCACGGGCCGAACGTCTTTCCTGCTGAATGAGCCGCATCGCTTCGAGGTGCTTCTGTTCGCAGGCGCTTCGCATCTTTTGCATCTCATCCTCATTCACTTTAACCAGGTCATCAAGTGGAGCGTCTGCCATGAGCCGATAGTCCAGGCCGATAAGTGCAGCGGTTTTATCTTCTTTGTCAATATCGAGAATCTGGAACAACATATCATAGCCATGCGATTTCCTTGTTACAATGTCACCAACTTTAAGCTTCGGATTCGTAAACACAAAAACCCCTCCTTCCCTAGACATCGTATGCTTGCCGGGAAAAAGGGGTTCTGCCTATCTGCATCTGATTTGGTACATCGTAGTCTCAGCGGTTGAAAGAAGGTGCATTAGCCTTTTCCCTACCTCGGACCGCCTTGCCCATATCAAGATATCAAACATATTCTATGTAGCAGCCTGGGAAATCAGGTTACTTAACCGGGCAAATTCCTCGAGCGAAAGCGTCTCGCCCCGCCTTGCCGGCTCAATGCCCGCTTCTGCGAGAATACCCAACATTTCTTCTTTACGTTCCTTGCCGAAGAGATTATTCAGCAGGTTATTTGATAACGTTTTACGGCGCTGTGCAAAGCTGGCTTTGACAACCCGGTAGAACATCGCCTCGCTCTCTACGGCCACGGCAGGTTTGTTCCGAATACGGAGACGAAGAACCGCTGAATCAACATTCGGCTGGGGAATAAAGACGCTGTGCGGCACAATAGTAACCACTTCCGCCTCTGCATAGAACTGTGCCAGTACACTTAATGCGCCGTACTCTTTGCCCCCTGGCCCAGCAGCGATACGTTCGGCTACTTCCTTCTGGATCATAACCACAATGTTTTCAAGCGGCAGCCGCTCTTCAAGCAATTTCATTAAAATAGCACTTGTCACATAATACGGCAGGTTTGCTACGACACTGACCTTCTCCTGCTCTGAAAATTTCTCCTGAATCAGCGTGCCCAAATCCATCTCTAGAACATCACCATGAACGATTTCCGTGTGCGGATACGAAGACAAGGTATCAGCCAGAATCGGTAACAGCCGCTGATCGATTTCAACAGCCACCACTTTACCCGCTCTGCGGGATAATTGCTCGGTCAGCGCCCCGATGCCCGGTCCGATTTCGATGGCACCCTTCTCTTTTGTTAACTCAGCAGCATCAACAATTTTACTTAAAATGTTCAAATCAACCAGGAAATTTTGTCCCAGACTTTTTTTAAACGAGAATCCATATTTCTTAAGAATTTCTTTCGTTCTTGTTGGTGTTGCAATGTCGCGCATTGTCATCTCTATTCCTCCTGCGCCAGAACCGAAGCAAGTGCCTCGACGAATTCTTCACGTGTAATCTGCAGCATGAGCATTCGCTTATGCAGTTGTTGAGCATTCGCGTAGCCGATACCTAGTTTCTCGCCCAGCAACGTCCGACGTCCTTTGGCTTGTGCTCCGCCGACCAAACCAGCATCAATCATATCCGCCATCGTAATCTGCTCCGCCGGGGCTTCTGCTTCTGTTCGAACCTCAGCAAGCGCTCTACGTATTACCTCTGGTGATGCATATTCCACCCCTAAGTTACGTTTGCCCTGCCCCTCAGCTTTTTTGATGAATGCATGCTTACAGCCAGGTACGGCTTGACTGATAATCTTACGGATGCGTTCTCCCTGATAGTCTGGATCAGTAAACACGATTACTCCACGGTTATGCTGAGCCCGCCGAATGCGGTCGATGACCCATTTCGGAATAGCCGAACCGCCAGTCTCAATCGTATCGGCCTGTACTGCACGCTTAATGGCGACTGTATCAGACTTTCCTTCTACCACAATAACTTCTTTAATCATCACGCTTATTTCCTCTTTTCAGAAATACACATATCCTGTTGGTTTTTAAAACACTAAGATACAAATCAACAGATGACGATGTGTATGCTAAATACGAAAAAGAAAAGACAGGGAAAAATAATTTCTCCCTGTTTGTATCATACCATTAATTTGGTTTATTCGGACCGATAACATGCACGGTTTTACGCTGGACACCAAAGTTCTGAACCTCGTCTTCAGATGCGAAGTATAAGTCCATTCTATTGCCTTTAATGGCACCGCCTGTATCTTCAGCCTTACGAAAACCATACCCTTCAATATAAACCCACCAGCCGAGGGGTACGACACTCGGATCGACTGCAATGGTTCTCCCTTCCTTCGCTGTAGTTCCTGACGCTGTAATCGCATAATCCGCATCTCCAGGATTTTTTCCTGTGGATGACGCATGTGGTGAATAAGCAGTCATTCTTACCTGAAGCGTTTTGCGTGGCGTAAAGTCTCCTCCCAATTCAGATACTCTGGATGCCCGATCGCTCTCGCTTCGTGATACAGCTGTCATTCGTGCCGTTCCAACCGCTACAATGTGATCTTTCCAGTCTTGCAGCTTTTCGGTTTCGACAAGCTTCTTTGACGTAGGTTTGCCATTGATATAGACAACCTCATATCGTTCCAGTACTTTTCCTTCCTGGCCCTGCTGAATAACCTTCTGCTGTCCTTGCAGCATGGTGCGGTCTTCCCGCTCTTTTGTACTGAAGGCTACCGTTTTCTCGTTACTCACCAATTTTTTGGTGATTCGTGTAACCGTTACTGTCTGATTTTCTTGTACAGGTTGATTGAGCGCTGGCTTAACCTTGTCTAACGGTCCAAGCACCACATGCTCCTCGGCAAGAATATCTTTTACCTGACGTTTTGCCGTCATAACTTGTTTTTTATGACCGGCTATGTTTATGTTTATCTTTCTTCCTGGTATGTAACTCACTTGCATACCGTCTGTCAATATTGTGTCTATCCCTACATTCAGCTCATCAAAATTTTCTAGTTTTATCCCTTTCTCAACCAGGAATTCTCCTAGCGTTTTCGCTTTTGTGGTTACGGCCATTGCTTTGCCGTCATTTATGAAAGTAAACTTCTTTGTTTGCAATGAATTAACCAAAAGCGCAAGACTTAAGAGAACAAGGATCGCAACAGCGGTCAGAAGAATCCACATTCGACCCTTCCAAAAATCCGACTGAATATGATTTTGCTTCAAAGTCTATCTGCCTCCTTCAACGGTTGAGAGTCATTGTAGTCGATCCTTTGAAAATTTGTCAAACCAATTTTTTACATCTTTTTCTACAAAGTTCGCAAATTTTCAATAGGCATTCAGACTCAATAGCTTGTCCCAACCGTTGATACATCTGAGACAGAAAATTTCTCTATTACTCAATCTATTCCTTTATATGGAATAAATTTTTAGCATTTGCCGTCGTAATTTCAGCTAATTGTTCGAACGAAATATTTTTTAACTCAGCGATTTTCTCGGCAACGTATCGAACATATGCGCTTTCGTTTCGCTTACCGCGGTATGGCTCCGGAGTAAGGTACGGACAATCGGTTTCGATGAGCAGGCGTTCAAGCGGTACCATCTCGGCTACTTCCTTCGGTTTCTTGGCATTTTTGAATGTTACCGGGCCACCTAATGAGATATAAAAATTCATATCGATACACTGGCGCGCCATTTCTGGGCTACCGGAGAAGCAGTGCATAATACCGCCAACCTCTTCCGCCTTCTCTTCACGTAAAATGTCGAGAATATCCTGATGTGCATCTCTATCATGGATAATAATCGGGAGTTTTAGTTTTCTTGCCAGACGAATTTGCTTACGAAATACATTCTGCTGTATATCTTTTGGCGAAGTATCCCAGTAATAGTCCAGACCGATTTCCCCAATAGCTACTACCTTGTCTTCTTCAGAGGCCAACTTCTCAATCCAGGCCAAATCTTCATCAGTCAATGTTTTTGCATCCTGCGGATGCCAGCCGATAGCTGTATAGATAAAATCATACGTACGGGTTAACTCGAGAGACGTCTCGATCGTCTCCCGGTTATACCCAATGTTACAAATATACGAAACACCGTTTTCCCTTGCTCTGGCAATGGTCTCTTCTCTATCATCGTTAAATTTTTCATCGTTCAGGTGGGCATGTGTGTCAAAAAGCACGCTCCCAGCTCCTTCCTTATGCGTTTCCGGCGTTTACTTTACAATTGCGCCGTTTGGCATACTTTCAGGTACGGTCGCAAGTGTTAGACTGTCCCCTTCAGAAGCGGCAAGAATCATTCCATTTGATATTTCGCCACGCAATTTTACTGGTTTCAAGTTGGTAACGCAGATGACTTTTTTACCAACAAGCTCTTCCGGACTATAGTATTTTGCAATGCCGGAGACGACCTGTCGTCTCTCAAAACCCAAGTCAAGCTGCAGCTTTAACAGCTTATCCGCCTTTGGAACTTTCTCAGCTTCAATTACCTGTGCTACGCGCAATTCCACTTTCATGAAATCATCAATGTTAATCTCAGCAGCCTCGTGCTTTTGCTCCGTTTTTGCCTGCTCTTTCTGTTTCCGGTTTTCTTCCGCCTGCTTACGTGCTGCAGCAGTTGTTTCATCAATGATGGCAATTTCTTTTTCCAGCTCCAGACGAGGGAACAAGGCATCACCACGATTTATTTTCGTATTAGCCAAAAGCTTGCCCCATTCTTTTGCTGCATCCCATCCGGTAATGTCCTCTCCTTCTGTAATACCCAATTGTGCCCAGATTTTATGCGGTGTATGGGTCATGAACGGTTGAATTCCGATGGAGATAATACGGATGCTTTCCGCCAAATTGTACATTACTGTGCCAAGACGTTCTTTGTTAGACTCATCTTTTGCCAGCACCCACGGCATCGTTTCATCAATGTATTTGTTTGTACGGCTGACCAATTCCCACAGATGAGAAAGCGCGCTGCCAAATTTCATCTCATCCATATTCTCTTCAAGTCCGACAACAGCTTTACGGGCTACATCCCGCAGCGTATCATCAAGCGCCTCTGGAGCACTTGGCGCCGGAATAACACCGTCGAAATATTTGTCGATCATGGCTACGGTACGGCTTACAAGATTACCAAGATCGTTGGCCAAATCAAAATTCAAGCGTTGAATGAACGCTTCTGGCGTAAACACGCCATCCTGCCCAAAAGCGATCTCACGAAGCAGGAAATAGCGAATGGAATCGGAGCCATAGCGTTCGATTAAGAATTTTGGATCGATGACATTTCCTTTTGATTTCGACATTTTACCATCCGGCATAAGCAGCCAGCCATGACCGAATACTTTCTTCGGTAGCGGCAGGTCAAGTGCCATCAAAATAATTGGCCAATAAATTGTATGGAAGCGGAGAATATCCTTACCAATCATGTGTACATCAGCCGGCCAATATCGATTGAATTTAGTTTCGTCATCACTCATATAACCAAGCGCTGTAATATAATTCGCAAGTGCATCAATCCATACATAGATAACGTGTTCCGGATCATTCGGCAGTTTGATGCCCCAATCGAAAGATGTTCGGGATACACTTAAATCTTCTAGACCCGGCTTTAAGAAGTTATTTACCATCTCATTGCGGCGCGATGCCGGCTGGATAAATTCCGGATGCTCTTCAATATGCTTGAGCAGACGCTCCTGATACTTGGACATACGAAAGAAATAGCTTTTTTCTTTAACAAGAGATACCGGTCGACCACAATCCGGACAAATATGCTCTCCGTCTTTTTTGGATTGATGCTCTGTCCAGAACGCTTCACAAGGGACACAGTAATAACCTTCGTATTCACCAAGGTAGATATCCCCTTTATCCACAAGCTTCTGAAAAATCTTCTGTACGGCATCCTTATGACGCTGCTGCGTGGTCCGGATAAAATCGTCGTATGAAATATCCAAACGTGCCCACAAATCTTTAATCCAATCGACAATCGGATCAATAAATTCAAGGGGCTGCTTGCCTTCTTCCGCTGCGCGTTGCTGTAGCTTCTGGCCGTGCTCATCCGTTCCCGTCAGATAATACACATCATAGCCACGCAGGCGTTTATAGCGGGCCAATGCGTCGCAGGCAATAGTCGTGTACGCATTTCCGATATGTAGTGTATTACTCGGATAATAAATTGGTGTTGTAATGTAGTAGGTCGGCTTACTCAACGTGCTCATCCTTTCACTAAAAAATGTCGTAAAAAACAAGAAAAACTTGCGGGCATAGCCGCTCGGAAGAAAGTAGATATCGCTTTCTTGTCCATTAAAAAAAGCTCTCTATCCCAACATGGGACGAGAAGCTCTCGTGGTACCACCCAAATTCCCTACCATTGTATCCTTCTATAGAAAAGATACAAACGGATAGGCTCTTATCCCATAACGCGGGAAACGTTGCCTCCTAACAAACGGCATGCTCGGAAGCAAAAACTCAGGGGCCATCTTCATCCCGCCGCCTCTACCGGTTTCCACCTTTGCCGGCTCTCTGTAAAAAAGCGCACGCAACTACTCTTCCCTTCATCGTCACGATACAATATTCATCTATAATCCTTACCTTTTCCCTTTTATTCTATACCCTACTATGGGCGTCTCGTCAAGTCGATAGTTTTTCTTGCATTCCCCTCCCTTTATTTTACTTATTTGTCGAATCAATAGCGAAATTTTTCTTTTTTTGTCGAAAAAAAGTGCGTGTAATAAAAATTCAAAAAACTATTTGTGAAAATATACTAAAAATATCTAGTTACATAGTAGATAAATCAATTTTAAATGTTATATAATCTTTGTATATATTACTTAAAACCCTCACTTTTGCCTCTTTAAGTAATTTTATTCCATAAAATGAGAATTTCTTATAAAGTAATCCCAGTAAATGGTTGACCTATAGTTAAAATCCTGTTAGGATAGTGTTTAAGAAAGATTTGTCGAATTTTGACGATAAAACAAGAATAAATTAATTCGTTATGAGAGGAGACGTAGTACACATGAAATCAACAGGTATTGTAAGAAAAGTAGATGAACTGGGACGTGTCGTTATTCCGATTGAACTTCGTCGCACACTAGGTATTGGGGAAAAGGATGCACTGGAAATCTACGTAGACGGGGAGCGCATCATGCTCAAGAAATATGAACCCGCTTGCATTTTCTGCGGTAGCACGGAAGAAACTGTAACATATAAAGGCAAAATCATCTGCGGAAGCTGTCTTTCCGAGATGCCTACTACGCAAAAAGCGTAAGCAAGCCTTACACATAGAAAAGCTTCCCCTAAAACCGGGGAAGCTTATTTTTCGTTCTGATGATACTCATTATATACTTCGCGTTTCGGCAATCCACGCTCTTCGGCTGTTAACTTTAATGCTTCCTTTTTGTTTGCACCTTTTTCAATATGAACGTTAACGTGAGTGACGATATCAAGCCCGCTCCACCAACTGTCCATTTCAGTCTCTTCCACCTCTGTGCTCCCTTCAACAATTAAGGTGAATTCTCCTCTGATCTCTTCCTGTTCCTCAAGAAAATGTAGAACTTCTTCCATACTTCCTCGAATGAATTCCTCGTACCGTTTGGTTAGCTCTCTTCCAAGCGCTATCTTTCTATCACCAAGAATCCCCATCATTTCATGCAATGTTTTGCTAATTCGATGAGGCGACTCATAAAAGATCAATGTCTCAGGATAGAGGCGTAAACGTTCCAGCTCTTCCCGCCGTTCTTTTTTATCTCGGGGCAAAAATCCGCGAAAAGCAAACCTATCCGTTGGCAAACCAGATACGATAAGAGCTGAAAGGCCGGCATTGGCACCTGGAATAGGTATAACTGTAATCCCCTCTTCTACCGCGGCACGCACCAAATCCTCTCCAGGATCGGAAATGGCGGGAAGACCGGCGTCACTAACGAGAGCCACTGATTTTCCTTCCATTAAAAGACGAAGGATTTCCGGTCCGCTCGCCGTTTTGTTGTGTTCATGATAGCTGATAAGCCTTGTCTCAATTTGAAAATGGGTTAGCAGCTTGCGTGTCTGCCTTGTATCTTCGGCAGCAATAATGTCTACTTCTCGCAGCGTATGAATAGCACGAACCGTCATATCATCAAGGTTGCCAATCGGTGTAGCCACAAGATATAGCTGTCCCTCTTCTTTCCCGGACACGAAGCTCTTCTGAACAAACATGATTAATCTTCCCTCCTGTCTCCGTAATAAATGGAATAAATTTCGTCACAGTATGTTCCGTCTTCATTATATACAACCAACGGCGGCAACACTTTTATATCCGGCTTTCCATCTCTTGTTCCTTCAATTAGCACCATATTGGCTTCTGTTCCCGGCTTCGGATAAACAAGCCTGATGCGTTTTGGCTCAATTCTGTATTTGCGCATCAGCGTCATGATATCAGCCATTCGGCCTGCACGATGGACATATGCCACTTTTCCGCCACTACGGACCAAGCGACTACTGGCCCGGATCATCTCTTCAAGCGTGAGCAAGATCTCATGACGTGCGATTGCTACATGACTGCTCTTGTTCTTATCTCCGCCTATGGCCGGCATATACGGTGGGTTACAGGTCAACACATCGTATCCCCCATTTTGCAAGAAGGTATGTGCGTCTTTCACATCACCATGATACACGTTAATACGCCCTGCCAAACCATTCAGTGCAACATTTCGTTGTGCCATATCGTACAACCGCTCCTGAATTTCCACTGCATCGATAAGACACTCTGTTCGTGTGCTGAGCAGAAGGGGAATTACACCATTTCCAGTACAAAAATCAATGAGCCGTCCCCTTTTCATCGGCAGGGACACGAAACGAGACAAAAGCACGGCATCCAGAGAGAAGCAGAACACTTCTTTGCTCTGGATAATCTTCATATTCTTTGTCAATAAATCATCTATCCGTTCATCCGGATACAGATGCACTCTTTCCATTTCTTGCGCTCGTTCCTTTCGCAAAAAACGACCCGCAATCGTATACGGGTCGTTGTTGTTATCCCTGTTTATTTAAGAATGCGAGGCAAAACAGACAATCTCCGTCTGTACGCAGGCTCCCGTAATGCACATTGCAAATATGGAAACCTTCTTGGTATAAACGTGCCAGATTGTCATACCCTTCTCCGACAACTGCCCGTTTCTTTTTATCTTTTTTTGCTTTTACCCCGCTACTTTGACGCTTCTCTTTTTTCTCAAGCTCTGTTTCGCGCTGCTGTAGACGCTCTCTAAGGTGTTGATTCTCTATCAAGAGATTCTTGTTTTCTTCCATAAGCTCCAGCAGCGCATTTTTCAAATGGCCGATTTCCTCATATAATCCGCCTACTTTTTCCTCAATTAACGCGAGCTGGTGAAACATGCTCTGTTTGTTCACAATCCCCACCTCAGTTATTCTCTACTGCACCTTCTCAACCACGCTAATTTCTTCAAGAGGCAGTTCCATAATCTGTTCGGCTTCATACATGTTTATCTGAACTTTGCGCTCCAGAATGTTCAAACCTACAACACGGCCATATCCCATTGGCGTTGCCACTTCCTTGCCAACATCCGGCAGCTCGTCCTTCGCGCTTTCATAATTATCATTTTCATATTTCAGGCAGCACATCAGCCGTCCGCACAATCCGGAGATTTTAGCCGGATTTAATGATAGGTTTTGATCTTTCGCCATCTTAATCGACACCGGTTCAAAATCTCCAAGGAATGTAGAGCAACAGAGGATACGGCCACATGGACCGATGCCACCGAGCATCTTCGCTTCATCACGTACACCGATTTGCCGAAGCTCGATGCGTGTGCGAAAAATAGCAGCTAAATCCTTAACCAATTCTCTGAAATCCACCCGACCATCTGCCGTAAAATAGAAAATGATTTTGTTCTTGTCAAACGTGTATTCTACATCAACCAGCTTCATTTCGAGCTTGTGGATAACAATTTTCTCCTGGCATGTGTTAAATGCTTCCTTCGCCAATTTATGGTTGTCTTCCACCTGAAAACGATCCTGATCATCCGCAATGCGAAGCACTTTCTTCAGTGGCAGTACGACATCATTATCGTCTACCTGCTTACGGCCGATAACAACTTGTCCGTACTCCACACCCCGCGCCGTCTCTACAATAACGTGGTCTTGGTTCTCAATCGGGAATTCTCCCGGATCAAAATAATATATCTTCCCCGCTTTTTTAAAGCGGACACCTACAACATCAAACAAAATGTTATCCCTCCTGCAGACGAAGCACCATATCTTCCAAGGATAACTGCAGGTTCGCATAGTGCGTAAGCCTGTTTTTCGTTACCAGGATTGTTCCCATTCCATCAACAAGTCTGCGCTGACTGATGCGTAATGCCTGTTTCTGAATGGGCTCCATCTGATCATTATTCGTAATCTGGGATTCCTGTCCCAGCAAAAAAAGCAATAAATCGCGGAACCAGAGCAACAATAAATCAAGAAACAGGTCAATTTTGTCAGGATCTTTTTCCTGCTTGAGAAGTTTATCATGAATGGTAACGAGAGCATATGTGCCTCGCTCCATTATATCCTCACTTAATTGTATCACTAGGCTTCTCAAATGCGCAAACGATTCTAATTGGCATAATGTGCGTGCTTCATCCATATCGTTAGCAATTCGCGCAGCTGCTCTGGCCAATCCTTGCTTTATCCCTTCCTGCTCAAGCCGTTCTGCGATGGCTTCAGATGAAGGAGCATGAAAGGAGACGATTTGGCAGCGGGATAGAATAGTAGGAAGCAAATCATGGATATTGCTGGTGAGCAGAATGGCAACAACTCCCTGAGGGGGCTCTTCCAGAAATTTTAGCAACCGGTTGGTTGCTTCCTGATTCATTTTTTCAGCTTCTTCCATTATATATACTTTATGACTCGATTCTGCCGCCCGGTAGGAGAACTTCTTCTGCAGATCTTCGATTTGTTTAATGCGGATGATATTTTTCTCGGGTTCAATCCAATGTACATCCAGATGATTGCCTTCTTCGATCAACCGACAGTTCTTGCACTCCCCACAACTATCGCCATCCCGCCGCAGGCAAAAAACAGCCTGGGCAAGATGCTTCGCCATTTTTCTTTTCCCGGCTCCTCTGACTCCAGAAAAGAGGTATGCATGTGAAAGTCGGTCATTCCTAAGGCTACGGTGCAGCAGCTCCGCGGCCTGCCTCTGTGCAGCAAACTCACTCCACATAATATCAGTCCACACTTCTTTCGCTGATTTATCACATATACATATTGATTAGCAAACCTCTAACTTCACCAATCGTATCAAGAATATTGATGCCTTTCTGCTCTTTTTGCAGCACTGCATCCGTTACTTCTGTCAGCTTTTTGTCTACTTCCGTAATAATTTTGTATACTTTACTGCGTCCACGCCGACTGAAGCCATGCCTCTCTTCCAGTGCAACACCGTTTTTTACCGCTTCTTCCATAAAGTTTTTGACTAAAGTCTTATATTCTTTTAAATCTTTAATCGTGCGTGATTTTGCAAGTCGCTCACCCTGCATATCGATTTGCTCAATAAGTTTATTAAATTTCTCAACATTAAGCTGCTGACTGCGATTTTGCATAACTTCGTCAAAATCGACATAATACTGGGGAAGCTCTTTCTGCTTTGGCTCAATTCCTAGCATTTTATCGATTGGCATGTTTTCTCCAATTCGCATGGAAACCATCCTTTTCATTAATTATTTTACAGTTTGCGTCTGTATGTTTACTATACGAATCGGCATTTTTCGGCCTGCTTGTAATAATGTTCATTCCCTTCCCAGCAAACATAAGAGGAGGGACTTACTGCTCATCTGATTGGGATAAAAAGGATGGAGTCAGCGTATTAGCAGCAAGATAGCTCAAAAAGTGGACACGAATAGCTTCATGCAAGGTATCAATATCGCGTGCCGCATTTATTTTAACAATCCGGTCCTCATTTTCGCTACAAATAGCAGAAAATCCCTGTTTTACCTTCTGATGATACTCATCTGGTTTACTTTCGATACGGTCCGGTCCTTCATGCAAGCTGAAGCGCCGCTGCAGCCGCTCCCTGCTAATCTCAGACGGTAAATCGAGAAAATAGGTTATATCCGGAGTCAAACCACCGGTTGCAAAGCGGTTAATTTCCATAATTTTTTCTAATGGAAGTTCGAGTCCGTACCCCTGGTAAGCCAAACTGGCATCTACAAATCGATCACACAGCACAATGACTCCCCGCTCAAGTGCAGGGATAATCTTCTCACGAACGTGCTGGGCCCGAGAAGCGGCGTATAGCAAAACCTCGGTCTCCTTCTTCATTTCACGGTTTTGCGGATCCAATAGCAAGGCTCGAATGCTATCGCTGATATTCGTGCCGCCCGGTTCTCTGGTGAGCATGACATCATAGCCTTTCTCTCGTAAAAAACTGTACAATAGTTTAATCTGGGTGGTCTTACCCGACCCATCAGTTCCTTCAAATGTAACAAAACAACCTCTCAACGGTTGCATCCTCCCTTGTTTTGTATGATGTTATCATAATCGAAAAGCTACAGGTTTACCAGTACGAACATCTTCTCCAGCTTCTCATCAGAAGCCCCCTGAAAGTAACCACCGGCCCTTTTAATGCGGCGGATGGCCTCGATATGTGCAGATGTTATAATTTCACCTGGTGTAAGCAAAGGGATTCCTGGTGGATACGGAATAATCATCTCTGCGCTATATCTTCCAATTGCCTCCTGAAGCGTTACTTCCTCACTCTTCTTGTAAAATGCTTCCCGAAGTGGGATGGCAGGTTCAATAAACGATTGAACACCCGATAACATTCCGGTTATATCCCACGTATCATCAGCTTGTGCCCTATCCCCTGCGAGCCGATGCTCCCCTATTTCTTCGTCTATCTTTCTAATTATTGATACCATTCGTTCAATATCCTCATCTCGGACATCTATAGAAAAAACAAGTACAACATTACGGACATCAGCCATTTCTGCTACGCAGCCTTTATCCTGAAGATATTCCAATAGCTGATACCCTGTTATGGAGCTATGTTTTGATTTTAGCACCCACTTAAGCGGATCCCGGTTGTGCACACAAGCAGTTTTGTCATTGGCTTGCTCCCATATCGAAAGATGTTGCAATTCTTTAGCTACATCAATTCTATAACGTTCCAGCTTTTCGACTGTATAGGAGAGTTGCGTGCGTCCCTGAATAACGAGATGACGGCGCGAAACATCTAGGGAAGCCATTAATGGATAAGAGGGGCTGCTTGATTGTACCATAGCAAGCACACCGGCAAGTTTCTCTCTTGGAATAAGCGTACCTTGAACATGCAACATGGAAGCCATCGTCATTGCAGTCAACATTTTATGCGTCGATTGGATAACAAGATCTGCGCCAACCTGCAAGGAGGAAGAAGGCACCACATCAGCCTGTCCAAAATGTGCCCCGTGTGCCTCATCTACGATAAGTGGAATCCCGGCCTGGTGGCATATATTCGCTAACTCAGCAACGTTCTGTCCCATTCCATAATAATTCGGGTTTGTAATCCAGGCCGCTTTGGCCTGCGGATACTTACATAAAGCTATCTGCAAGTGTTCGGGATTAATTCCTGCAGCTACCTGCGTGTCCGGTTCAATATCTGGAAGAACATATACCGGTTGAGCTCCGGCTAACATCAGACCATTAAATACGGATTTATGAGCGTTGCGTTGAACTAATATCACATCACCAGGATTACACAATGTAAGTGCCGCAGCTAGATTTCCTGCTGTTGAGCCTCCTATCAGAAAAAATGTGTGTTCAGCTCCGAACGCATCAGCTGCCAATTCCTGCGCCCTAGCAATTACCCCTGTTGGATGATGCAGATCATCCAGGCCGTTTATTTCTGTTGCATCTACCTTTAATATAGAATGGAAATGTAACATTGCTTCTCCATCAAACGTATTCCCATCCTTGTGCCCCGGCACATGAAGAGATTGATGACAATTCCCTTCATACATACATAGAGCCTCATATAATGGCGCTTCTTTATGATTCATTCCGATAGCCTCCTATACTGTTGAAATGTGTTTGTTCTCATAATTGTTCCATAAAATAAAACTTCTCTGAGTAGTCGTATTACCGTCCGTTAAAACAGATAAAAAAAACCCTTCTTATTTTCAAGAAGGGTTAAGCGTTTTGCTTTAGCCAAATGCTACGCATTTGCCTGATAAAGAAGCGATATTTATCTTCCGAAGCATCTGTTGTTACAATTTCCTGTTCACACCGCTGACAAACAAATGAATCAAAAATAAAGATACCCTGTGTCTCTTCATTGCCGCATACAATGCAGCTGCGGTTTTCCTGCTCCGTCATCATAATCTCACCTTCGTCTTTTTTACGCCATTCTTCCCCATTCTTTTCTATTTTATACATATGAATAAAAAGATTAGTAACACCTTCCATAACTTATATAATGATACCCAATGCTTTCTATTTCTTCAGGCTCATACAGACCGTACGGATCGATAAGTGTTGCATGACTCATCCTAACCATTTGCCTTGCCCATTCTTTTATGGGAATTTGAGAAACCGGCAAGCCGGGCGAAAGAATAAACAATCCTGATACCTCTTCTACAGCTTCCCATTTATCTTCGCATAATACAATATTTTTTTGGAGCGGATAAACAGTTTCTCTATTCTTTGTAAAAATTCGAAAACCATAATTCCGTTTGTTCAGCTCTTCTATAACATACTCCGTTAGTTTAGTTTTTGCGTCTTCCCAAATACCAAACATTACATCTTTTTTTAATGTTCGCCCTAACTTCTCTTCAAGGGAAGTTGAGAAAAAAATGGCTTGTTTCAGCCACTTTAGAGCTTCTTTTTCGGATATTTCGCTTCTCTTTTGCCCAATGCCCGGCTCTAGTCCAAGAGCACGACGTACGATTATGTAATCAGCTTTTCGATGCTTACATTCTTCATATAATAGTTCTTCATTGAAAAACCGGGTTGAAAGATAATTTTTATAAAAGGTACGCACTGTTTCCGCCTCTTTTATCGGCATGACAAGAATCGGGATACCGTATTCGCTAAATGTTCGTCGCAGATTAGCCCCCTTTTTCGTATGGGAAGAATCCACTCCCAGAACAATAGCTTGAGATTTTTCTTCTCCGATATAAATAACTGGAAAAATCAGTTCCAATGCAGTATGCAAAATCCTCCCTCCAAATCCGATAAAGGGAATAACGACCTATAAATCCATAAGACATAATAAATTAGACTTGATATTTATTGCACGAGGGAGTTCAAGGGATGAAGTCAGAAAAAATTAATAAGGGAAAATGGGAGAAACAGAATACAACAATTTACAGCTATACACTCCACTACCGATATCGCTGGAAATTATCTATGATCATAATACAGTTGTTTATTATTTTTGCTGCCGTATTTTTTGCGGAACAATATTTACAGATAACCAACCAAAATATTATACAATCGTTTGGTTATCTCGCGCTTCTTTGGCTGCTACAGGGATTTTCTTTTTTCTTATATTGCTTTATATCTTCGCTTTCGATGCGTTGGCACATTGATGCGTTCCTTTCCCCATGGGGAGGATGGCGAACAAAACTCCCACTTTCCATTTCTGATTATCAGCAGATTGAGTGGATGTTTTTCTTTTTTGGGAATGCTGCAGGGTTATTAGTAATGGCCTGGTGGGGCTTACAACACGGCTTTTTAATGCTTGTATTACATATTACTCTTAGTATTCCACGTTTGCTTACAGTGTTGCGTGTGCAAAAATGGAAAAAAGAACAAAAAGGATTTGTAGTAAAACATGAAAAACAAGGGATCGGCTTATATTCAACTTTCGGCTAATAACACACCATACATAAAACCCCCTTATCTGATTGCTCAGATAAGGGGGTTCATTTATT
>NZ_KE952803.1 GCF_000466385.1 Aneurinibacillus aneurinilyticus ATCC 12856
TTTCGGTGAAAATTGCTATTTTGCAAAACGCTCAATATATTTAATTATAGAGAGGAAAGCCTTTTTCTATCTTTTAAGCTAGTTTAAAAATGAAGGGTAGTAATCATGATTATATTATTCTTTCTCTTCGGCATCATCTTTGGTTCTTTCTTCAACGTCGTCGGTCTGCGTATCCCGGAGAAACAATCCATCATCGCTCCGCCTTCGCATTGTCCGAAATGCGGAAAACAGCTTGCGCCGATTGACTTAATACCGGTGCTTTCCTACTTGTTCATACACGGAAAATGCCGTCAATGCAAAGCGGGTATTTCTCCCGTATATCCGATTATGGAATTCATAACCGGGTCTCTTTTTGCAGCTATGTATTACATATACGGCTTCACAGCGGAAATGTGGATGACGCTACTGTTCGCCTCCTTATTAGTCATTATTACTGTCTCTGATTTGGCGTACCGTATTATTCCAGACAAAGTGTTATTGCCGTTCTTCATTACGTTTCTTATTGCACGCTTCTTTATTCATCCACACGAGAGCTACCTATCACATCTTATCGGTATGGTGCTTGGTTTTAGTATCTTTTTTGGGATTGCTCTTATTTCCCGGGGAGGAATGGGGGGCGGGGACATTAAGCTGTTTACTGTCGTTGGTTTGTTTTTAGGCTATCCTCTTCTTTTTGTGACCATTCTTTTTTCTACGTTTCTAGGAACATTGTATGGTATTCTAGTAATGATAATTCATGGATCGGGACGAAAGACTGAGGTGCCATTTGGCCCGTTCATTGCGGTAGCCGCCATGTTAGCTGTATATAAGGGATATGATATTATCTCCTGGTATTTTAATCGTTTCTTCTAAATTACACTTGATATTTTGACAGGGTAGCGTGGTTGGAGGTAGAAGGCTCGGAAAAAAGAAGAGGTTGGCTGCGCCACACGCTCCACACAAGAAAAACAAAGGGG
>NZ_KE952804.1 GCF_000466385.1 Aneurinibacillus aneurinilyticus ATCC 12856
CCACTCTGGATCGTACTGGATAATCAACACCCTTC
Organism: Aneurinibacillus aneurinilyticus ATCC 12856; assembly: GCF_000466385.1. GTDB lineage: Bacteria > Bacillota > Bacilli > Aneurinibacillales > Aneurinibacillaceae > Aneurinibacillus > Aneurinibacillus aneurinilyticus. The sequence continues at coordinate 36 of NZ_KE952804.1, forward strand.
TATTTTTTTCAATTATGAAAAAATGTTTTTCGATAATGAAATAAAAATTAAGAAACAAGGAAAGCAAGTACGCAAAAGATCAGGCGTGACTATTGGCATTAAATTTGCAAAATACTAAATTTATTGAATAAAATAATTTTTCTGATTTAAGAAAGGGTGGCTACTATGAAGATCGAATATGAATACACCTTTGACATGCCTCGAGAAGTGGTATGGAACGTTATTCAGGATGAAGATGCGCTTCGTGCCTCCTTGCCGGGATGTAAAGCATTTGAACACGGAGAAGACGATGTGTATCATGCGGAGATGGGAGTAAGCATCGGTCCGGTGAAAGGTATTTTTACTGGTAAGGTTCAGCAGATAAATCAGGAAGAGCCTACCTATTATCGTCTCTTGGTACGCGGTAAAGGAAAGCCAGGTGAGATCGATGCAGTTGCTGATATGAAGCTGAACCAAGCGGAACAGGGAACGAAATTGATTTGCAGTGCTGATGTGCAGGTAACGGGTGTTCTCGCTTCTGTCGGTCAGCGCATTATGAACGGAGCGGCAAAAGTTGTGCTGGGCCAGTTTTTCAAAGCTATGGATAAGGAAATGAAGCAACGACAAACACAATGCTAATGAATCCTATACGGAGGTGGCCAGACGTGTCTGCAAAAAAAATAAAAATTTCGGTAAAGGTGAACGGGATTCAGCATACGGCAGAAGTGGAAGCGCGCTTGCTGCTCGTTCATTATTTGCGCGATGTTCTGGATTTGACAGGAACACATGTCGGCTGTGATACGACACAGTGCGGAGCCTGTACGATTATGCTAAATGGCGAAGCCGTTAAATCCTGCACCGTTCTCGCTGTTCAGGCGGATGGGGGAGAAGTGATGACGGTAGAGGGGATCGGCAGTATGGAGCAACTCCATCCGATTCAGGAAGGATTTTGGGAAAAACATGGACTGCAATGCGGATTTTGTACGTCTGGTGTCATGATGGCTACGATGGGATTACTGCAGGAGAACCCAGAGCCAACAGAACAGGAAATTCGTGAAGGCCTAAAGGGTGTAATCTGCCGCTGTACAGGTTATCAGTATATCGTTGGCGCAATCCAGGATGCGGCGCAGCGTATGTCCGAAGCCAAACGTGGGGAAGAGATCGAAACGCTACATGCGGGAGGAGGCAAATAAGAATGGCAAGCATGATTGGAATGCGGGTCAAGCGTAAAGAAGATCCTAAGCTGATTACCGGTAACGGGAATTTCACGGATGATATTAAACTTCCCGGCATGTTATATGCAGCGTTTCTGCGCAGCACACATGCCCATGCCCGAATCAAGCGGATCGATGTTAGTCAGGCTGTAGAGCTTCCAGGTGTTGTGGCAGTTTATACGGGAGAGGATCTAACGGGAAAGATAAAGTCTGTGCCGACATCCTGGTATGTGCCTGGCTGCAACTTGAAAGCGAAAGATCGGAGCCCCCTTGCGGTCGATAAGGTATTGTACGTAGGCGAAGGAGTAGCTATGGTGGTAGCGGAGGATCGCTATACAGCATACGATGCACTCAATGCGATTGAGGTGGAGTATGAAGAATTGAAGGCTGTTACCGGACAGGAAGCGGCGTTGAAGGACGGTGCGCCACTCGTACATGAGGATGTAAAGAACAACCTTGCCTTTCTTTGGAAAGCGGGAGATGTGCCAGATGAAGCATTCACCAATGCAGAAGTCGTAGTTCGTGAGCGGTATTATGAACAGCGGGTTGTACCGAACCCGATGGAAACGAGAGCAGCTGTAGCGCAATACAATTCGGGTAGCGGAGATATGACGGTATGGTGTACATCGCAAAATCCGCACATTCATCGGATGGTATATGCGGAGGTGCTCGGTATCCCGGAATCCAAGCTGCGTATTATAGCGCCCGATGTCGGCGGCGGATTCGGAGCCAAAATCGGCGTGTATGCCGATGAGGCAGTCGTGGCTTATGCTGCCCGTCATCTTAAGCGTCCTGTTAAATGGATGGAAGATCGGAAAGAACATTTTATGGCTACGAACCATGCCCGCGATGAAGTTATTGAAGTGGAGCTGGCCGGAAAACGTGACGGTACGATGACGGCGCTGCGTGTACGTAATACGGCTAATATGGGTGCCTACTTGTCTACGATGGGTGCAGGCGTTCCGACTATCTGCTTTGGTTTAATGGTAACCGGTGCCTATGCGATTCCACAGGCGGCAGTAGAAGTATATGGCGTGTATACGAACACGACGCCGACCGATGCATATCGCGGTGCAGGAAAGCCGGAATCCGCCTATCAAATCGAACGTGCGGTTGATGCGTTCGCGCGTGAGATTGGCATGGACCCTGTAGAAATCAGACGCAAAAATTTTGTTCCGAAAGAGAAGTTTCCTTACGATACTGCGATGGCAGTTACGTATGACAGCGGTGATTACATGCTGACATTGGACAAGGCTTTGGAGATAGCGGATTATGAAGAGCTTCGCCGAGAACAGGAAGCTTTGCGCAAGCAAGGACGTTATCTGGGCATCGGGCTTTCCACTTATGTAGAATTGTGCGGGCTTGGACCATCCAAAGTAGCTGGCGCCATCGGCCTGCAATTCGGGCAGTGGGAGAACGCTACTGTACGGGTACATCCGTCCGGTAAGGTAACTGTGCTCACAGGGGCTTCGCCGCACGGTCAGGGAGAAGATACGACATTTGCCCAGGTCGTAGCGGATAAGTTTGGTGTACCGCTAGAAGATATCGAGGTGTTACACGGCGATACACAGATGATACCGATGGGCTGGGGCACATACGGGTCGCGTACGACTCCGGTGGGTGGTGCCGCTGTAGCTATTGCAGCGGAACGTGTAACCGAGAAAGCGAAGAAAATTGCTGCCCATGAGCTGGAAGTATCTACCGAAGATCTTGAATTTTCTGATGGTATTTTTCAGGTGAAGGGTGTGCCGGGACACCAGCGTACATTCCAGGAAATTGCAAGATCAGCCAATATGGCCTGGAATCTGCCGGAAGGAATGGAGCCTGCGCTTGAAGCCCAATCATTCTTCGATCCATCGAATTTCGTCTACCCGTTCGGTGCCCATATTTGTGTGGTGGAAGTGGATTCGAATACAGGTCAAATCGAATTAAAACGCTATATTGCGGTCGATGATGTAGGGCGTGTCATCAATCCGATGATTGCGGAGGGGCAAGTGCATGGCGGACTGGCCCAGGGAATTGGGCAAGCGTTATGGGAAGGTGCGGTATACGAAGAGAATGGTCAGCTTATTTCCGGTACATTCATGGATTATACGATGCCTAAGGCTGATTTTTTTCCTGTGCTGGAAACCGCCTTTACCGAAACGCCTTCCCCGGTCAATCCATTAGGAGCCAAAGGCGTCGGCGAGACGGGAGCGACAGCTTCTCCACCGGCGGTTGTCAACGCCGTGCTGGACGCCTTGCGACCGTTCGGTATTACGCATCTGGATATGCCGCTGACGCCTGAGAAGGTTTGGAGAGCGATGCAGAAAGGGAGGAAGGAAGCATGATACCGAGCACGTTTGACTATGTCCGCGCCGAAACGGTAGAAGATGCTATTAAGCTGCTAGTGGAAAGCGAAGGGGAAGGGAAGCTGCTTGCCGGAGGCCACAGCTTGCTGCCGTTAATGAAATTCCGTTTGACTTCACCGGGTACATTAATCGATATTAACCATATTTCCGATTTGCAGGGCGTTCAACTGAAGGATGAGAGGCTAGTGGTCGGTGCGCTTACTACTCATCGTGACATAATCAAGGATCAGCTCGTTCAGGAGCATATTCCCGTGCTTGCACAGACTGCCCGTCAAATCGGAGATATACAGGTTCGTAGCCGCGGCACAGTCGGGGGAAACATTGCACATGCCGATCCGGCCGCCGATTTGCCGGGGGTTGCACTTGCATTGGAGGCGGAGATCGAACTGCAAGATGAAGACGGCAAACAGCGGGTGAGCGCCGATGGCTTTTTTTTCGGACCGCTGTTGACCGCTTTGCCTGAGACGAGTGTTCTGACAGCCGTCTCTTTCCTTATTCCGCCTATGCATGCGAAGAGCGTCTATGTAAAGTATGAACATCCGGCTTCGGGCTATGCGGTGGTTGGTGTATGCGCGATTGCAGGGAAAAATGCCAGCGGTAAGGTGGATTTCATCCGGGTTGGGATTAATGGAGTGAGTGATGTTGCCTATCGAGCCTCTGCGGTGGAGGAAGCGCTGCTGGGCAAAGCGGTGACGGAAGAAAACATCCGCAAAGCGGCACTGCTGGCGACAAAGGATGCAGAGATGAGCGGAGATATGTTTGCTTCTGCCGAATATAGGAGCCATCTCTGTAGTATATATACGGAACGTGCATTAAAACAAGTATTGTTGTAATCGAGAGGACCCTCTGTGCTGAGGGTCCTTGATTATCCGGGAAAGAAAGGGGATGGGACGAATCGAGACGAACATGATGTTCATTGAACAAGCTTTTCAGGAACAAGGTTATGTGACAGACCGTTCGACTGCCACGGCACTGCAACTCGTGATGGCACTAAAAAAACCACTGCTTGTGGAAGGGCCTGCAGGCGTGGGAAAAACTGAAATTGCCAAAGTATTGGCCCGTGCACTGGATACACGGCTTATTCGGCTGCAGTGCTACGAAGGGCTGGATGTAAATACAGCATTATACGAATGGAATTATCAGAAACAGCTGCTTCATCTTAAACTAACAGAGCAAAGCGGAATGACACCAGCGGAAAGGGAAGCCGAAATTTTCAGTTCAGATTTCCTGTTTCGCCGCCCGCTTCTTGAAGCAATTTCGGATGTGGATGCTTCACCGGTGCTACTAATAGATGAGGTGGATAGGGCAGATGAAGAGTTTGAAGCCTTTTTGCTGGAGGTGTTGGCCGAATTTCAAATAACGGTTCCTGAGCTTGGTACACTTTACGCCCGGCATCGCCCCTATGTTATTTTAACGTCCAACCGGACGCGGGAATTGAGTGAGGCCCTACGGCGCAGGTGCCTGTATCATTGGATTTCGTATCCGGATCCGGAGAAGGAGAAGGCGATTCTGGCTTCACGCTTACCGGGCATTGACACACGATTGGCAGGACAAATTGTAAACATAATGGAGAGAATACGCCGTATGCCGCTTGATAAAATTCCGGGTGTCGCGGAAAGCCTGGATTGGGCGCATGCTTTGACTGTACTTCACCAGGGCGAATTGGATGCACAAACTGTAAAAGAAACACTTGGATGCATCGCCAAGGATCTGGATGATTGGAAACAGATTGAACAGGCGTTAGAAGAAGGGTGGATGTCCGGCAATGTGTAAGGTGCTGTCGGGGCATGTTTTGCGTTTCTGTCAACAGCTTCGTCAAAATGGTGTAAACGTAGGTCCGGGTGAAACGATGGATGCTCTGCGAGCACTTGAAGCAGTTGATATGGCTGATGAACGTATCTTCCATTCGGCGCTTCGGCTGGTGCTTTGCTCAAGTCTGGAAGAACAGGAAAAATTCGACCGTATTTATCAGCTATATTTTCATTCTCAATATAAAAAAGAGGATAAAGCTGGAATCGCGTTGTTTTCGGAAGAAATGCACACAGATGATAAACAAGAAAAGGATAAACGGCAAGAACGGTATGCACCGGGAAGCGTTTTGGCCGCGCCGTCGAACGATAAGATGGGAGAAAGCAAGGGCTTCTCTCTTTCCGCTCGTCTTGCACTTTATGATGTAAACGGTTCGGCAACTCCCTGTATCCCGCAGGAGAAGGAAGCGGAAGTGCTAAAAAGTGCAAAAGACCTTTGTCGGCAGGTGCAGCTTTGTAAAAGCCGGCGCTGGAAGCCGATGAAGCATGGTGTGCGACTGGATATGCGTAGGACCTTTCGCAAGAGCGTGGCATATGGGGGAGAAGTTCTAAATCTGGTCCGTAAAGGGAAACCTCCGCGTCAGGCGGAATTTGTTCTATTGTGTGATGGAAGCCGTTCCATGGAGGGGATCGCCGAGACGGTGCTGCAATTCGCCTGGGCACTGACCCGTTCTGCGAAACGGGTGGAAACATTTCTATTCTCGACTCGGCTGAAGCGCGTTACAGGTCAATTTAAGCTTGCGTTTGGCAAGGCAAGGCCAAAGCTTACGGTACAAGGAACGGAATGGGGCGGAGGCACGCGTATTGGTGAGTCGTTGGATACCTTCGTGTCACGTTACGGCTCACAGCTATTGAATCCGAACACGATAGTGATTATTGCCAGCGATGGATTGGATACAGGAGCTATAGAGGAATTGGAGAGTGCCATGCGTATCCTTCGTCGCAAAGCGGCCGGGATAATATGGCTTAATCCGCTGCTGTCCTTATCTGGCTATCTTCCGGAAGCAAGAGGGATGAAGACGGCTTTACCCTACATTGATGTATTTACTTCTGTAGAAAGTTTGTTTACCGGTTTGCGATGGCTTAAACCAATACGATGACAGAGGTGGTACGGTGACGGAAAATTTACAGATAGCCTTGGCCATAGAAGAAGCGGTGCGATCAGGAAGGCAAATAGTGCTGGCAACCGTAGTAAAAGTGAAAGGCTCCGCGTATCGGCGCGAGGGGGCGAAGATGGTTATTGATGAGCAAGGCGGCACGTGTGGCATGATTTCGGGAGGTTGCCTGGAGCCTGATGTAGTGCAGATGGCTGAAGAAGTTATCAGCAAAGGAGTGCCGTTGAACAAACAGTATGTTCTGGATGAAGATGTGGTATGGGGATTGGGGCTAGGTTGTCCAGGAACGGTGGATCTCTACCTGGAGCCCGTTGCGCTTGAAGATACAAAACCAGCCGGTCCGTTTGGTGTCTGGTTAGCTTGTATGAAAGAGAAGAAGGCCGGTATACTCGGCACGGTGCTGAATGAGAAGGCGGAAGAGGGGCGAGGCCGGATTTTTGTTTCTGAAGAAGGGATGGTTACAGGTAGTTTAGGTGCATTTATGCTCGACGAATGGTTTGTAGGAATAGCAAAGCGCAAGTTGGAGGAGCAAGCCCCGAAATCGGAGACGAAACTTTTTACATTGCCGGATGGAGAGAACATAGAAATATTTACCGATGTGCATGTTCCACCGATTGAACTAATGATTTTCGGTGCCGGACATGACGCCATTCCGCTAGCAAATATAAGCCGTACACTAGGGTGGCAAACGACAGTGATTGATCCGCGTCCTGCCTATAATGATGACCAGCGCTTTCCGGGAGTAAATCGAATTCTCATTCATCCTTCCTCTTTTCAGGAGAAGGTAAGCATCGGTCGGCGGACATATGTAGTCGTGATGAATCATCATCTGGAACGGGATCAGGAAACGCTAAAGTTTGTTCTGCCATCAAACGCGCCGTACGTTGGCGTGCTGGGGCCGCGTTCCCGGCGGATTCGTATGCTTGAAGCGCTTGAAAAAGAGGGGACAATATTTGCGCCTTTGTGTATGGAGAGGGTGTACAGTCCAGTCGGTCTTGATATCGGTGCCGTATCACCAGAGGAAATCGCGACGAGTATTGCTGCGGAAATTCTATCGGTTCGAAATGGCCATAGTGGCGGATTTCTTCACGGGAAGGAAGCGATCCACCAACCGGGCTTTCATGCCTGCAGGATAAATAAGTAGGAAGGGGCATGTGTATGCAGTCCGATATAGCAGCCTTAATTCTTGCGGCCGGGGCGTCAAGCCGGATGGGAAAACCTAAGCAATTGTTGAAACTGGGTGAAAAATACATGTTGGAACAAGTCATTCGGCTGGCCTTATCTGCCGAGTTTACGGAAATTGTGGCGGTAGTAGGGTGTCACTCGGAACAAATTCGTCGGCTTATTCCAATAGAAGACACCAGGTTCAGATGGACGGTGAATCCTGATGCGCTAATGGGACAGAGTACGTCGCTGCAAGCTGGATTTCGAGCGTTAGGAGAAGGAGTGGAGGGAGTGATGGTCTTGCTCGGAGATCAACCTTTCATTTCTGAAAAAACCATTCGTCACATTTTCGAAGAAGGAAGCTCTATATTGAATGAAACACAAGGTTCCGTCGTCATTCAACCTTCATTTCGAGGCCGGATTGGGCACCCTGTATTTTTTGTTAGGCCGCCGCATGCTGATATCCTCTGCCTGCAGGGAGATCAAGGGGCTAAAGGCATTTTAGGGAAGCTGGACGGACGTATTTTTGTACCGGTAGAGGATGAAGGAACTGTAATAGATTTGGATACGCCGGAAGATGTTAAACAGTATGATTTCAAAAATGAAAAATAGATTTCTTTTTTGAAAAAATGTTGTTGTGTAACGATATGATATGCCTGATTTTATGATGGATTTCATAGTTGGTATTTTTCTTGCTTCCTTTTGAAAGAAGCAAGGGTAAAAGTACATATTTTTGAAAGAGGTGAAGCAACGCATGATACGTTACGAATATGGCGGAGATGAGTTTGTCTTTGTCGAATTAGCGGAAGAGATGAGCCTTGAGGCGAATTTCCGGGGAATGGCTATTACTCGAAAATTAAGAGAAAGACAACTTCCAGGCATTCTCGATATTTGCCCTTCGAATGCTTCCTACATGATACGGGTCGACCCTGATCAATTGCATCCGGATGCGCTTATTGCAGAATTGAAAAATCTGGAGGAATCCGTTTCGTTAGATGATTTTGAAATTTCTGCCCGTTTGGTAGATGTACCCGTTTTATTTGAAGACCCATGGACGCATGAAGCGCTAATGCGTTTCCGGGAACGCCATCAGGACCCGAATTCTACCGATCTGGAGTACGCGGCTCGTATTAATGGTTTCAAATCCAAAGGGGAATTAATCGAGGCGATTACCGGATTTCCCTACCTTGTATCCATGGTAGGGTTTGTCCCGGGCCTGCCCTGGTGCTATCAGATGGTTCCGCGCGAGCAGCAGATCGAAGTGCCGAAATATGTTCGTCCACGTACCTTTACACCGGAGCGGGCATTTGGTTTTGGCGGAGCTTTTGCGGTTATTTATCCGGTGCAAGGTGCAGGTGGGTATCAATTATTCGGTATAGCAGCCGCCCCGATATACGACAGGGAGCAGCGGTTGCCAGACTTTAAGGACGCCATCACCTTTCCGAAGCAGGGGGATATTTTCCGCTATCGTGGTATTACGATGGATGAATATGAATCGATTCGTAAGCAGGTAGAGGACGGAACCTTCCGCTATTTGACCAAGGAGATTACATTCACTCCTGATGAAGTGACCGAGAATCCGCAACGGTTCTCCGAAAACGTGTTGGGGAGGTTATATGAATGATTCACGTACTTAACCCCGGGCTTCAGACCACGGTTCAGGATCAAGGCCGTATCGGCTATTATGAAATCGGTATGCCCCCCTCTGGAGCGATGGACAAATACTCCTATACAATTGCCAATCTGCTTGTCGGTAACGATGAGAATGCAGCTGCATTGGAGATTACGTATATGGGTCCGACGCTTGAGTTTAGGGAGAATACAGTTATTGCCGTAACGGGCGGGGAGATTCCACCGAAAATCAATGGGAAACCGATACCCATGTGGGAGACTGTTTCCGTTGCGTCTGGCGATCAATTATCGTTTGATTTTGTCAAGCAGGGAGCACGGGTGTACCTTGCCGTTGCGGGTGGTGTGGATGTACCGGCCATTATGGAATCGCGTTCTACGTATACATTGTGTGGCATCGGCGGATTTGAAGGCCGTGCATTGCAACAGGGGGATGAACTCCGGGTTGGCCCTGTGGCTCGTGAATCCGTCCGGGTTGGAACCCGTGTGCCGGATGCGTTGATTCCACAGTTCGCCAAATCGCATGAAATCAGGGTTGTTATCGGACTTTGCAGCTACCGTTTAACAGCGGAGAGTAAGCAAAGCTTCCTTTCCCAGGAGTGGACAGTAACGCCGGAAGCAAACCGTGTCGGATACCGCTTTAAGGGGGAGCGCCTGGGTTTTGTGCCGCGCGAGCAACCGTTCGGAGCGGGGAGCAATCCATCGAATGTAGTGGATTTAGGCTATCCAATCGGTTCCATTCAGGTGCCAGACGGCGTGGAGCCGATCGCTCTCTTGAATGATGCAGTAACAGGAGGCGGCTATGCTACGATTGCTACGGTTATCAGCGCTGATTTGAACCGGATGGCGCAGATTAAAAGTAATGAAAAAGTGCGTTTTGTGTCCGTTACGCTGGAAGAAGCACTGCAGGCCAGAAGCGAAGTGAAAGATAGGATTGCGCATATCAAGCAAGCGATTGCAGAAAATGGGAGGTAACAACTTTGTCAGAAAATAAATCAATTATTTCACCAGTTCCAGGTATATTTTATCGCAAGCCGTCTCCTGATAAAGAAGTATTCGTAAATGAAGGAGATAGCGTAAAAGCAGGCGATGTTATCGGTTTAATCGAGGTTATGAAAAATTTCTATGAAATCAAAGCGGAGGCTGATGGAATAGTGGAGCGGTTCTGCGTGGAGAATGAAGACATCGTGGATGCGGGACAGGAAGTTGCCGTAATGAAATAAAAAAGATTCCTACAGGGATTCAAGATCGCTTGAGTCCCTGTTCTATCTGGAGGTAGATAAAATATGAGTTACTTTGACAAAATCCTAATTGCCAACAGGGGAGAAATTGCCCGGCGCATCATACGGACATGCAAGGATATAGGAATCCGTACCGTAGCTGTTTACTCGGAAGCGGATGTAGATGCCCCTTTTGTGGAGGAGGCGGATGAAGCAGTTTGCATCGGTCCGGCGCAGGCGAAAAAAAGTTATCTGGATATCGAACGGGTCATCCAGGTTGCAAAGGAAACCGAGGTTCAGGCTATCCATCCAGGGTATGGTTTTCTTTCTGAGAATCCGGTGTTTGTTCGCCGTTGTGAAGAGGAGGGGATTGTGTTTATCGGGCCAGATGCACGGATCATCGAACTGATGGGAAGCAAAATCGAAGCGCGTCGCCAGATGCAATCCGCTGGCGTCCCGGTTGTTCCCGGCTTTGATGGTAAGCTTGCTTCCGTGGAAGAAGCGTTATCTATAGCTGAGAAGCTGGGCTATCCGCTTATGTTGAAAGCAAGTGCAGGGGGAGGCGGCATCGGAATGCAGTTGGTGCATACCCCGGACGAATTGAAAAAAGCGTTTGACTCCACCATGCAGCGGGCCGCTTCCTATTTTGGAGACGGAACCTTATTCCTGGAGAAGTGGATTTCGAATCCACGTCATATCGAAGTGCAGGTAGCTTGTGATGCGCAGGGCAATGCGGTGCATTTGTTTGAGAGGGAATGCTCCGTGCAGCGGAGAAATCAGAAGGTTATCGAGGAAAGTCCGTCACCTTATCTTGATGAGCGCGCTCGTGCCGAGCTTTTGGAGACTGCCCTGCGAGGGGTAAAGCAGATTGGCTACGTTACTGTAGGAACGATGGAATTTATTTTTGATGATAAGAAGAATTTTTATTTTCTGGAGATGAATACCCGTTTGCAGGTGGAACACCCGGTAACGGAGGAGATTACGGGGCTGGATTTGGTAGAATGGCAAATTCGATTGGCGGCCGGAGAACCGTTGCCTTTGCAACAGGAGAACATTAGGAGAAACGGGCATGCGATTGAATGTAGATTATATGCAGAGGATCCACAAACATTCTTTCCGTCCCCGGGAACGCTTACGAGATTGCATATACCAGAAACCGATGTACGTTTAGACTTTGCCGTTGTAGAGGGAAGCGTCGTTACACCGTTTTACGATCCGATGATCGGGAAAATCATCACACATGGACAGGATCGGGCGGATGCAATACGTAAAATGGAAAAGGTGCTCGAGGCATGCAAGGTAGAGGGAGTAAAAACAAATACATCCCTTCTTCAGAAGGTCATGCGGGATGAAGAGTTTAGGAAAGGCCAGTATACGACGCGATTCCTGGATAAGCTGCTTGTGTAATTTTTCAATTATGAAAAGAATTTCAATTTAGAAAAATAATTTGTTATACTTGGGGAAAGCGGAGCCCGTTGTTGGCAGGAGGTGTACTGCATGATGATTTGGGAGCAAATTTTGCGCCCGATTTCGGCTATCATTGACAGACGAGCCGAGTTGCAGGACGTACTGCGCGAAATGCACGAACAAGGAACAGACATTGCTTTTGTTACGGAGAATGGAAACATCGTTGGGTACGTCCACACCGACTCCTTGTTGGAACAGCTTAGGGACATACCGGATTTGCAGCAGCCGATTCAGTACCGAAAGGACATCCTTAAAGTTCCCCATCTGCATCCGGTCGAATACTACCACAATATTTCGGTTGTGCTGGGAATGAATACGAATGGTGACATTACAGGTTACAGCACGGTTCGGCAGGCACGTTATCAGATGAACGAATTGCAGCTTACGCATATGAACGAGATACTGAATGGAGCCGGTGCAGGCGTAGTGAGAACAAATACCGACTTTGAAATTGAGTTCATCAATGAAACGGCAGAAAATATTCTGGGGCTATCCCGCTCTTTTCTCATAAACCGAAATTATAAGAAGTTGTTGACCATAAATAAGGATATAAACAGGGTCATTCAGGGCGAGACGCTAATGAGCGTAAGCAGTTCGATTAACTTTAAACAGATTAGCGGAAATTTTTCCCCTTTACGGATCGATGGAAAAGTAACCGGTCTGGTGCATATTTTTTTTCTGCGAGAGACATTTGAGGAAGCTGTGCAGGAGCTGGAATTTGTACGTAATTTGTATTCCGATTTACAAGCGGTATATGCCTCTTCCCATGAGCAAATTCTGGTGGTTAATCCTAACGGAGAGGTCATGCGGGTGGCCGGGACATTTTTAAAAGAGTTTTGGGAGATGAAGGGGCCTGAAGAAGTTATTGGCGGAAACATTTATGATTTTGAGAACAAAGGAATGTTCCGCCCAAACATCGTGGACCTATGCATAAAAAAGAAGAAAAAATTAACAATGATTCAGGATACGATCCGCGGACGTAAGGTCTGGTCGGTTGCAACGCCTGTGTATCATGAAGGGAAATTGGAGAAAGTCGTTGTCCTGTCGCGCGATATTACGGAAACAAGCCGTTTACGTGAAAAAACGGCACCAACGGCAAGCGAACAGGAAGCACTGGAGCAATCCATGCCTGTTTCCCATACAGATAAGCCGCTCATCTACCGTTCCCGTGTTGTAGAAGACCTGGTAGACGAGGTGAAGCGAGTAGCACGGGTTGATTCTACTGTTTTATTTACTGGGGAATCAGGGGTAGGAAAAGAAGTGTTTGCTAGAGCCCTTCACGCAGCCAGTCGCCGTAGCGAGCAAGCGCTTATCCGGGTGAATTGTGGCGCTATACCAGAGAGCTTAATCGAGAGCGAATTGTTTGGTTATGAGAGAGGGGCTTTCACAGGTGCGGATCAAAAAGGTAAGCCGGGTCTGTTTGAGATGGCTCACCGTGGCTCTATTTTCTTGGATGAAATCGGTGAATTGTCGCCGAACGTGCAGGTTAAGCTGCTGAGGGTGCTTCAGGAGAAGGAGATTGTTCGTGTAGGCGGTGTGCACACAATTCCGGTGGATGTTCGGGTTATTGCGGCTACGAATCAAAACTTGCAAGAGATGATAGAACGTGGAGAATTTCGCGAGGATTTATATTATCGACTTAATGTGATTCCAATCCGTATTCCACCGCTTCGGGAACGTATGGAGGATATTTTTTCCCTTTCTATTTATTTTCTTCAGCAATTTGCCCGTTCGTATCAGATAGAGAAAGGGTTTTCGCCGGAAGCGCTTGAGGTGTTGGAGAACTATGATTGGCCCGGTAATGTAAGGGAGTTGCAGAACATCGTAGAACGGCTGCTTGTCACAAGCCAGGGAGAATTTATTCAGCGTGAGGACGTATTGCGGGTGCTGTATGGCGAGACAGGAAGAAGGCGCAAGCAACCGATGGTGTTTGAGCTTATGCCGTTGAAGGAAGCGGTAGCCGAACTTGAAAGCCAGCTGATTGAACTTGGACTAAAAAAGTATGGGACAGCATTAAAAGTATCGGAAGCGCTCGGGGTTAGCCCGGCTACTATCAGCAGACGGATGAATAAGCGCTTGAGATAAAGGGAAGGGGGAGATCCCTTGTTTACGTTGCCGGAAACAAGGTTTGATTTTGGGGGAGATGAATATATTTACGCGGAAATCTCACGTGATATGAGCGCGGAGAGCAATTTTAAGGCGCTAGCAATCGTAAACGAACTGAGAGAACGCAACATTCCGGGAATTGTTGACATTGTTCCGTCTAATGCCTCCTATCTCGTCCGGTATAATCCCGAGATTCTTTCCCCCCGAGATTTACTGGATTATTTGAAGGAAATTGATATTACAAAAAGTGATCCGGCACAATTAAATCTGTCCATTCGTATGGTGGAAATTCCTACATGGTATGATGATCCGATTTCGCGTCAATATTCGGAGCGGTTTAAAAATAGGCATCAGGAACCGGGCCTGTCCAATTTTGAATTTGCGATGAAAGCAAATGGCTTTACGGATAAAGAAGCGTTTATTGAAGCGCATTCCAGGATGCCCAACTTGATTACGATGGTAGGTTTTTTGCCTGGAACAGCCTGGGGATTTCCGCTAGGTCTTGCCCCCGGAGAGATTATCCAGACGCCTAAGTATTTAAGTCCGAGAACGCATACACCAAGACAGGGGGTAGGCATCGGAGGAGCATTTACTGTTGTCTATCCGGTGAATGGGACGGGAAGCTACCAGTTAATTGGTATGTCAGCGGTTCCTGTCTATGACGCAGACAAGCGGCTCATTGATTTGGAGGATGCGTATTTTTTGGCACGGCCCGGGGATTTGTGGAAGCATCGGCCGATTGATGAACAGGAATATAATCGGATTGTTGCGGAGGTGGAGCAGGGAACCTACCGCTATCATATGAAGCAAATTGATTTTTCTCCGCAGGAATATGTAATGAAAGGAAAGGCATATATTCAGGAGTTGATGGAGGGATTCTGAATGCTGCGAATCAGAGAGGGCGGGTTATGGACAACCGTACAAGATATGGGACGTCAAGGATATTATCATCTGGGGCTTCCTCCTTCCGGCGCAGCAGATAAGTATTCCTTTATCATTGGAAATCTGTTGCTTGGCAATCCGGTTGAATGTGCCGGACTAGAGATGACGCTGCTCGGTCCTGTCATCGAATTTGGAAAAAAAACGAGTATAGCCCTAACGGGTGCATCGGTACAAGCGTTTATTAACAATCGGCCTCTTCCGATGTGGGAAGTGGTTGCAGTCGATGAAGGGGATGTTCTTTCCTTTCGATTTTGCAAAAAAGGAGTCAAAAGCTATCTTTGTGTTTCCGGCGGCATTCAAGTGCCGGAAGTGCTGGGAAGCCGTTCCACATATGTGCTAAGCAGGCTGGGCGGGCATGAAGGACGCAAGCTGGGTGTCGGAGATGAACTGATGATTGGCGAACCGCTTCCTGGGGCGTTTAAGCAAATTGGAAAGCGTGTGCCTGTCGAATTTATTCCCGAATGGAACGATGCTAAAAATTTGCGCGTTGTTATGGGGATATCAGGAAACCGGATAAGCGATGAAGGCATTAAGACGTTTCTTGATTCAGAATGGATCGTATCGGCAGAGTCGGATCGGGTGGCATACCGCTATATGGGTTCATCTATTTCCTTTGAAGAACATGCTCCTCCGTTCGGCGCAGGCAGCAGTTCCTCGAATGTAGTTGATTTCGCGTACCCTATCGGGGCCCTTATGGTCCCGAATGAAGGAGAGGTTATCGTACTGCTTAATGATGCTACTTCCGGCGGCGGGTTCGTTACAATCGGGACGGTTATCAGCCCGGACCTGGATCTGATTGCCCAGTCCAGACCAATGACGCGCTGCCGTTTTCTGACCATTACAGTAGATCAGGCGATACAGGCACGAATGGAGCGAAAGAAGCAATTGATGAGATTGGATGAAATACTTAAAGAACAGGGATAGAAGGAAGTCACACATCAGCGATGAGCAAACGATGCAGGACATGTTCCTGTGTGCGATTGATATAAATCCGGAAAACTGCTGCGTGTGGCGGTTTCCCGGATTTTTTGTAGGTTCTTTTTATATTTTTCGAAGCTGGATTTTTTCAACCGAATGATCAGATGCTTTCTCCAAAATGAGAGTAGCTCTGTATTTGGTCGGTAGAATGTTTTCCCGCAGATTCATACCGTTAATATCTTTCCATATCCCCCTGGCGAATTGTAGGGCTTCCTCCTTGGATAAAGAGGCGTATCGATGAAAATAAGAGGCTGGATTTTGGAATGCTGTCTCTCGCAAGATTTCGAATCGTTGTAAATACCAGCTTAGCAAGTCCTGTTCACTGGCATCAACATAAACAGAGAAATCGAGAAAATCCGAGACGAAGATTTGAGGGCCGGAGGTTTCATCGGTCTGCTTCCCTGTTTGCAAAATGTTAATTCCCTCGACAATAAGAATATCCGGCTGTTGGATGGTTTGGCATACATCTGGCAGGATATCGTAAGCCAGATGGGAATACAGCGGGACCTCTACATTCGGATTTCCCGACTTTACATTGTATAAGAACTTCATCAGGCGTCGTATATTATAACTCTCAGGAAAGCCCTTTCGCTGCAGCAGACCCTTGCTCTCCAATACGTGGTTAGGATAAAGAAAACCATCCGTCGTCACCAATTCTACTTTTGGATGGTTATCCCACCGTGATAGAAGAGCCTGAATGATGCGTGAAGTTGTGCTTTTTCCTACGGCAACACTGCCGGCAACCCCAATAATATACGGGACTTTTTTCTCCTGTTTGTTTAAGAATACGTTAGTTGTTTGATGTAGTTTTTGTGATGCTGTCGCATACAAGTTCAGCAGACGGGAAAGCGGAAGATAAATTGTGTTTACCTCTTCGATAGAAAGCCGCTCATTAATTCCTTGAAGGTTTTTAATTTCTGCTTCCGTAAGGGGAAGAGGGGCATCATCCCGCAGGTGTGCCCATTCTTCCCGCGTAAACGAAAGGTAAGGTGAAAACGCGGAAAGCGGCGGAATTGTGTTATTCATGAGAGTCTCCTTCATCAAATTTCCATAAATACTTTTCTATATCTATAATAAATTTTACATTCAGTTAAAAAAATCCTGCACCGAATCGGTACAGGATTTTTTTAACTGGATTGAATCGTGTCACCTGGAGTGTTCCGCTACTTTTACAATTTGTTTCCCAAGATTCTCGCCTGTAAATAAACCGAGGAACGCATCGATCGTATTCTCAAATCCTTCTACAATATTTTCTTTGTATTTTATTTTTCCTTCTTGTACCCATTGTGCCAGCTGAGAGGCCCCTTCATTAAATTGTTTTGCATAGTCGGAAACGATAAAGCCTTTCATAAGCGCGCTAGCAATGAGCAACTGTGATTGCAGACGGGGACCTATATCAGGTTTTTCCAGATTATATAGTGAGATTTGGCCGCACAGCGGAATACGTGCTCCATGATTGAGAAGGGAGAGAACAGCATCGGAGATTTCACCGCCTACATTATCGAAGTAGACGTCCACACCATCCGGACAAGCTTTATGAAGCGCTTGCTTAATGTCATTTGTTGTCTTATAGTTAATAGCCGCGTCAAATCCCAATTCTTTGGTAATATAATCGATTTTCTCATCGGAACCAGCGATGCCAACTACGCGGGCGCCTTTTATTTTGGCGATTTGACCGACGAGCATACCTACCGCCCCAGCCGCTCCGGAAATAACTACAGTTTCACCTTCTCTTGGTTGACCGATATCCAATAAACCGAAATAGGCCGTAAGACCAGGCATACCAAGTACGCCAAGATACGTGCTAATAGGAGCTATCGTTGGGTCGATTTTACGTACTTCAGCCGTGTCAGCGATATTATATAGCTGCCACCCCAGATTTCCGATGACAATATCACCTTCAGACAGGTCATCGGCCCTAGATTCGATAACTTCTCCTACGATTCCGCCTACAATTACTTCGTTAAGAGGAAATGGCGGAACATATGATTTTCGGTCGCTCATGCGTCCGCGCATATACGGATCAACCGACAAGTACAGGGTACGAATGAGTACCTCGTTTTCACCAACATCGGGGATAGGCGCTTGCTTGAAGGCAAAGTTTTCTTTTGTCGGCATACCGCTTGGTCGGCTTACAAGAAGAATTTGCTGATTGGTTTCCATGCATCGAACCTCCTCATCAATGCTTTCTTCTATCATTTTTCCCGGCTTTGCTGAACTTGAATCTTTGTACATCTCTTTCTAACGCTAATTAAACGAAAGAGGGCTGTCAAGCTTTTAATCAGCTTCCCGGTTGTTCGATGCGGGCGATGTCCGTGTTTCTGACAGGGAAAGCGAGGGAACTGAGTTGCACCTCGTCGGCTTCGCGTTCCCACCCGGCGAGCAGAATAATGGCAAGCAATGCCGTTTGTGGAGAGGCAAGCGGATGATCGAAAATACCTGTGAGTGGAAGTATTGGCAGAGAAAAGAGAAATAGTCCTGGTTTTTTGTGCTGCTGCGACGGCATAATCGCTTTGACTGCCTTATGTATATACCAAATAACCAAGAAAAGAAACGCGGTGCCTCCGAGTACTCCATACTCGCAAAAAAGGCCAAGAAGTAAGTTGTGAGCATGGGCAACCCCTGCCTTGTCAAACAACGCGTACGTTTCCTGGAACCCAAGGGGCGTTACTCCGAAAAGAGGCGACGTTTGCCATACCTGCATGCTATGCTTCCAGATGATCTGCCTTGTTTCGAATGATTGCGACATGCTTTCAAAACGTGGAATAACGTTTGAAAGAGATCCGGTATAAAGCAGGCAAATGCAGCAAAATACGAGCAAGGATGCACTGACCCACCGACTTATTTTCCATGCAAATAAAATAAGCAGAACGATCATAATGGCTACACCGGTCCGGGACCCCGTCTGGATAATCGCCGTTCCAATTGGAAGCGTAAGAGCGGTATGAAGGATGAAAGATATCTTTTTTCTTTTGAAATTCTCAGATGCTTGAAGTGCGCCTACAATTAGGCTGGATAGAGCTAACAAAAGTAGAAATGCGGCAAAATTGGGGTTATATGCGCTGCCAAACAGTCGTCCTGTCTCTTCAAGTCCCAGTGGCATAAGTCCGGTCAGCATGCCGATCCGCCAATCCCCGCCATACGTGTATTCTTCCTGCAACTGGAATTGTCCTACCATAGCGACATAAAGGCCACCAATAATAAGCATTCGACTAAAATGATGTAGTCTCCATGCTGAACGTTTATCTTTTATGTACAGGTACATGCCGAAATAGCCCAATATCATAACAGGAATACATGCGTATACCACTTTTTCGGTTCTGAGACACGCTCCTATAGAAGCAAGCGATGCTACAAAAAAGAAGAAGGTAGGAGGATGAAGAATGTGAAGGTTCTCTTTACGCAGCATTCGATTAATTCCATGACAAATACCCATGCCAATTAGCCATATAATCCCTATGGGAGGAAGAATAAAAAGAAACAAAATAGCCCATTCAAGAGCAAGGATCCGTTGTTTACTCATATGTACTCCTATCTCCTTGATACAAATATCAAAACATGAAATATACAGCATGTACATATGTATATACATAAATTCTCATATTCATTGTTCTTCAGTGTTGGTGTTTTTGCTGCAGAATAAACATCAAAAGGAAGATTTTGTGTATAAAAGAAAAAGGGGAAGCCGACAAATAAAGTAAAACTTCCATTAGCGGAGGAGCTTTCATTGAATAAAAATGTGCTAATTTTATCGGAAGCGGTCGGAGTGGGACATACGAAAGCGGCAGAAGCACTTATGCAAGGGATAGAGCTCCTGGATCCTTCGATTGAGGTACAGGTGCTGGAGTTAGGACGTGAGCTCCATCCTGTTTCGGCTGGGCTTTTATATCGCTGTTATTTGAATATGGTGACTCGTTATCCGGGCGTATGGCGTAAAGTGTACGATTATAAACAAAATGAGCCTCTCTCTTTGTGGAAGCAGTCATTCATTTATCGAATGTTCCACAGGACGATGAAGGATATGCTTAATCTGATCTCTCCAGATCTGATTATTTGTACGCACCCTTTTAGCAGTTCGTCCGTTGCCTGCTTGAAACGGGCAGGCTATACGCTTAGGCTATGTACAATGATTACGGATTTCCATGCACATGGGGCGTGGGTGCAGCCAGAGGTGGATCATTATCTTGTTTCCGGAGAAGAAGTATACACACAGCTTATGAAGATGGGGGTTCCAAAGGAGAAAGTTAGTATCACGGGAATTCCTCTAACGATGAATTTTCGCATAAAGCATAACAAACAGGAAATGCGGCAATTACTGGGTATTAAAGATATGCCTACGATGCTGGTTATGGGCGGAGGGCTAGGATTGGGAGGGATGGAGCGGCTGGCTAACATTCTCGCAAAATGGCGAGATTCTCTGCAAATCGTTATTTGTACAGGCCATAACGAGAGGCTGAGACGTGTGCTGGAGGCGGAGCTGCATCATCCGAACGTGCATATTCTTGGGTTTGTTAATAATATTGATCGATGGATGGACGCATCTGATTGGCTGATTACGAAGGCGGGAGGAATCACCTGCTTTGAAGCTTTAGCTAAAAGACTTCCTTTGTTTATTTATCAGCCGCTTCCCGGGCATGAAGAGAACAATTGCGAGTTTTTGATCAGACATAAACTGGCAATCCGCATTGATACCGAAGAAGAAATTGCTGACTGGGTAGATAAGCTTCTTTGCTATCCACAGGCCATATCCTTTCTTGAACAGAATATGCAACAATTTCAACAGATGCTTGATCCGCTGGCTACGGCCAGAGCGGTATTAGCCCCTTTGAGAGCAGCAGACGAGAAAAGATCAGGTAAATATCCACCTGTTTTCATCTCAAAAAAACCTGCAACATATTGACGCAAACTAAAGTATATGCTATTAAAATAATGATTAGCACTCTATTTATACGAGTGCTAATCATTTGATATTTGTACAATCATAGTTATTATGTTCATGGTATGTTTGAATGATTTTTATGTTGAAAGGGGAGATTTGAATGGTAAAACAACAATTTAAAGCAGAATCCAAAAGACTATTGGATATGATGATTAACTCCATTTATTCTCATCGGGAGATATTTTTAAGGGAGTTAATTTCTAATGCCAGTGATGCAATTGACAAAATATATTATAAAGCATTAACCGATGATACTTTACATTTTGATAAAGACAGCTACTATATAAAAGTGGTTGCTGACAAGGAAAATAAACTATTGAAAATCTCAGATACCGGTATTGGAATGACTAAAGAAGAACTTGAAAATAACCTTGGAGTTATTGCCAAGAGCGGATCTTTAGCATTTAAAAATGAAACGGAACTAAAAGATGGACATGATATTATTGGTCAATTCGGGGTCGGATTTTATTCAGCTTTTATGGTAGCTGATGTCGTCACCGTAATTAGCAAGGCTTTAGGAAGTGATGATGCCTACAAGTGGGAATCTGAGGGTGCTGATGGATATACGATTGTTCCATGCGAGAAAGATTCAGTGGGCACAGAGATTATTCTCAAAATCAAAGAAAATACGGAAGATGAGAGCTATGACGAGTACCTGGAAGAGTATCGATTAAAAGCGATTATTAAAAAATACTCTGATTTCATTCGATATCCAATAAAAATGGATATTACCGGAAGAAAGCTTAAAGAAGGTAGCGAAGATGAGTTTGAAGAGTACCAGGAAGAACAGATTGTAAATAGCATGGTTCCGATTTGGAGAAAAAATAAAAGTGAGCTTACATCTGAAGATTACGAGAATTTTTATGCAGAAAAACATTACGGTTTTGACAAACCTATAAAGCATATCCATATTAGCGTCGATGGTGCAGTAAGATACAATGCAATTTTATTTATTCCAGAGAAAATACCTTTTGATTATTATACAAAGGAATACGAAAAAGGATTAGAGCTATATTCCAATGGTGTATTAATCATGAGCAAATGCTCAGACCTGCTGCCTGACTATTTTAGCTTTGTCAAAGGAATGGTTGACTCGGAAGATTTATCTCTTAACATATCCAGAGAGATTTTGCAACAGGATAGACAGTTGAAGCTAATTGCCAAAAACATTAAAACTAAAATAACAAGTCAACTGCAAAGTTTATTAAAAGATGATAGGGATAAGTATGAACAATTTTATGAATCCTTTGGCAGACAATTAAAATATGGCGTTTATAGTGATTTTGGAAGTAATAAAGAGGCATTACAGGATTTATTGATGTTTTACTCATCAAAAGAGAAGAAGATGATAACCCTGGATGAATATGTTTCAAGAATGCCTGAAGAGCAAAAATATATTTATTATGCTTCAGGAGAAACATATGAAAGAATTGAAAAATCGCCACAGACAGAGTTAGTATTAGAAAAAGGGTATGAAATTTTATATTTTATCGATGATATAGATGAGTTCGCTATAAAAATGATAATGACATATAAAGATAAGGAATTCAAATCTGTATCAAGTGGTGACTTAGGTATTGAAACAGAAGAGAATCAAAATAATACTGATGCAGAAGAGAAGGAGAACAAAGCTCTCTTTGACCACATGAAAAAGATATTATCAGACAAAGTAAAGGATGTAAGAATTTCAAAAAGATTAAAGAATCATCCTGTATGTTTATCTACCGATGGTGAAGTAACGATAGAAATGGAAAAAATACTGAAATCAATGCCAAATAACCAAAATATAAAAGCTGAAAAAGTTTTGGAAATTAATATAAATCATGAGGTATTTGAATCATTAAAGGATGCTTTTGAAAAAGATAAAGAGAAATTAAATTTATATACAAGTTTATTGTACAATCAAGCACTTCTAATCGAAGGATTGCCAATCGATGATCCGGTAGAGTTTACAAATGATATTTGCAAAATAATGGTGTAATAGCTACATTAAATGCCTTTTATTCCGTCCTGTTTAGGATGGTAACTATGAATCAGTGTATGTAACAATTGCTACCAGGAAGAAACACCGCCCTTGTTCATTTATTGATGGGCGGTGTTCTTTGTTTACCCGGGATTACAGCCATAGGTACAAGGATGAGCGATTTAACAGTTCCTTTTTTCTCCTGGTTTTGTGTTCTGGGTATAGCGCATATGCAGTTGGTCAGTACGTTTCATACATAATGGTACCTGTTGAAGATAAATCATAGCCGCCAATTGTTGCAAGCTCGTGCTGAAAAGCCGGGGAGCGCAGTGTATTGAGAAGCAGATCGCGCAAGGGCTCATTGTCTTTAGTCTTTAACATGACCAGATCGTACCGTTCCTCAATAAGTGGAATGAAGTCTACTCCCACGATATAGGAAGCCTTCTCGATACCGAGTCCTACATCCGCTTCGCCGCTTGCGACAGCGCCTGCCACCGCCAAATGATTTGTTTCCTCTCTCTCATATCCAGAAATATCCCATACGCGGATGTTATGCAGGCGCAGTTGTTCATCCAGCAGAACGCGTGCCCCTGACCCTTTTTCCCGGTTTACAAAGCGAATGTCCTTCCGTGTTATGTCGGCCCAGTTTTTAATTTTCTTCGGATTTTCTTTTGATACATAGAAACCTGCCCGGCGGCACAGCAGGTTGACGACGAGGTAACGATGCCCGACGAGGACTTTTCGAATATAAGGAATGTTATATTCATTCGTATCTCCATCCCAGAGATGAGTGCTGACGATGTGCGCTTCTCCCTTATACATGGAAAGCAGGCCATTTAAACTGCCTATGTATGAACGGAGCGGACGATAGGGAATTCCGGGCTTCTCCATATGCTTGGTTAATATGTCAAGACTAATATCCTGTCCGCAAATAATAACTGATCCGGCAGGTGAAGCTGCATCAGGCGTAAACTGTGTTTGATCTGTATGTGATATGGATGCAGCCCCTTTTTTTGCCCTCGTTTTGTACGCCTCCAAATCTAGTGCATCAATCCGCATTTGCCGGCCGACACGGTAGGCGGGCAATTCTCCTTTTTTGATTAAATCGTATACGGTAAGTTTAGAAACTTTTAGGATGGCCGCGATTTCCTCGGTTGTATAAGAAATGTCATTCATGGTTTTCCTCCACTAAAAACAGTTATTTTAAAAATTTATCTTTATAACTGGATATATTTAATTATAATTAAATATATCCAGTTATAAATGATGAAAGGAAGAGAAGAATGTTGAAACGAATCGCTTTTATTTTTATGTTAGTAGTAGGCATGTTAGCCTTGGCTGGCTGTGGGAGCAATAGCAGCGATACCGGAGCAAACAAAGAGGCCGCATCTTCTGATAAAACAGAAGTGATGGTATTGGCTGCAGCCAGCTTAACCGATGCGCTCAATGAATTGAAACCGGCTTTTGAGAAAGAACATAACGATGTATCCGTTACATACAGCTTTGGAAGCTCAGGCAAACTGGCTCAGCAAATCGAGCAGGGTGCACCGGCGGACGTATTTCTGTCAGCCAGCAAGAAAGATATGGACACGCTCCAGGATAAAAATGCGATCGCAAAAAATTCGCGTGCTGATTTCGCCAAAAACGAACTTGTTCTTATTGTACCAAAGAATAGTCAATTGGCGGTCAAGTCCTTCGAGGATATTAACCCTGATCAATTAAAAAATTTGGCAATCGGCGAACCGGAAAGTGTACCGGTGGGAAGATATACGAAGGAAACGTTCGAGAAGCTTGACATGTGGCAAAAGCTACAAAATAAGCTTGTGCTCGGAAAGGATGTGCGCCAAGTGCTTACGTATGTAGAATCCGGAAATGCGGATGCTGGAGTCGTATATGCGAGCGATGCGAAAACATCGGAAAAAGTAAACGTGCTCGCAACGGCAAAACCGGAATGGCACAAACCTATCGTCTACCCAGGTGCCGTAGTGGCCAGCACGAAACATTCGAAGGAAGCACAGGCATTTTTAGATTACTTGAAAAGCGAGAAAGGGCAGGAAGTGTTGAAGAAGTACGGCTTTCAATAAGAAGGAATGAACGGATAGGAAGTGATGGAGATGAATGTACACCCACTCATATTGTCGGTGAAGGTGGCGGGAATTGCTACGGTAATCGTATTCATAGTCGGGGTAAGCATGGCATTTTTGCTTGCACGCCGTAGCTTTATCGGAAAAAGCGTCATAGAATCACTGTTCCTGCTACCACTTGTCCTCCCTCCTACCGTTGTTGGTTTCGGATTGCTTGTGCTGTTTGGAAAAAACGGCTGGATTGGAAAATGGCTTATCGATTGGTTCGACATTCAAATTGTGTTCACGTGGGTAGGAGCTGTTATCGCTTCGGTAGTAGTTGCGTTTCCATTGATGTATCAGGCAGCGTCCGCTGCTTTTCAAACATTGGACGAGAAGCTGGAGCAGGCAGCGCGTACGATGGGTGCTTCTGAATGGAAAGTATTCTGGACTGTTTCTTTTCCGTTGGCCTGGCCGGGCGTTTTGGCGGGGCTGGTACTATCATTTGCTCGGGCGCTTGGCGAATTCGGAGCTACATTGATGATAGCCGGTTATATTCCGGGACAAACGGATACGCTTCCTATTGCCATTTATTTTGCGGCGGAAGCGGGACAGATGGAGCAGGCAACCGGCTGGGTGATAATTATTATCGCGCTCGGATTTAGCGCCATGATGTGGCTAAACTGGTGGGGACGAAGAAATATGCGCCGCTTTGCTCAGCGGGAGAGATAAGGGAGGATGAGGATACGTGCTTTATGTAAACATACAAAAAACGCTCCCTTATTTCCAGCTTGATGTTACGGTGGAAGTCGGAAATGAAATAGTTGTGTTATTTGGTTCGTCTGGAGCGGGAAAGACTACTATCCTGAATAGTGTTGCAGGGTTAGTTCAGCCGGACGCAGGATTGATTCAATTGCATGAAACCGTTTTTTTCGAGACGAATAAGAAGCCGTTGCCTACGAGAAAGCGCCGGCTTGGCTATCTGTTTCAGGATTATGCGCTTTTCCCTCATATGACGGTAGAAAAAAACATTTCATATGGGATGAAAGGAAACCCTGATGGTAACCAGCAAGCCTTTCTCTCGCAGCTGCTTAGCATTCTTGGTATTCGCCATCTGTTGCAGAAATACCCGCACCAGATTTCGGGCGGGGAAAAGCAGCGGGTGGCCTTGGCTCGGGCGCTTGCAGGCAAGCCTGATGTGCTATTATTGGATGAACCGTTATCCGCGCTTGATGCGGGGACGAGGCGTCAATGTCAGGATGAATTACTGGATTTGCACCGGCTTTGGCAAATCCCCGTTCTTCTCGTTACACATGATGAACAAGAAGCGCAGAGACTGGGAAATAGAATTTTAGAAATCGAACAAGGAAAGATTGCCGGAACAAAGTCCGTCGTGGGCACAAATACTACAGAAGTGCCGCTTGTCGTGTATAAAAATAACGAGAAGAAGTAAATGAAACCCGGTTACGCACCGGGTTTCATTCTGTTTTCAGAAAAAAGAATGTGAAACCAATATGCTTTTGTTTACGTATAACTTAAATGAAATAAAAAGGGTAGAGAGGGATAAATGTGGAAATATGGATGAAAATCGCTTCCGTTATCGGTGCAAGCATTCTGGAGTTATGGATGGCGATTCCGCTTGGATTTGCTCTTCGTCTTCATCCTGTTGTTATTGCTATAGCAAGTGCTTTCGGCTCCATTATCGCTGCGGCAGTCGTTATTTTCTTAGCTAAATCATTGCGCAATTGGCTGATGAAGCGAATGGAACGTAAAAACAAGAAACAGGGACGCATGGGAAGAATTTGGGAAAAATACGGTGTTATTGGACTAGGATTAGCTTCGCCTTTGCTTACCGGGGCACCGCTTGGCGCTGCGATCGGTGTATCATTCGGTGCGAAGCCTGTTACATTGTTTATCTGGATGGTCATTGGCATTGTTGTCTGGAGCGGGATTCTTACGGCTGCAGTCGCAATGGGAATGATTAGCTTAACTTCGTTTGTGTAAAGGAATTGCAGATCGCGCAGCAAATATGATGCTGAAAAAGAGGACAGGCAAACATATAAACAGTTTGCTTGTCTCTTTTTTATGAGAAAAAAACGAGCGACAATATTCACGGCTTATTCTCATGTCTTACCGGAACGGATAAGAACGCTTGGCAGCGTTTTTTGCGGTCAGCACTACCCCGTGATAGGAAGAGTTTTGGTCCGTGTGTTCCGGGTTTTTTATGCTTGCAGTTTTCCAGGCTTCACGTGCCGCTTTCTCGATTTGCTTAGTCTGATATTTTGCTGTTTCTTCCAGATAATAAAAATGTATCATCATCTTGTCCCCTTTTCGTTTCTTTAAACTGTTTTTATTATATGAGGGGAACGTACGTTTGTAAAGCCGCGTTTCCAAATGAACGAACGTATTGATGGCAACTGTATTTATGGAGCGAGTATGCTAAAATGTTTGTATAGTACAGAAAACGAATCGTGATTGAATAAGGAAGGAAGCTATGTTTAAAGAAGAAAAAATGATTACTATTCTGGAAGTGCTACTAGTTGCCAGCGTTATTATTTATGCGGTGGCTTATGGCATAGATAGTCTGTATGCGACTGTGTATGCAGCGATGTCTACGTTCGTTCTTGGCGTGATTGCCATTCTTGTAACAGTGTTTAAGCGAAAGTTTTTTTTGAGTATCTATAATTTTTTGTTGGTCGTTTTTGTATTTGCCCATGTTATGTTTTTTTGGAATTTGTAGCAAGGAGCCGTCTCTTATTCGAAGAGGCGGCTTCTTTTTTAATAGTTAGGAACATTGCGCAAAAAAAATCAAATCCAAGATTTTGCCACATGATATGATGCAAGAGAATCAAGCAAAAAGGAAGAGGATTTATGGCATATGAAGAGTATACGGTAAGTGTACAGAAGGCGATTGAATACATCGAAGCCCACCTTATGGAAGACATTTCTTTAGAACAAATTGCTACGTATTCGTCGTTTTCGATGTACCATTTTCACCGTATTTTTCAAACGATCACCGGTATGACTGTAACGGACTATGTACGGAAGAGAAGATTGACTCATGCGGCATACGAGTTGTTCAGCACAGACAAACGGATTCTTGAAATCGCGGTAGAACACGGATTTCTTACGCAGGAATCCTTTACGCGTGCTTTCAAGAAAATGTTTTATATGCCGCCGGGAAGATATCGTACTTATCTGATGCAATTGGTTGATGGAACCACAGAAAATAAAGGAGGAAATGATATGACAGCAACGAATTTACCGCAAGGATGGATTGAGAGCGGAAGTCATCCGTTCGACTATACAATGGGAGTTGATCGTAAAAACGTGCATCAGGGAACGGCATCTGGATATATACGTTCAAACAAGAAGGAAGCATCCGGATTCGCTACGATGATGCAAAAATTCAAGGCAGATAATTATAAAGGTCATCGCCTTCGCCTCTCCGGATTCGTAAAAACAGAGGAAGTGGAGCGGTGGGCAGGCTTGTGGATGCGTGTGGATGGGAAGGATAACGAGCTGTTGCAGTTTGATAACATGTACAATCGTCCAATTAAGGGAACGACTAATTGGAACCATTATAGTGTCGTGCTGGATGTGCCGAATGATAGTATGGCGATCGCTTTCGGCCTGTTATTGGAAGGCCCGGGACAAGTATGGTTGGACAGTCTATCGTTTGATATTGTAGATGAGAAAGTTCCCTCTACAAATATGGAAGAAGATATACAGCTTCCCGAGCAGCCGTTGAATTTACAATTTGAAGAATAAAGAACCTTTTCACGGATTGTGGTCCACCGACATACACTGGGGTGGGCCCATCTTCAAAGTTGAAAGGGGAAAACATTATGCAGTTTTATTATGGAGAAAAAATGCCGCTCCGAATTCTGGATGAAGGAGAGTTCTGGAAGCGTCAGGAGGCAGAGCATACAGACGTTATCCGTGCACTGGTGCCCAATCTTGAGGCACCTTTTGTACAGGCGCTCAAGGTATGGGAACAGGCGTTATCACAAACGGAGGCAGTGTTTGTTCGATATATAGAAATGGTGGTGCGGATGGGACACCCGATAAGTCCAGCAGTGTACGGAGAAATTATGAATCTGCTCTATTTTGCGTTGGAACAAAGCTGGCAGTTTGTCCAGTTACTAAACCAGCTGGGCCTTGAAAGTCAAGCGCTCAAGACGAACCCAACGGCCATTACGGTATTAAACCACATACGGCGTGAATCTGAGTATTTTATCGGAATTGCGGAGGCATTGCTTCAAGTAAGAAAATAATGTTGTTTCATATCATCCCCGTACCGGCTGCAAGAGGCATTGGACGGGGATGATAGTTTATTTTTGCCCTAAGGAAAAATATTTAGTATATACAAATTTTTTTTCTTGATGTAAAATCGTAAGGGAGAACGGATGCTCATATAGAATAAATGAAGGAGTAGTAAGATAGCATGCCCTAATAAAAAGAAAAGGGGGGCGAAAAAAGATATAAGGGAGCAGTCCATTTTTTTTTATGTAAAATGTTTGCTTAATGAAAAATATTTAGCTTGTGAAAATTAAATTGTTTTTCGTAAATAAAATGTCAGGAGGGAAAAAGTGATTAATCGAGCAACAAAATTGATAATGATTTTCTTTCTTATAGGGTGGGCACTTATCGGATGTTCAGAAAAAAGCACGACTCAGGGAAATATTGATGAAGGAAAGAGCAAGGAAAAGCTTACAGCTGTTACTACGATAGGAATGATTGCGGATATTGTAGCCAATGTCGGCAAAGAACATGTAGAAGTAATGCCGCTGATGGGCCCCGGAGTGGACCCGCATCTTTACAAAGCGACACAGGGCGATATCGGTAAGCTGGATAAAGCGGATATTATTTTCTATAACGGACTGAATCTTGAAGGGAAGATGGGGGATATTTTTGTAAGAATGGCCAATCAGAAGCCGACCATTGCGGTTTCTGAAAAAATTGACCCTGGCATATTGCGTGAGCCTCCGGAATTCGAAGGTCATTATGATCCACACATCTGGTTCAATGTAAAACTGTGGATGCAGGCGACTGAGCGCGTGAAAGAAGCGCTCATCAAGGAGGATGCGGCCCATAAAGAAGACTATGAGCAAAATGCTGCTGCCTATCTGAAAAAACTAGAAGAACTTGATACTTACGCGAAAGAACAAATTGCGTCTATTCCAGAAGCATCTCGTGTGCTTGTAACAGCCCATGACGCTTTCGGATATTTCGGGGATGCCTACGGAATTAAAGTGATGGGGCTTCAGGGGATCAGTACGGATGCGGAATATGGGTTAAAAGATGTACAGAACTTAGTGAATGTTCTTGTAAATCAGCGAATCAAAGCAGTATTCATCGAGTCAAGCGTGTCACCGAAGGCAATTGAGGCGGTGGTGCAGGGAGCCAAAGAAAAAGGCCATGAAGTAAAAATCGGTGGCGAACTGTTCTCGGATGCGATGGGTGAAGCAGGAACACCGGAAGGGACGTATATTGGCATGGTTCGCCATAATATCGATTCCATTGTGGCGGCGCTTAAGTAAGGAGGAATCATAATGACGACAGCTATAACTGTAAAGGATGTAACGATTGCCTATCGCAAAAAACCGGTCGTACAGGAAGTAAGCTTTACCGTACCCGAAGGAAAACTTGTCGGTATTATGGGGCCGAACGGAGCGGGCAAGTCGACGTTAATTAAAGGGATTCTCGGCTTGCTTCCGCTTGTGTCTGGAGAAGTATCCATTTATGGAAAACCGTAT
The DNA here is from genome assembly GCF_000466385.1 of Aneurinibacillus aneurinilyticus ATCC 12856. Lineage (GTDB taxonomy): Bacteria > Bacillota > Bacilli > Aneurinibacillales > Aneurinibacillaceae > Aneurinibacillus > Aneurinibacillus aneurinilyticus. The sequence goes on from NZ_KE952804.1 coordinate 30,733, forward strand.
AAAAGCCAACGTAAGCTGATTGGATATGTGCCGCAGCGGGAAAGCGTGGATTGGGACTTTCCTACCAATGCGCTTGATGTAGTGCTGATGGGACGTTATGGTCATGCAGGAATGTTTCGGCGCCTTCGCGCGTATGATAAGGAGTTTGCCTATGCTTGCCTGGAAAAGGTAGGCATGGCCGATTATGCGAAACGACAGATTAGCCAGCTCTCCGGTGGTCAGCAGCAGCGTGTATTTCTTGCCCGGGCACTGGCACAGGATGCGCACGTATATTTTATGGATGAACCGTTTACAGGTGTTGATGCGGCGACGGAGAAGGCGATTGTTTTGCTGCTCGAAGAGCTGAAAAGTCAGGGGAAGACCGTGCTGGTCGTCCATCATGATTTGCAAACGGTTAACGAATATTTTGATTGGCTGTTGCTTATGAACATTAGAAAAGTAGCCTTTGGTCCTACATCCGAAGTGTTTGTCCCGGACAATCTACAGGAAGCGTACGGTGGAAAGCTATTATTTCAGAAAAGTGCAGCTTACAATGCCCAATGATAGAAGGAAGGAGAGATAGAAGATGGACTTTCTCCTTAGTGTAATACAGGATCCGAATGCCCGCTGGGTCATCGCCGGCTGCTTTCTGCTCGGAATCAGCAGCGGTGTGCTGGGATGCTTCGCCTTTTTGCGTAAGCAGAGCCTGATGGGGGATGTTATCGCTCATGCTGCGTTGCCTGGCATTTGCCTTGCTTTTATGTTGCAGGGAGAAAAAAATACGATGCTATTCATGCTCGGAGCACTGGGAACCGGACTTCTTGGTACATGGTGCGTCCATTCGATTGTTCGTCATTCAAGGATTAAATCTGATACGGCTCTGGGGATTGTATTGTCTGTATTTTTCGGATTCGGCACGGTGCTGCTTACTGGCATCGCCCAGACAGGGGCAGCCAATCAAAGTGGGCTTGACGCCTTTTTATTCGGTAAGGCAGCGTCACTTGTACAGGCGGACGTTTCGATGATGGCGACGACAGCGGGTATCCTGTTGGTTCTCGTACTTTTGCTGTTTAAAGAATTTAAATTACTGTGCTTTGACTCCAATTTCGGAAGAGGGCTTGGATTCCCTATGGGCATACTGGACGCGATGGTAATGCTTATGATCGTGCTGACGGTAGTGATTGGCCTGCAAGCAGTTGGTGTTGTACTGATGTCAGCTATGCTCATCATTCCGCCGTTGGCCGCACGCTATTGGACGGAAAAGCTGTCGCGTATGGTTCTAATTTCCGGCATTTTCGGTGCTATTTCCGGCGTCTTCGGGACAATTATCAGCGGTTTCGTTCCCAAGCTGTCTACTGGTCCGGTTATTGTACTGGCTGCTGCCGTTTTGTTCCTGTTTTCCATGCTGGCTGCTCCACGCAGAGGATTGATTGTCCGGCAGGTGGAGAGGATGAGAGTGCGTCGGAGAGTGGCCGAAGAACGAGCTTCCCGCGAAGCGGAGCGGGCACGTGTACCATATGGCGGTGCCGTCTCCAAAGGAGGCGATGCATAGTATGTCACACGGATTGTGGATTATCATAACCGGTTCGCTTGTGGCTGCATCCTGCGGCTTTGTCGGCTGCTTCCTCATTTTGCGGCGGATGGCAATGCTCGGGGATGCGATTAGTCATGCGGTTCTTCCGGGGATTGTGATTGCTTTCTTCCTCAGTAATAGTACGGATAATGTGTTTATGCTCATGGGAGCTACCGTTATTGGTGTCCTGACGGCCTTCTTCATTCAAACATTGCATACGGCTGGTGTGCAGGAGGATGCAGCTATCGGTGTGGTGTTTACTTCGTTGTTTGCGATAGGTGTTGTACTTGTTTCACTATTTGCTTCCGATATTCATCTTGATGTGCAGCATGTGCTGTATGGCGAAATTGCATACGTACCCTGGGATATGGCAACTTTGGCTGGCGTGGAAATGCCGCGTGCGGTATGGATGATCAGTGGCGTGTTCGCATTAAGCTTGCTTATTGTAGGATTATTTTATAAGGAACTGAAATTGGTGTCATTTGATGCGCAAATGGCTGCTGCCGCAGGTATTCCAGTTGTATTTATCCACTACTTGCTGATGGCGCTCGTCTCTATGAATACAGTAGCGGCCTTCGAAAGTGTAGGAGCTATTTTGGTCGTTGCGATGCTTGTCGTACCTGGAGCTGCGGCGTATCTGTTGACCGATCGACTTGGAGCTATGTTAGGTCTTAGCATTGTTTTTGGTATTGTTTCGGCATGTGCAGGCTATATAATAGCTGTGTATTTTGACGTTTCCATCTCAGGAGCGATGACAACGTCGGCTGGCCTTCTTTTTATGCTCTGCTTTTTGTTCTCGCCAAGATACGGCGTGGTATCCCGGGTGTTGGAGCAACGCCGCCTGAAAAAAGCCACATAAGGATAGTTGCAAAAACCGCTCGGATGATGAGCGGTTTTGCATTTTTTAGGAGTGGCACAAGGTGGTCGTTTGACCTCGCTGTGGAAAAAGGATTGCAGGAAAAAAAGCAAAAAGTGAATGAATAGAGCCGTATAGGTATTGCCTATAAATTAATTAGGTTATATATATTTTATTTATTATCAAAAAAGTACTACAATTATAATAAGCATGATTTAAAAGAACAAAGGAGAGGAATATTTATGGGGAGCCGGATTTCAATAGAAAGGAATCAAAATCCAAAGCAGAAGCCCGATCAAAGGCATTTAGGATTTGGAAAATATTTTACAGACCATATGTTTTTAATGGATTACACAAAGGAAGAAGGGTGGCACGAACCAAGAATCGTTCCGTATGCACCATTGATGCTTGATCCTTCTGCGATGGTATTTCATTATGGGCAAGCTGTATTTGAAGGACTGAAGGCTTATAAAACAAAAAACGATGACATTCTTTTGTTTCGGCCGGACAAAAATATGGAAAGGCTCAACATATCGAATGAAAGACTGAATATCCCTCCGATTGATGAAGCGTTTTTGATAGAAGCAATAAAGGAATTAGTAAGTGTAGATAGAGACTGGATTCCTGTGGCGGAAGGAACTTCCCTCTATATTAGACCGTTTATTATTGCGACGGAGCCTGGCCTTGGTGTCCGTGCTGCTACACAATATACATTTATCATTATTCTTTCACCTGTTGGCGCTTACTATCCAGAAGGAATCAAGCCGATAAAAATCCATGTGGAAAATAAGTATGTCCGGGCTGTACGCGGCGGAACAGGATTTGCTAAAACATCAAGCAACTATGCTTCCGGCTTAAAGGCACAAATAAACGCAGCGGAACAAGGATGCTCTCAGGTTTTATGGCTGGACGGTGTAGAAAGGAAATATATCGAGGAAGTCGGGAGTATGAATGTATTCTTTAAAATTGCTGGAGAGGTAGTGACTCCGGCATTGAATGGCAGCATCTTAGACGGGGTAACAAGGGATTCGATTATTCGCCTGTTGGAAGCGTGGGGTGTTCCGGTTGCGGAAAGAAGAATATCGATTGATGAATTATACTCAGCTTATACGCATGGAACGCTGGAAGAAGCTTTCGGTACGGGAACAGCTGCCGTTATTTCACCTATTGGTGAACTGCAGTGGACAGACAAGCGGATAGTGGTTAATAAAGGGGAGATAGGCAATATCTCTAAAAGATTGTATGATACGATTACACGAATTCAAAGCCGACAAATTGAAGATACGTTTGGCTGGACAGTAGAAGTAGGAGCGATTCGCGTTCCATAATGCAGTTCATAAGTAATTTAAGGCAGGAAAAGAAGGACGAACCAGGTTGATTATAACGGGGCGTCCTTTTTACTATGCATTTTTCGTTAGATGTAGCTGCAACGTTAAGTAAGTATGTCTCTCGTTAGAGCCAATGAAAAGGAAGAGTACCACACAAAAAATATAGGACTTTTCACTTATTTAATTTATAATAAGGATGTCATATTTTTACCTTAGGTTGTTGTTGGTGTGCAACTGGAATACGTATTATTTAGGATAGAGAGATGAAAAAGGGAGAATCTATGCTGAAGGATTTTGTAATTAATGGAACGATTGTTATTTCCGGATTGTTTATTATGGGACAAATTTTTAGAAATCATCCCGTAAGGCCGCATTCTTCCTTAAAATTAAAGCTGCTAGCTGCCTTACTATTCGGATTGATTGGTGCGGTACTAATGGAGTTTTCCATTCGTATAGTACCTGGTGTTATTGCTGATTTGCGCCATATTCCTGTAGCTTTTGCCGCGTTATATGGAGGGGTTCCGACCGCACTTGTCTCCGCGTTGATTATTGCCATGGCGAGGATAATTTTATTTCCGGCAGGCCCTGAAGCGCTTGTAGCATTTGGCGGCATGCTGCTTATCGGTCTTGGCTGTGGTTTACTAACATACAGTAAAGCGCGTCCGCTAGTAAAATTTACGCTCATGAACTTATTTTCTCTACTGATAATCACGACATCCTTATTCATCAACATTCCAGATGCTTCTCTTTTCTTTGAAACAGCACTTTATCATTGGTGCATTTCTATCATAGCAGGTTTTCTCGCATTTTATACATATATTTATATCGACCAATCGAACGAAGCGTTCCGAAAACTAAAAGAGTACTCAACGAAAGATTTTCTTACAGGATTAAACAATTCCAGACAGTTTACTATTTTTTTTAATACATATGTACAAAGGGCGAAAGAGCGGGGGGAGCCTTTTTCGCTGCTTGTGATTGATATTGATCATTTTAAAGAGGTAAATGATACGTATGGCCACCCTAATGGAGACAAGATTTTACAAGAGCTTGGCCAGATACTATCTGATGCTGCACGACCGGTGGATATTGTTTCACGTAACGGGGGAGAGGAGTTCTCCGTTCTTATGATCGATTGTTCGTATACGGAGGCAAAGGAGCATGCCGAACATATTCGTGCTATGATAGAACAGCACGGATTCACGACGCTTGACGGAGACAGAATTCATATCACGATCTCCATCGGAGGTGCTTCGTTTCCTGAGACGAATGCAGAAGAGATGTACCATTTTGCCGACAGACTGCTATATGAGGCCAAACGGACAGGCCGCAATAAAGTTTGCTGGGTAGACATTCTGCAGCAGGATGGGCTATGATAGAATGAACGAAAATAAAATAGTGTTGTCTTCTTATCCAGAGCGGCAGAGGGACTGGCCCGATGAAGCCCGGCAACCCCTTGCATCTCACGCATGAGCGGAGGTGTATAAGGAAGGTGCCAAATCCTGCAGGAGCATATCCTGAGAGATGAGAAAACGTTTATGTATAACGCCTTCTTATCTCTCGTGAGGTAAGGGGGCGTTATTTTTTGTTTCCTGAAAGCGAAAATTCCCCCTGCCAGCCGATTTTGTATATTTATTTCGGGAGGGAGAGCAAGATCATGGAAGCAGGCACGGTGGCAAACAGAAAGGGACTTGAATACGAATGGGATGGCACGATATATGAAAAAGAAGTGGAGTGGATTTGTCTAGCACAGGAGGGAGAGGGTGAATTATTATTGAACGGCTATATCCCGTGTAATTTTTCCTATACGTTACGAGGAACAGAAGAAAGCAGCAGGCGCTTGCAAGTATACGAGTGTGTAAATCCACTACGAAATCCTGCTCTTTCCTATCGATATATCGTGAGGGGAGCGACCATTCAGATGAGTATTTTCATTCTTGATTTGCCGACTTTGCTGCATTTTTTCTATTATAGTAGTGAGAAAGCTTTGCATGACTATGCTCAAAGCGTAGTGTAATCGGTACGTATGCTGCTATTTGATAGTATACCCCCTGCCATGACTAGGCAGGGGGCATTTTGTTAGGAGCGATTATTTATAGAATATAGGTAAAAAACGTAGTCGGTTGAAGTTCCGGAGTGGCCTAATTGCTGCAGCATAGCGGTAATATTTCCTCGATGATATGTACCGTGGTTTACAACATGCTGTATAATATCCGAATAACGGGCCATAAGTGTTCCGAAGTGAGGATGATCGTAAGAAGCGACAGCACCCAAATCTTGTTGATGACGGAAAAACGTCTGGTAACGGGAGGATAAATCGAAGAACAGCTGCTCCATTTCCCCGATGCTATTATCCTTCAGCTTTTCTGGCAAAGACGCTGCCGATATGCGTATTTCTTCAAAGCTATCACCGGATATGGCGCCCAGCCAAATCGTATCTACGACAAACATGTGAACGAGCGCATCATGTATAGAAGGAAAAACGCTTGTGATTTCCGCACGACACGTTTCCTCCGGTAATTCCTTCAGATGCTGCAATACTTTGTCATTTGCCCATACATGATAATCGTATAATTGCAATGTGTTGTGTTTCATCCAGAATCTCTCCTCGTATAATCGGTATAAGCGTATCATAACGGGACTTAGCTGACAGTTGCGGTCAGTGAAATCAGAACGTTTGATAATAATTCAGCAATTCTGAAGTAAGGGCTATCATTTTTTCCTTTAGGACAAGGGGCTCCAGTACTTGAATCGATTTTCCGTATGAAAGAAGAAGATACGGCACATAAGACAGGATGGCTTGTTCATCGAGTTTGAAATGTGCTTCATCCATTGAACGTTCTACAAGGCCGTGACCTAATAGCCAATGCTCGCACATATCAGCAATTGCCCGCTGCTTTCCACGAATACGGAGGGAGGTTAATTGCTCCCTATTACCTGTATCAGATAGAATGCCTTTGAGAAAGAACTGACGGGCAGAAAATTCCAACGGTCGTTGAAATAGGGCTGCTGTATGGGACAAAGAACGGATACGATCCGCACGAAAGCTTCGGATCTCACGGCGGAGGTGGCAATAGGCGACCGTATACCATTTGTCTTTCCAATAAACGAGTCCGTAAGGATCGATGTGACGTACCGTAGAAGGCACCTCTCTTCCTTTATGGTACTCGATGAAGAGGGTACAGCCATTTGCTACAGATATCTCTAGTTCTTGTAGCACTGTTTTTAATGAAACATCAGATGGTGGAATAATAACATCGAATCCCTGTATATGACGATTGATTTCAGCTAATTGGTTTTGATTTGTATACATTTTCAACTTAGTAATTGCTTTATGTAAGGCATCACCGAAAGGATAGCCCGCTTCCTGTGCAAATATTGCTGCATGCATAAGCGCTTTTTGCTCTTCCAAATTAAAAGTGAGAGGAGCTTCCGTAAATTGATGAAGCAGGCTGTAGCCACCGTTATGACCTGAGTCGGAGATGATAGGAACCCCGCTAGCGCATAGTGCGTCAATATATCGGTAAACAGTTCGAATGCTAATCTCTAATTCCTCTGCCAATTGCTTGGCGGTTATTCGTTTTCTTGTCTTCAGTAGCCATAGAATAGAGAGCATATTGTCAGCTTTAGACATTATCATGATGTTCCTTTCGTATTATCGTTTTATATTTTATTGTCAATAGACCAAATATTCAATCCCTTCTGCTCGCTTATAGGCTTTTTCGTATTATGCTTTGATAAATGGGCTCTTTTTCGCAGAGCGGAGTAGGAAAGAAAAAGAGGTTTAGAAGGTGGGGAAAATTGTTATACTCTCTACCTTCAACTATACATGGTGAAATTTCATCAAATATTCCCTAACATAGTATAATATAACTTTATATCTTTGATTGCTAGGTTGAACCATAATATGTCTATAGGTTGATAAAGGAGATTTTTTACATGAAAAGAAGGGGAAGACCGGATTTCTTGCTTTTGTTTTTGACCTTTGGGCTATTAGGATTTGGTATGGTTATGGTTTATAGCGCAAGTTCGATTGAAGCTATTAATGCACATAACGATGCTGCATATTATGCAAAAAAGCATATGGCACGCATATTGCTTGGTGTTTTTGTTATGCTTGTGACTATGAATATCCCATTTACATTTTATAAAAAACATTTCTTTCATATTCTTTCTTTTGCCTATTTTTTGCTTGTTATTGTATTAATTCCGGGGATAGGAGCGAAGAGGAATGGAGCAAGAAGCTGGCTTGATTTTGGACCTTTGCAAATTCAACCTGCAGAGTTTGCAAAAATTGCCCTTATTATTTATTTGGCAGGCATTATTGCAAAGAAAGGGAAAGCGTTCTGGGAATTAAAAACAGGGTTTATTCCTGCGGTTGTAGTGGTCGTTCTGTTTTTCCTTACAATTGCGATTCAACCCGATTTTGGTTCAGCAGCCATACTCGCGCTTACTGCAGGTGTTGTCATTTATGTTGGTGGAGCACGTCTGAAATATCTTTTGGTATTGAGTATGCCTTTACTTGTATTTAGTGTGATTTACACACTTTCATCGCAATATCGTTTGCAGCGTATACTGGTTTTTTTAGACCCCTGGAATGATGGGATGGGGGGGCTTCATTGGGGATACCAGCTTACCCAGTCTTTTAGTGCGCTGGCGCACGGAGGACTTACCGGAACTGGGCTTGGAAAGAGTATAGAAAAATATTTGTATCTTCCTGAAGTTCATACTGATTTTATTTTTGCTATTGTTGGAGAAGAATTCGGCTTTATAGGTGTCTTGTGCTTTATTTTTACCTTCCTGTGTTTACTTTGGAGAATGCTTGTTATAGGTATCCATTCAGACGATTTGTTTTCAAAGCTGGTTGGATGCGGTGTCGCCAGCATGATTTTTATTCAAGCCTTTATTAACATTGGAGGGGTAACAGGTGCGATCCCCCTTACAGGTGTTCCGCTTCCCTTTATTAGTTACGGCGGTTCATCATTATTGGTCACGTTAATCGGTATAGGAGTTACATTAAGTATTTCACGGGAAATTGATAGAAAGAGGATACAGGAGGCTCTTAATAAAATCAAAGAGCAGAAGCGTATGAGTATGCAGAAGATGAACAATGTTCGTTAATCAATAGTGTAGGGCAAGATGAAAAAGAACCATTAACCGGAGTGTACGGTAATGGTTCTTTTTTTCAACGGCTCATTGAGTTGCCAATGATTCCGCAACGGCAAAAAGATAGTAAGCAAGACCAGCCTGTTGTGATTCCAGCATATTGCGATGAAAGTCATCCTGTAGGAAAAAACAGGTTGTGCGACAAAATCCATTGCACTTGTGGGATGTTTTGAGTTTTCCGTACTATCACTATATGTTATAGCCTATTCAGCAATTGTGCTGTTTCCTGCGGGTAAGACATAGGGAAATGATGTGCATAAGGAACAAGTTGTAAATGGCTAAAGCAATGAAAAGGTTCTGGCAATGTGTAGGCCTTGTCCTTTGTTCCCCAAATAATAGTTGTGTTTATATTAGAAAAATCCACCGGTGATATCGATGGTAATCGATAATGCAATGCCTGCAATACCCGGGCATTCGCCGCCGCGATGCGCGGGGAGGATAAATTTCGGACAATGGTTTCCACGTATTTTTCTGGAATTTCGCTGGCTTCTGAAAATACTCCTTCCCGCAGCATCATGTTAGTTAATGCTTTAGGAGTGAGCCGTTTGAGCAGAAATTTGGAAAGCTTAGTAGAAGCGCTTAGCCAGTGTTGCAGGCCCAGACTTTGTGGACGATGTAGTACAGGTTGAAGCAAAAACAATTGCTCGATGTGAGACTGCGCCATCTGTGCTGCTTTAGCGGCGATAATAGCACCGAAAGAGTGACCGATTAGCCTAATACGCCCAGGAGCAGTAGCTATAATTTGGTGTAAGGCATCGATATAAGCATCAGGCACATCATTATGCCCCAGGAAAGGTGAGCGACCGAAACCGGGAAGATCGAGTAGCCATACCGGGCTACCGGTACGCTCATGCAGATGCTGGGCGAGCGGCACAAAATCGTCCGCACTGCTAAGCAGACCGTGTATGATAACCCAAGGTATTCCATCCCCTTTCCGAACCAAGGCGGCCATGTCTCCTTTGCGTTCCCTCGTAAAATTGACAGGGGATATGTAATTGGGATGTGTGAAGCGATAATCTAGATCAGCTATAACCATCGGTATGACGTCCCTAACATTTATGTCAGCACTTCCCATTTCTCTGAGCACTCGTTTGGTCTCAGCGGTTTGGAACGAACGGTTCGTGATGAATGACATTGATTCGGCAGGGATGCCGGCTAGATGGCCAAATCCCGCTTTCATAAATGAGCGTAATAAGGGCATGGGAGCTGATAACCGGGGCGATGAAAGATGCAGTTCATTCGAGATGGTGGTTAGCAGCTCATGCATATCTGGCCCGGAAGCCTTATCCTCGAGTATAGTATATGTGTTACTGCTCGGCTCGACTTTACGGGCCAGATGAATGATCATACGGGCGAGGTCGTCATTTGCGACGAATGGAATCCAATGGGACCGGCCTCCAGGTACTACCGGCATGAGTCGCCGACGAACAGCATTGACAAGAATACCGATTCCCCCAGTTTGTTCTGTCACCCCTGCGGGCTTGGCACCGATGACAGTACCTGGATTGACAACAGATAGCGGATAACCAAGACGTTTTGCCTGTTGGCGGATATAAAGGTCGGCCAGGAATTTCATTCGTTCATATGCCCCTTCCCCTTTCATAAAGCCTTCTAGTTCGAACACGTCCGCTTCCATGTCGATGTTACCTTCATGAAACGGACTCATAAAGCCGACAACATGAATGAAGTGATGCAGACCGCGTGTATGATGAATACGCCTAGCCAATTCAGTGATATGGTACGCGCCATCCAAAAACGTCTGTTTTGCTGCTCCTTCTTCGAGCGTTACACTCATCGGTCCACCTGCGTGAATAACAATGTCTGCTTCAAGCGCACGATTAAGATCAGCGTCACACATACCCAACTCGGGTTTCGCTAAATTGCCTTTTAACAAACAAATACGTTCGTCTTGTTCTAGACCGAGCTCGTTTAGCATCGCAGTGGCTCTCTTTAGTGAACGAACAAGTAGCAGCAGTTTCTCTTCTCCAGCCGTAAGTTGCTTCAATATTTCCTTACCGATAAATCCGGTGCTTCCCGTAATGAAGATGACACTCATACATAATCCCCCTTACTATAATTAGTACTAATTAGTTCTATTTTTAGTGAAAAAAATATGCTTCTGCTAGCGAAGCATATTAAAAAAGCTGTGTGCTGTTTCTATAATGACAGATACGTCGTGCCTGGTTTCGGCAAGCATAAGTGCTCCTTCCATGGATGTGATAAATAGGGATGCTGCTTGTTCAGGTTGGATAGTAGTGCGGAACTCGTTTTTTTGGATTCCTTGCTCAAACAGTTTTGCGATCAGTGGTTGCAGTTCGATAAAGAAGCGAGAAATTCTCGATTTTACCTGCTCTGCATGCTCAGGACACTGTATATACAGTGTAATAAACGGGCAGCCACCCTGGTAATTTCTCTCCGAAATGCCTTTGCAAAGTGAATCCAAAAATGCAAAAATGCGTTCTTCCACAGTTTGCTCATTTTGACTCAAAAAATAGAATAGAGTGCCTTCATATTGCTTCACCCAATACTCCACAACTGCGAACAGCAAGTCATCCTTACTTTTAAAATGGTAGTAAATATTTGACTTTGATACCTTGCTTTCTCGCATCACTTCATCCATGCTTGTATAAGTATAGCCGCCTATTAAAAATAATTGAGCCGCGACTTCGACAACATGACGGCGATTCGCTGGTTGAGACATTTTTTTCTTATTATTCATATTTAGAACTGTATAGTACTAATGTTTAATAGTCAAGTATGTTTTTTGTAGTATCTCGTCAGTTTTTCTTTGTGTTATCCGGCGCGTACATCTTATTTCTTCCGATATATGGACGATCAACAGGCGTGGAAAGCTACATATTTAATGAGGGGAGATAAGCATATGAATAGGGTAGAAAAGGCAACTGAGTGTCCAAAATGCGGCTCTAATGAACTTGGAAAAGGCATGCATTCCGGTTATGCTTCTATGGCACCGGCAGAGCGCTTTGGCCTAGGTTCAAAAATTATTTACATAATTTGTACCCATTGCGGCTTTATTGTTGAAGGGTATGTAGAACAGCCGAAGAGATTTAAGAAGAGATAACATGGATAGAGCAAACGGTAGTGAAAATATATTTGCAATCGATAAATGCACATGATATGATAAAAACATAATAAATTGGGTGCAGCAAGAACATATAATTCGCATGTTATCAGGGATTATATTTTCAACACTACAATCCGTGATAATATGCGAATTTTTTATTTTATACGGTTAAGAAAGCGCATATTAGAGTAATTTTTTTGGAGGTCTATACATGACTACAGGTACAGTAAAATGGTTTAACTCAGAAAAAGGTTTCGGCTTCATCCAAGTTGAAGGTGGCGACGATGTATTCGTTCATTTCAGCGCCATCACAGGTGAAGGCTTTAAAACATTGGAAGAAGGACAGCAGGTACAGTTTGATATTACTGAAGGCAACCGCGGACCACAAGCTGCAAATGTTGTAAAGCTGTAAGCTCGCTTACTATATAGGCATACAGAAAGTCAGAGGCATAAGGGCCTCTGACTTTTTTTGTTATGAGTTTTTGAGAAGGAACTCTAATAAATATGTTGAATGTAACATTTTAGTTGATGAACTATTGATTACATTTTATGTAAAGAAAGGGAGGAGAAAGATGGCTGAACATCACTTTCATTTGACCGCACAGTGGAAGGGAGGACGTCTTGGTGAGGGAAGGATTTCTGTTGGTAATCTTGTATCCGCCGTTTCAATTCCATTGGAAATGAATGGTCCCGGTGTGGGGACGAATCCGGATGAGATGCTGGTAGGGGCAGCGGCGACGTGCTATTTAATAACATTAGCCGCTGTATTGGAGAACCGAGGCATTGTTCCGATAGACATTACATTAGAGTCCGAGGGAATCGTGACGGTCGAAGGAAATAGACCACGTTTCGATAAAATTATCCATCGTCCAGCTATTATGTTAGCCAATGATGTGCCAGAAGATCTGTTCCACAAAGTGGCTCTTCTTGCTGAGCGCGCCGAAAAAGCGTGTATGATCTCCAAAGCCATACATGGTAATGTAGAGGTCATGGTCGAGGCCAATGTGATAATGAATGCGTAATTTTTTGTAAAGTTTGCTTGCTTTTTCAGGCAGCCGAATGATGTCGGCTGCTTTTTTCATTTTCATTTATCCATAAAAGAGTGTAAATGTATCAAAGTTGCTTTTTATAGAAAGTACTGAATGTAAATAGAAGTATTAACTAAAAGGTACCGAAGGGGTTTAATAAGATGGAAAAAAAGTCCTTTGCAGTAATCGGAATGGGGCGTTTCGGTTCCAGCTTGGCCGAGCAGCTTTATTCTTTAGGTTATGATGTCATGGCAATCGATGAGAATGCGGAACGTGTACAAAACAGCATTCAAATCGTCACCTATGCTGTACAGGCCGACTCGACTGACGAACAGGCACTGCGGGAGATTGGTATTCGGAATTTTGATGTTGTCGTTGTAGCCATTGGCCTTGATATTCAGGCCAGCATTCTGACCACATTAATTCTAAAGGAAATGGGTGTGAAGCGGATCGTAGTGAAGGCGCAAAACGAACGACATGGACAGGTATTGTACAAAGTTGGAGCTGATCGGGTTGTGTTTCCCGAACGGGATATGGGTCTTCGTGTGGCACATAATTTAATATCGCCCAATGTGCTCGACTTCATCGAGCTAGCGGAAGACTATAGCGTTGCCGAAGTGGCGATCTCTGAAAAAATGCATAACAAAAGCCTGATTGAATTGGATGTACGGGCCAAATACGGTGTGAACGTCGTAGCCATTAAAAGCGGTCGCAGCTTTAATATTGCACCTGATCCGTCCGATGTCATTAAAGAAGGGGACATTTTAATCGTTATTGGTCAAAACAATGATCTGAAGCATTTTGAAGAAGAAGTGTAACCGACCTTTGCTGTTTTATAAAAAGCTCCGTGTATCGCGTAGAAGATACACGGAGCTTTCTGTCTTTACAGAAATAGCCCGATAATTGTCCCCGACAGAATGGATGCCAAGGTGGAACCATACAGCAGTTTCATACCGAATGTAGCTACTTCATTGCCTTTCTTCTCATTTAGTGCCCGTACAGCACCGGTAATAATACCGACTGAGCTGAAATTGGCAAAGCTAACTAGGAAAACAGAGACGATGCCTATCGTTCTTTCCGATAGCTGTCCAGCGATATCCTTAAAGCTGAGCATGGCGACGAATTCGTTCGTCACAAGCTTAGTTGCCATAATGCTACCAGCCCGCACCGCTTCGCTTGCTGGTACACCCATCAAGAATGCGATCGGAGCGAAAATATAGCCCAATACATCCTGGAAAGAGATATGGAAAACAAGCGTAAATAAGTAATTAATTAAATTGATTAGCGCAATAAAGCCGATGAGCATCGCTGCCACAATAATGGCGATTTTTAACCCATCCATAATGCTTTCGCCAATCATTTGGAAGAAGGTTAGCTTCTCCTCTTTTTCTTCCGCAGCCTCAACTAATTGTACATCATCTTCATCCTCGGTGCGGTACGGATTGATAATGTTGGCGACAATTAAGGCTGATAAGATGTTGAGTATGATGGCCACTACGACATAACGTGGGTTTAGCATCGTCATATAAGCACCGACAATCGCAATACTGACCGCACTCATCGCTGATGTACACAATGTATATAAGCGTCTCTTAGAGATGAGATCCAATTCCCGCTTGGCCGTCAGGAACACCTCTGATTGTCCTAATATGGCGGAAGAAACGGCAATATAATTCTCGAGTCGTCCCATGCCGTTAATTTTGCTAATGGCAAAACCGACATATTTGATGATGAGTGGTAGAATTTTCAAGTGATTCAAGATGCCGATAAGCACGGAGATGAAAATGATCGGTAGTAGCACATCTAGAAAAAAGTTTGATACACCCGGGTTTTCAAGACCGCCAAATACGAAGTCAACCCCTTGAATGCCGATTTCCACCAGCTTGGCGAATACTTTGGCAACATAGCTGACTAAGACCACGCCTCCTTTGGTGTTCAACAATAAGAAGGCCAGTACAATTTGGGTTAGCAGCATAGCAACGATAGGCCGTACACGAATTCCTTTACGATTGTAGCTTGCGAGATATCCCAATATGAATACCAGTAGCAAACCGGTTAAGAAAAAAAGAATGTTCACTTGCTGTCCCCTCCACGGTGTATAATAAGTAAAGTAAGAAAGCTTTCCTCCTCCATGCAATGTAGGTTGGCTTACTTGTTTATTTTTCCCATAGAAAGGCCAATGAAAACAGAGCTTTTTAAAATTAGCAGTCCAATCGTTCAGGCCGTCTGAAAAAATAGAAGAAATGATTAGGCCAGCAGAGGAGGATGAAAGATAGCATGGAAAGGAGAAGAGACATGCAAAGAAAAAAAAGAAGATATGTCTTTTTCGTAGCCTTTTTGCTGATGTTTGTTGGTGCATGCGCTGCACAGGGAGATAAAGCACCTGCTGTCATGCCACTGGAAATCGAACTGACCATAAAACCGGAAACGATACATATAGGTGAAAAAGCAACAATCGAAGCCATGGTCATACAGGGTAAGAAAGAAGTAGCAGATGCGAACGAAGCCGTATTCGAAATCAGCAAACATAATGAGAAAAACCATGAAGAAGTGGTAGCCAGCGCAAAAGGAAATGGGGTATATGCGATTGAAAAGACGTTTTCTGAAAAAGGTACCTACACGATTAAAGCAAGAATAACAGCTGGGGATTTGACAGCTGTAACCAGCCAAAACATTAAAGTGAAGGAAAAATAATAAAAAAAGCAAATGCTCATAAAACGAAAAAACTTTTGATACATAATTGTAATGTTATACTGGTATGCTTACAGCATAGGAAATGACACCATTCTTACGTAAATACCTACTTTTATTAAATGGAAGGGAGGGAGCTGTCTTTTTTGTTCACGAATATGTCTTATCTTTTATAGAAAAAACTCCTGACAAGATATGTTCTTATCAGGAGTTTTTTCATATAGGCACAGAACGATGGACGCAGCAGGATGGAGGAGAAAAGGTGCCCGCCCTGCTTCTTGTTATTGTATATTACGATTTACTTTCCTGACTGAAATCACAGGCTTTCAAAGGAACTATCTTTGTTTTATTGATGAATTTATAGCCCATCCAAAGGAGTAAGAATAAGGGCAGGCCGATATAAGATACAAGGATGCCGTTCCAATCGATAGTCTCTCCGAGAAACGCATTATAATTTTGACCAAATATGATGATGATGCACAGGATGAAAGCAAAGATCGGTCCGAACGGGAACCACTTTGCCCTATACGGCAAATCGCGTAACTCCATTCCTTGGGCTACGTAAGCCTTGCGAAACCGATAATGACAAATCGCAATTCCCACCCACGCAATAAAACCGGACATACCGCTGGCGTTAAGCAACCATATGTATACTACGCCATCGCCGAACAGTGAACTTAAAAAAGCCAGCATCCCTACAAGACAGGTAACGTACAGCGCGTTAGCCGGAATGCCGCGTTTGTTGACTTTTGAAAGAAATTTTGGTGCTTTACCTTCCTCTGCCAATACCCACAGCATCCGAGCACAGGCATACATACCAGAGTTTCCTGCAGAAAGCACAGATGTCAGGATGACAGTATTCATAACTGCTGCAGCAAATGCGAAGCCTGCTTTTTCAAAAACAAGAGTGAAAGGGCTTACAGCAATGTTTTCGATATCGGCACTGACCAAGCGGTTATCTGTGTATGGAATAAGCAGACCAATTACAATAATAGAAAGAATATAGAAAAGAAGAATGCGCCAGAAAACCTGACGTATTGCTTTCGGTACGGTTTTTCTCGGATTTTCACTTTCTCCGGCCGCAATACCAACCAACTCTGTTCCTTGAAACGAGAAGCCGGCGATCATGAATACACCAAGAATGGCCATAAAGCCGCCATGAAAAGGTGCGTCACCTATCGTGAAATTTTTGAATCCGACCGCTTCTCCACCCATAATTCCGACTATCATCGCAAGCCCTATAACAATGAAGGCGATAATTGAAATTACTTTAATAAGGGCAAACCAATATTCGCCTTCCCCGTACCCTTTAACAGATAGGAAGTTCAAGCCGAACATAATGCCCAGGAATAGTACGCTCCATAATAAGGAAGAACTGTCCGGAAACCAAAATTTCATGATAAGAGCACCGGCTGCGATTTCCACTGCGATAGTGACTGCCCAGTTGTACCAGTAATTCCATCCGAGTGCAAAGCCCAGGGCCGGGTCAACAAAGCGGGTCGCGTATGTGCTGAACGAACCGGATACCGGGAGAAGCGTAGCCATCTCTCCCAAACTAGTCATTAGAAAATAAACCATAATGCTGATAGCCAGGTACGCCACAAGTGCTCCACCCGGCCCGGCGGAGTTAATGGTGGCACCGCTTGCAAGAAAAAGGCCGGTTCCAATAGAACCACCGATAGCAATCATTGTCATGTGCCGTGCTTTTAAACCACGGTGCAGATGGTGTGACTCGGTTGCAGGAGCAGCCGTGTCAGCCGTGTCTTCTGTTCGTAATGGAAGTTGACTCATGTAACACCTCGTTTAATGTAGTCGTTGCGCAATAATAAGCGAACGCCAAAATGTGAAAGTATATGAATGTATTGTTTATCAACCTCCTTGTAGCAAGAAATAATAGAATTAACTAAATTTTATCGCAAATCATGCGCCAATTTTTAATAAGGAGACGTAACGCTTATCATTTGAGAGTAAATATGTATTTTTAGTTAAAAAATGTAATTAATTTGAGAGAAAATGCTTGAAATAACATTATTTTTATTACTTTATGGCTTTTATTGATTTGTTGGAAGAAGTTGAGTGGATATAATTACAATTTTATCCTGCAAAAAAACTGTAAAAAAGCAAAAAAAATGGCGGAGAAATGCTGTTTTTTTTGCGCTTGTAACATAGTATGTACATGGATAATCAAAAGGCGTATAAATTGGTTAACTAAAAATCAATTGAAAATGAGAAAAGACTGCCGTATTTCGAACAGCAGTCAGGCATTTTCGTCCCAGAATAAATCGTTTAAGGTTTTGGATAATGCTTTACAAATGGCAACACATAAACTGAGGCTCGGATTATATTTACCTAGCTCAATGAGTCCAATGGTTTGTCTTGATACCCCCACAAGCTGTGCTAACTCTTCTTGTGACAAGTCTTTCTCAACCCTCGCCAGTTTTAATCGCATATTTTTCATGAGTTATCACCTCGCCTAGCTCTATCCCTTACTCGTCTAAATCTTTATCGATTACTTTTTTACTAGCCTTATATGCTAAAGCATGTAAGATTGCCAAAATGCCAACAAAAAATGGAATGTAAATCATTAAAGAAGCAAAAAATACGAGAATGAAATACCATAATGATTGCGCATTACCCTCTCCATACATTAGAGCGCTTTTTATCCCAAAAAATGTAGCCATAACAACACCAAAACCTAAACCCCAAATCATATTTTTCTTGTTCATGGAAAGTTTACTTGTTCGATCGTGCACCTCTACTTCATCTGAGTATAAGCCAAGGAACACTGCTCTAATTCCATAGTATAGAGCGGTTAAGAATAAGATGCTTAGTTCCGTAATGGCAGATCCTATGTTTAGACCATAAATAATGCATTTTGTGACAACGGATATGGAACATAATAATATTGCTACTATATATGCTTCTTTATAAAGCATGTTTCTAGTGTGTACAATTCTTTCATCCATTGCTGCCCTTTTGGTGTTAAATAATTTCATTTTTAACCAACCTCCTTAATTATTCCTTAAGCTGCTTTAGTGATATTATATAACATACATGTCTTTATGACAAATATATATTGCATTTTTAAATATATTTTTGTCTTTTTGATAATAAACCTGAAATTCCAGCTACCTGAATATTGGCTAATCCTTCAAATGGAGAGTGAAATAATGTGCCTTGATGGAGAAAGAATAGAACGGGAGGAGTAAACAAGTGAATGCAAAAAATAATTCGAAAAATAGCAAATGCATTTTGCATCAAGAAAACAAAGATTGGTTAAATCAGGATGGCTGCCGAACGGTATTACAGGATTTTTATTAACAGCAATAACTGTGAATTTTGCATTTCAGGGAACAGAGCTAATAGGAATGGGCTGGATTTCCATTACCGCCTCCCAGCTTGCTTTTCGAAAAGAGTATGTAGCACAAGGTGGAAAAGTTGCGGATTTAAAATTTAAGACTTCTTATTTTAAGGCAGTGAAATTAAATTATAATAATTAATATCTAGCCTGAAACCAAGTGATAAGTTACTATATTACTAGTGGATAAGAGTCTTACGTACCAATTGGTAAGCAGATAATGTAGATTCTTACTTAAATTTGCCGATAACATAATAGAGACAGAAGTGGGATAGAGGAAAGGAGCCGGAACAAATGGCAATAGACGATAAAAAGGGAATTTTGTTGGAGAGTGGGACAAATGAGCTGGAGATTATCGAATTTGGCATCTCAGGAGAAACATTCGGTATTAATGTAATCAAGGTACGCGAGGTCATCAATCCTGTACCGGTAACACGTACACCGAAAATCCATCCCCATGTGATGGGAATTATTCAATTGCGCGGTGAAGTACTGACAGTTATCGATCTGGCAAAGGCGCTGGGCTATCCGCCGTCTGATCATCCGGAACAGGATAAATTGATTATCGCTGAATTGAATCAGATGAAAGTCGCGTTTTATGTGCATTCTGTATCACGCATCCATCGGATTTCCTGGGAACAAATCGAGAAGCCGTCCGATTTGGCACGTGGCGTGGAAAGCAGTACAACCGGTGTTGTGAAAATGGATGATCGTTTTATTCTGTTGCTTGATTTTGAGAAAGTAGTGGTAGATATCAGTCCGGAAGCAGGGATTAATGTCGGGCAGTTAAAAGATCTTGGAGCACGCGATACGTCTGCTAAGCGTATTCTGTTGGCAGAAGACTCTGCAATTTTGCGTAAATTAATCGAAGAGACGCTGCATGAGGCAGGATATGTGCATATCGAAATCTGCCAGGATGGCAATGAAGCGTGGAACTACCTGGAACATTTGGCCCGTACTGAGCAGAACATAACTGAGCATATCCAGCTCGTTATTACCGATATCGAGATGCCCAAGATGGACGGACACCATCTGACCAAGCGCATTAAAGAACACCCGGAGCTTCGTAAACTGCCGGTTGTCATCTTCTCTTCATTGATTACGGACGATCTTCGCCATAAGGGTGAGAAGGTAGGGGCAGATGCACAGGTCAGCAAGCCGGAAATCGTAAATCTGGTTAAGGTTATCGATAAATTAGTAGTGTAATTAGAAAGAATTCGGTCATACTAAAGGCAGTGTCTGGATAAAGGAGGCGCAGCAATGACCGACCGAAACAAGCGACAGGCGATGGAGATGACGCATCCGCGCAGCCAACCGTCACGCCTTGATCAGTATGGCCGGGATGGGGAGATTCCTCTCACAGGACAGGAGCCGCCAAAAGCAGTATCTATGGCGGAAGCTGAAGAGGGCCGGGAATAGTAACAAATGAAAAAGAAGCCTTACGGTATATAGACACCGTGGGGCTTCTTTTTTGAATAATCTATGTTTCAGAAGACGATGCAATTTTATCGAGCAATTGTTCAAGAGCGGTTTCTGCCATAGATTGCAGCCGAACATCGATCGGATGAAATGGCAGTGTTTCGATAACGAAGTTAGGTACGATAACGCAGTACATGCCTGCTCGTTTGGCAGCCAGTGCCCCGTTAGGTGAGTCTTCGAACGCAATCGCCTGTTCAGGTTTTACACCTATTCTGCGAAAACCTAAGGTTTAATAAGAGTACGTTACAGTAACGGAACTTCCCACCTTTAGTTCGCCTGGATAGACCTGGCTTCCGCCGTTTATGGCTTTTTCGCTAGCGGGCATGCTATCTGCGCGTACCTGGGAATACATAATAGGTGGTGTCGGTGAGGTGCCGTCTGAGATTTGTACAGCGCCCTTAATTGTTACGCCTGCTCGTTTGGCGATGCGCTCGGCCTTCTGACGGGCATTATCGAGTGCAGCATCTGTTGCATCCAACCGGTGCGCCTCCATTTTTTCAGAACTGAATGAGACATTGTCAATCCGATTTGCCCCGGCTGCTGTTGCCGCGTCCATTAGCGGGCCGACTCCTGCCAGATCACGATAAGTTACTTGAATGATCTGCTCTACCTGATAGCCCCTTAGCTGTTGCTTATTATTATCCCAGGAATAGTCCGGCATCGTGGAGAAACGGACGGTTTGAATATCCTTGGCCGGAACGTTTCGTTTTTCTAGTGCTGTCTTTATTGCCTTGAATTGTACAGCGTTTTTCTCCTGTGCTTCCTGGGCAGTTTTGCCGGTAGTGTTAAGGCCCAACTGAATATAGGCAATATCCGGCTGTACGGTTACTTCACCATAGCCACTCACGGTAATCGTACGCAATCCTACCGTACTTACAGCGTTTGCCTGCGATTCGGCTGTCGCAGCATGGGCAGCAGGAGCTGTGGCCAGCCCTGTGAAGAGTACGGCACCAAGTAGCGTTGTACAGCCTAAAGTCTTTATGCTTTTTGAGATAATCATTATTCTTCTCCCCTTTGTCCGTATCGTTATCTGTATGACGGTACTTTGTTGGGAAAAGTTGCAAAAGACTTACAAACGCTTATTTGTTTATGCTTGAATACGGAACCGGGTGATTTGATCCCAAAGGCCTTCACGAGCGAGAATCTCCGCTTGTTTGTCCCCGATTAAGTCGAAGTGTGGAAATTCTTCACGCAGATGCAGGTGTTTACGCTCAAGTCCATACGCTTCTCCCCAGTTGAGCAGAGCATTCAAATCTGCACACCCTGCTTTTGTGACCGTTTTGATGTTCGGATAGCGCGGATGCAGCCAGAAATGAGTTAGAAGTGATACTTCCCCTTGCCGTACTTTTGCCTTCCAGGCGGCAAGTTCTGTGCGTGTAATGCCGAAAGCCACGTAATGCTGCCCCCCCTTCTGGATTGCAGGCAGGCAATAGAGTGAAGCTGCCCGCTTTATTAAATAAGTATAATAAATAACACTTTATATTTCGACTTGTACATGCTGATTATCCATATACCAAAAAAAGAGCACCGATATATCAAGCAGATACATTTGTCGAAAGGTTGCATTTGGTAAAATGGTATAATAACAAAGTGCTTTCGTGCAAAATGGCGCGTAAGTGAAGGATTTTACGCTTTATTCTATTCAAGGAGGCGTTTGTGATACACATTGTAAACGAACAAAAGACCGAGCGTGCCATATTAGTCGGTTATTATAAAAAAAGTGAGAATCAGCGTCAATTCGAACTTTCGATGGAGGAGTTGGCCGAGCTTACACGTACCGCAGAGGCGGAAGTCGTTGCTACGCTGACCCAAGGGCGTGATCAGGCCGACTCCCGCCTGTATGTTGGCAAAGGCAAGGTGGAGGAAATTAATGCATTGGTTCAGGAACTGGAGGCGGATCTTGTTATTTTTAATGATGAGCTGACGCCGATGCAGATCCGTAACCTGGAGCATGTTATCGAGTGCAAGGTTATTGACAGAACACAGCTTATTCTTGATATCTTTGCACAGCGTGCCCGTTCGCGAGAAGGTAAGTGGCAAGTAGAACTTGCCCAGCTACAGTACCGCTTGCCCCGTCTGACAGGAAAAGGAGCTGAACTATCCCGGCTCGGTGCAGGAATCGGTACGCGGGGACCGGGGGAAACGAAGCTAGAAACAGACCGTCGACACATTCGTCGTCGCATTGGTGAAATCGAGGGCCATCTGGCTGAGGTGAAGCGGCATCGCCAATTGTATCGTGAGCGTCGCAAGAAAAACGCCGTATTTCAGGTAGCGATTGTAGGCTATACGAATGCGGGCAAGTCGACCATTCTTAATCGCCTGACTGGTGCGGGTATTCTTGAAGAAAACAAATTGTTCGCTACGCTGGATCCCACCTCGCGTCGTGTGAATTTGCCAGGCGGTGAAGAAATTATTGTTACAGATACCGTTGGCTTTATCCAGCATCTTCCGCACCAGCTTGTTGCTGCATTTCGTTCTACGCTGGAAGAGGCGGCGGAAGCGGATTTAATTCTGCAAGTGATTGATGCTTCCCATCCTGATTACCAGATTCATATGGAAGTAGTCGATGAGGTTCTGACTGAGCTTGGAGCCGGTTCCATTCCTCGCCTAACTGTATTCAATAAGATGGACAAGGTAGAAGAACGGCCTATTTCCACGGTGTCAGGTGAAGTGTTATATCTTTGTGCCTACGCAGAAGCAGATATGCAGCGTCTGCTGGAGGCTGTCGAAGCGCATATCGAAAGCCAGTACAGTCGATATATATTGAGGTTACCGACGGTACGCGGCGATTTGTATGCCCTTGTGCGCCGGAATTTGCATGTACTGCGCGAAGAGGTTGACGAGGATGGTACGCACTACGAACTGGAGGTAAAGGGAAAGGATATTGGACAGATTTCTCCTGAGCTTGTTACATTCCTTTCGTGAGTTTATCTTATTTAGAGCCTCGATTTTTATAAGGTGACAGGTATAATAGAAGGTATGGCGTCCTGTCTGCGGGGCGCTTCCTCTTCTTCATCTTCATTCCTGCCTCGCACAGTCCCATATATATTCAATCAGTAAATGCAATTTACATGGAAAGGGTAGATAGAGTGTTTTCATATTTAAAGCATGGAGAGAAATTGGCACCATATGTAGAGCAAGTAGAAGCGGACATTGGACCGCGTCTGCGTGAAATTGAAAAAATGGCTGATTATAATCAATTTAAAGTATTACGTGCTTTTCAAAAGCATCAGGTGAGTGATTTTCATTTTGCGCCATCAACCGGCTATGGATATGACGATATGGGCCGGGAAACGCTGGAAAAGGTGTATGCGGAAGTATTCGGCGGAGAAGCGGCGCTGGTGCGTACGCATATTTTGAGCGGTACACATGCGATTGCTATCGCATTGTTTGGTATGTTGCGACCGGGAGACGAGCTGTTGTACATTACCGGTGCACCGTACGATACGCTCGAGGAAATCGTGGGGGCGCGCGGGCATGGCAAGGGGTCGCTTAAAGAGTTCGGTGTGGGCTATACGGCTGTACCGTTGAATCCACAAGGTGATATTGATAAAGAGGCAATCGCCCGGGCCATACATAAGAATACGAAGGTCATCGGCATCCAGCGCTCGCGCGGCTATGCTGATCGCCCTTCCTTTACTATTGCCAAAATCGAAGAAATGATTGCGTTCGTGAAAGGCATTCGTTCGGATATTATCGTATTCGTGGACAATTGCTATGGTGAGTTTACTGAGGAGAGGGAACCGCTGCAAGCCGGCGCTGATATTATAGCTGGCTCGCTTATCAAAAATCCGGGAGGCGGCCTGGCGAAAAGTGGCGGCTATGTTGCGGGCCGTGCGGATCTGGTGGAGATGGCATCCTATCGTATGACAGCTCCGGGGTTAGGTGCGGAAATCGGGTCAACCCAGTACGGTACACTAGAAACGTTCCAGGGATTTTTCCTTGCTCCGCATGTAGTAGGAGAAGCATTGAAAGGTGCTGTGTTTACTGCCGGTCTTCTGGAAAAGCTTGGCTTCAAGACGAATCCGCGGTGGGACGCGCCACGTACCGATTTAATTCAATCCGTTGAATTCGGAACGCCTGAAGGTCTGGTGACATTCTGTCAGGGGATTCAGAAGGCATCTCCTGTCGATTCGCATGTCGTACCGCAGCCGGGTGATATGCCGGGCTATGCGGATCCTGTAATTATGGCTGCTGGTACCTTTATTCAAGGAGCAAGCATTGAATTGTCTGCAGACGGCCCGCTTCGCCCGCCCTATCTTGGATTTGTGCAGGGAGGACTTACTGCTTCACATGTAAAAGTTGGTATATTGACTGCGTTAAATGACATGGTAGAAAAACATTTGTTAAAAATCTAAAAAAATCAAAAAAATACATGTAAAGTTAGCTGACATGTATTGACGAGGAAAGCTGACACGTGTAGAATGAAACCAAGGAAGCAAGGAGATTCACCGGTAAAAGGAGATACGGTATGAAAGATGAAATTCGCCGCAATATGGCCCTTTTTCCGATAGGAATTGTTATGCAGCTGACAGAATTAACTGCGCGTCAAGTCCGTTATTACGAACAGCAGGGGTTAATTGCTCCGGCGCGTACGAAAGGCAATCAGCGCCTGTTTTCCTTCAATGATGTAGATCGCCTGCTGGAGATTAAGGCGTTGCTTGAAAAAGGGCTCAATATCGCTGGTATCAAGCAAGTGCTCGCGATGAAGCAAGAAGGCAAACATGATAGTAATGTGCTTGATGAGAAAGTTGAACAAAAGCGCAAGGAATTGACCGACCGTGAACTGCGCGACATGCTAAAGCAACAGATGTTCACGAGCCGTCCGGGACAAACGTTGCTTAATCGGGGGGAGCTTTCCCGCTTCTTCCATTAATAACTTATAAAAATATACAGGGAGTCTCCTTGCTAAGGAGAGAATTTAAGGAGGTAGTTTGGAGATGGCAGCAAAGTATACGAAAGAAGACATTTATCGTCTGGTAAAAGAAGAGAACGTAAAATACATCCGCCTGCAGTTCACAGATCTGCTCGGAACGATTAAAAACGTAGAAATTCCAGTCAGCCAGCTTGAAAAAGCGCTCGACAACAAAATGATGTTCGACGGCTCTTCCATCGAAGGCTTTGTACGTATCGAAGAATCTGATATGTATCTGTATCCGGACGTTGACACATTCGTTATCTTCCCTTGGACGACAGAGGGAGGCAAGGTTGCCCGCTTTATCTGTGACATATATACTCCAGATGGCCGGCCTTTTATGGGAGATCCCCGTCAAATTCTGAAGTTTGCACTGAAAGATATGGAAAGTCTCGGATTCAATGCCTTCAACATCGGACCGGAACCTGAATTTTTCCTGTTCAAGCTTGATGAGAAAGGGCAGCCGACCAATGAATTAAATGACCAAGGTGGATATTTTGATTTTGCGCCTCTGGATCTCGGTGAGAACTGCCGCCGTGATATTGTGCTGACGCTTGAGCAAATGGGCTTCCAAATTGAAGCGTCCCACCATGAAGTGGCACCAGGCCAGCATGAGATCGACTTCAAATATGCGAGTGCGGTAGAAGCAGCTGACCAAATCCAAACATTCAAACTTGTTGTTAAAACAATTGCACGTAAACACGGTCTGCATGCGACCTTTATGCCGAAACCGCTGTTCGGCATTAACGGATCAGGTATGCATTGCAACATGTCCTTGTTCTCTGACGGCAAGAATGTATTCGAAGATCCTTCCACAGAGCTTGGTTTAAGCGAGACGGCCATGCATTTCCTTGCAGGTATCGTGAAAAATGCACGTGGCTTTGCTGCCATCACCAACCCAACTGTAAACTCTTACAAGCGTCTAGTTCCAGGTTATGAAGCACCTTGTTATGTGGCATGGTCGGCGCAAAACCGCAGTCCGCTCATTCGTATTCCGGCTTCTCGTGGTATGAGCACCCGTATCGAAGTGCGCAACCCGGATCCGGCAGCGAATCCATATCTGGCACTGGCAGTTCTGCTGGCTGCAGGCCTTGATGGTGTGAAAAACAAACTACAGGCTCCGGCCGCAGTGGACCGCAATATTTATGTGATGAATGAAGCAGAGCGTAAAGAAGCGGGTATTGACAGTCTTCCTGCGACATTAAAAGAAGCGATTGAAGATTTGAAAGCAAATGAAGTTATTTGCAGTGCACTGGGTGAGCACGCGCTGGAGCACTTCGTAGAGGCAAAAGAAATCGAGTGGGATATGTTCCGCACAACGGTTCATTCGTGGGAGCGCGAACAATATATGAACTACTAATTTGTTACTGAAAGCATAGCGGCAAGGTTATGCTTGAAATTTAAGAAGCGAGGGTGTCCCAAAAGTAACTTTGGGGCACCCTTTTTCACGTAAAAAAGAAGAAAATCGCTCTTTTTGATATAATGAAGTCACCACAACAAACAAAATATCAGAAAGGAACGATTTTCTTATGTACACTCATTATACCACAGAAGGAAAACGAAAATACAGCCAACGAAAAATCGATGTGGAACCTGTATTTGGTCAAATCAAACACAATCGCCAGTTCCATCGATTTTCATTAAGAGGCCTATCCAAAAATACGGTGGAATGGGGTCTTATTTGTGCTGCCCATAACCTCATAAAATGGACCCTAAAATTAAATCAACGATCAAAAGAACCACAAATACGGAGATAAATAGAAAGAAAATCGAGGATAAGCAACCTCTAAAATCCATATTCAGGTAAAAAAAGAAGGGCTGGCTCGAAAAAATTGTTTTTCAACGACCTTTTGAACCTTAACTTGATGGCTATGGAGACAGCCTCTTGTTTTTACTAAACACCCGGTAATTGAATACCACGCTATTCTTTAAAGGCACTTCCTGAGAAATTGACTTTCTTTGATACAAAGAAATATACAAATACATAAACAAATAAACTTCCAATTACAAGATAGTATATTTTAGCAGTAGAAGTAAGAATGAACATAGCGAAATATAGAACAAATAATTGTGCATATAATATAACCAAGACAAACTTTAAGAAAGAATCATTTATCTGAGATTTAGAAATAGGGTAAAGTAATGCACTTTGTTTAATTTCATGTTGTAAAGGAATTACTTGAAATCCAGTCATAAATAAAATTAGGATATTAAAAATCCAGCCACTTGTTGGTATAGCATAATTAACAAATATGCCAATTAAAGTTAGTCTTAAATAAAGGTAAAAGTAATCATTATACCTTACAAACAAGTGTGAGTATAAATATAAGAATGTGTTGCTTTGGCTATATGGGATACACCTTTTCAGAATCATAGTGAGCAAACGTCTATTCCGAGAAGAACGTTTAAGATTAGGAACATCCATGAAAATATTAATAAATTTGAAGTTCCTTAATAAGGCACTTTCTTCTTCAACTATTAGCCACTGCCAATTCAGATTTCTTTTTTTTCCAATAAAATAAATTAAAAAGACCAAATTTACACTCATTAAAACAAGCTCAAAAATCCAGTCATTTTTAAACAAAAAATAACACATTAAATATATCGAAAAAAACCTATTTAACCTGTGTAACACAAATTGTACATGGTTCTCTAACCATTGTTCAGTCCACTTCATTAAAATGTTATAAGAAACAATCCCCACTATTAAAAAGAAGATTGGAAAATTTATATTAGTTGTGTGTAAATATAGGGATAATAAAATGGTAATTAAACTAAGCAATTTAATAACATCAATAACAAAACTATATGCTAGTGATTTAATAAAATACGACTTTAATTCCCATTCTAATGGCAACAAAAATATTATATCCGCCCTTTTAATAAATGTACGAACTTTTGTCTGTATTAAAATGAAGGTTACAAATAGTGATAAGATTGCTTCAACAGATATTTGAGGAGGTATCCACTGAAGAAATAAATTAAAATAATAAATAAAGATACTACTAATGACCAGAAAAAAATAAACAACATTCGCACCAATTATTGAATAGTACCTGAACATTTTTCTATAAAATTCCTGAACCCTTAAACCCCATAATGTTTTTATATCCATTAATACACCCATACTTTTATTGAATAATATCCTAATGGCACTATATGTGTAATTCATTTAGCTATTTTTCATTGTTGTACAATTGGGCAATTAGTATCAAGTCCACGTTGTAGTCAAAAAATACATTCCACCGATACTCCTAACAGAAGACGTTTCATTATAACTCCTCCATAAATGAATCAATATTTTTTATCATGTGAATCAATTTCATAAATCTGGGGCCAGTAGCCACAAGGGTTTCTAAGCATGGAAAAAGGAGTACCTCCCTAAATCTCGAATAAGTTAAGCACGACCAAAACTTTAGAGATAGGATGGTGACTCCCTATGTCCATTATACGACAAGGAAGCTTGTTTGACATTCAAGATTTATACGATTTAGAACCTACCCATCGCTTTGAAGCGATTTTTTCTACTTTATACCTGGAACCTTTGCTTGTAGAGCTCTCCAAAAAACGAGGCGCGGAATGCCTACTAAGCTTAACTACACAGCCATAATCTATTCCTTGGTCGCCCGGGTCGTGGAGCGAATTCCTACTATCAAAGACTTGCGAAAACGATTAAAACATGATTTTATCTTTCGTTTGGACTGTGGATTTCTTTTCTCTGATTCCCTTCCTTCGGAAGCTTCTTTTTCACGTTTGGTGACAAAATTAGGGACATGC
>NZ_KE952805.1 GCF_000466385.1 Aneurinibacillus aneurinilyticus ATCC 12856
TTTGAACAATCAACACCCTTGGTATCCATAGATGAATAATCAACAGGCGTGTTATAAATTATCTTCATTTACGAAATGGCAGAACCTTCACGTACTCCCATGTCAAAATGGTAAACGTTATTTATATACGTTATGAAAACAGTGATACGCTTTCCTTCGGGAGAAAAATAGACGATGTTGTCTCCTTATCAAACAAATGAATTTTATCCATAGCAAACAAAATGTTGATCAGTTCTCCGACATGCGCCTGTACAGAAGAATCCGCCCGGGCGATAATCGTATTTTCTCCAACTCCTGACATATAGAGATATCGTTCGGCTCCCATATTCTCTATAAACTCGACTCGTGTATGGACTATACCTGACCTGGATATTTCGGAGGAAGGTATCCCTACCTGAATGTCCTCTGGACGTATACCCAATAGGACCGATTTATTTATATAGTCCATATCCCTCAATACTTCTGCTCGTTGTTCGGGAATCTTCAGCCGTACATCCCGGTTTATGAAGAGGATTTCCCCGTCTTGAGCCTTGACGGCTCCTTCAATAAAATTCATCGCTGGTGAACCGATAAAGCTTGCGACAAATAGATTTTTCGGCTTTTCATAAATATCTGCAGGCGTCGCCACTTGCTGAATGCTTCCTTCCTGCAAGACAACAATGCGATCGCCCATAGTCATAGCTTCGGTTTGGTCATGCGTAACGTATATTGTCGTAGTACCCAGCCGACGCTGCAGCTTGCTAATCTCTGTTCTCATCTGTACCCGCAGCTTTGCATCAAGATTCGACAGTGGTTCATCCATAAGAAAAACTTGCGGTTCCCTCACAATGGCCCTTCCTAGGGCAACACGCTGCTGCTGGCCTCCGGACAAGAACTTGGGCTTCCGATCCAATAAAGGCAAAAGGTCGAGCAGGACAGCCGCCTCCCTGACCCGCCTGTCGATTTCAGCTTTTCCAAGCCTACGCAGCTTTAGGCCAAACGCCATATTTTCATATACATTCATATGAGGATAAAGGGCATAATTTTGAAAAACCATCGCAATGTCTCGATTTTTTGGAGCAATATCATTTACCCGGGTGCTGCCAATGTATAAATCGCCATCTGAAATGTCCTCTAATCCAGCAATCATACGTAGTGTCGTTGACTTCCCGCAGCCTGAAGGGCCAACCAGCACAAGAAATTCACCATCACGTATTTCCAGGTTCATATTGTTTACGATAGCTGCATGATTGTATGTTTTACAAATGCCTTGCAATGTTACGCTTGCCATATTGCTCCCTCCTTACGATTCGGAAACACACTCTACAAACGTAGTTACCACACAAGACCACAATTGAACTAATATGGTAGCAAACCTTATTTTTGGACAACATAAGTGCAAATAAATAAATTTATACAAACAGTATAAAAAGAAGGGGTACTCGATGAAAAAAGACAGATTGTTTGTGCTTCTTATGTTTGGCACTTTTTTTCTTGTCGTCATCTTCCCGCTGACAATGGAAGTGAACTACCCACCACTTAAAACCTGACGATTT
>NZ_KE952806.1 GCF_000466385.1 Aneurinibacillus aneurinilyticus ATCC 12856
GCTTTTTTGGAAAAGCAATTATGAAATTGATTCATGTATCAAAGAATTCTAGATATAATTCGTTTATCCCTTCTTTTCAAGTGTTATTGATACTCCAAAACGTCCTAAAGTTGACGGTATTGCCTGTCCAGAAACTGACGAGTATAATGTCCTCGTTATTATTCTGGAGAAAGAAAAAAGACATCTCCCTTTGTGTGCTATAGCGCCCCACTCTAAAATGCGACGATAAGATGTGTAGAGGTATCCCTTTTGATATAATCATATTTAACAGGAGGGAACGGAACATGAAACGTCGCAAATGGTCAGCGGAGGAAAAAATGAATATCGTGATAGAGGGGCTAAAGGGAGAACAATCCGTCGCCGAGATTTGCAGACAACATAACATTAGCCAGATTTTGTATTACCGTTGGAAAGATGAGTTCATCCAAGGGGGAATGGGTGTCCTTTCGGGTAAACAACGTAAGACAGCAAAAGAAGACGCTGCCGTTCAAGCAAAATTGGACGAGTATGAGAAACTGATTGGCAAGTTGACTGTAAAAATTTCAACGCTAAAAAAACGTTCGACATCTGAGCAAGGAGCATTGGGCATGTATCTTTGAAGTAGTGGAAGATTCTCACCTATCGGTGGAAGAAGTATGCCGTCTGCTTGGTGTACACAAAAGTGTGGCGCTACCCCATCGCCATCAACTTTTAAAAAAAGAACACCCCAAATGATAAAATGAGCATTTTAGCATTGAAAATACAGATGATTTTTGTTCGGGGGAGGCTATAAAATTCTTAACTTGATAGTGATACAGCAGTATCCTAAACAGGATATCTTTGGTTTAGCCTTCCTTTTAGGAATCCGCATCTATAAGAGAAAGACTAGTAAAGCAAGCTTGTGGCCTTTCTTTTTTATAAGGTTGAGTTAACATTTGCGGCCAATTCTACCAACAGTTAAAGAATCAACTGCGAAATCGGTACAACATCAAAAAAGAATTGCACATAAATATTCAAAATTGTATCAAGGGTGTTGATTATCCAGTATAATCCAG
>NZ_KE952807.1 GCF_000466385.1 Aneurinibacillus aneurinilyticus ATCC 12856
TGGTGGCGATCTACTCTGGATTATACTGGATAATTAACACTCTTGGTATTACAATTTACTTTTTAGTCTATAACAACCTTTTCACTGACCGAAGTAGGTTGCTTTGTTTACATTTTGTATGTGAATCAATTTCATAACTCGGAGCCTTAGAGCCCCAAAGGTTTCAGGAGTTCAAAAAGTAGCATCTCCCCAAGTTTTACTTACAAATATGTGTTGAAAATTTGATGATTCCTGTAAAAACGTAGTTTTTAAGGGAAAGTTGTGAAATTGATTCATGTATCTAATTCCTTTGCTATTTTTAATGGTTTAATGCTAAATCTGCCATTAAGGAACACTCAAATTCGGTGGCCTAATGGAAAATTTTTTGAATTGGAGATCTTCTTCACCCAAAGCAACCCGAGCTAATAATTCTTTGTTTTGAGAATAATAATAAACTAACGTAACGTCCTTTTGCCTGTTTTTTATTGATGTAGTGTCTAAATCAATTTTGTAGGCTCCTATTGGTTTGCCATCTTTGTAAATAACAGTGGCACGATTATATTTTATTTTTTTTATATCGTACCCTTGATTTTCCGCATCCTTAATAGCTAAGTTACTATATATTTGTAATGTTTGTTGATCGTCTTTCATTGCATCACGGACTGATTTTTCGGGTAGTTCTCCTCTCTGTGTACAAGATGATGCTAATAGTACTACAATCATTATCACTACCATTTTTGCGATATGAGAACTTTTCATTTGTTAAACCCTCCCTTCTTTTGCGATATCTTTCATCTTCTGGCCATCCATAATGCCCTCAAGGACAATCTGTTCTTTTTCAGATAGGTTGTTCTTTTCCGCAAACGCCTCAACCCGCTTCACCTTGTTTTCAAAACGTTTTAATCGTCTATTTAGCCGCTCCCACGCTCGCAGGTTATTACGTGCTGCTCTAAACACGGGATCACTATTTCCACCCTTTGCTTTGGGTAATGTTGCTTCAATACCGTACTGAGCTGTACCTGCTGCCACATCATCACTTCTATTTATTTCGGATTGAATTGCTTCCCGTAAATATTCCATTTGCTGTGTCATCCAGTAATACCCGTCTAATTCATCTTGAGCAACATGGAGCAATTCGAACACTGGTTCCAGACTGGTAAAGGCCATTTGACCATTATCGTCTATCCACTGTTCCGCCTCTTTATCCTCCCATTGTTGGCATGAAACAATTTGTCCGACGTGCATATCATGGATCCGGCACTTTGCACCTTTCCCCCAGTAGGTTCCTGGGTACTTACTGCATACAGATTCAATATATTGATGATTTGGGTTGATTGTGGTTTGCATAAAACCGCCTCCCGAGTATTTTTTATTATGCTAGTACTGATCTATTTCTGTTACCGCCTTGTTTACTCCATTGTTCCACCTACACGCTTCCAAGTTGGATGATGCATCATCTGCTCTGTCTTTCTGAACTCCCTTTCGTCCCTTTCATCTTTCTGTGGGTACACCATCCTGCCATCTAATATGTGTACACAACCGTTCATCCGCCTTCGTAATGTGATGGTGTATACGCCACCCTTTAACTTGTGATCAATATCCTTTATAATATAGTTTTATAAAAAAATTACTCTTAGCTCTTGCCATCTACATCACCACCCACCTCCGGGGTAAAATAAAAAGCCACTCCGGAGAGTGACTCGTTTTTCGGGTATTAATGGGGGCGTTTTTTATAGGTATCAAAAAGAAATTCTTTTGGGGCTGCTGTTAGATTTGTCACATCATACAAGCTCTTATTTGTTTGTGTATGCATAGACCATCCATTCCCTTCCCATTTAATTCCCGGCCCTCTTCCACTCGCTGATAGTAATTGAATAGGTTGGTTATTCAGAATAGCATTTGTTTGGTTCTGAGCATCTGCATCCGCTTTATCCCATGCATCCTGTGTAATTCTGATTCTAGCCGTATAAACAACTCCTGATTGCCCTTTAATTTGGCAATTTTGATCAAAGTGATATGCCATATTTGCCCCTCCCTATTTCGTTATATATCTTTCAAGAAAATCAGTATCTGCAACTTGAATTACAAGATACTTTCTCTCCTTACTTAACTATGAAGGAAAAGAAAAGGTTATGGGACTAACACTTTTCGTCAAATTTCGAGACAAAAGTACTTTTCCGACCACCATTCACAAGTACTGCACTGAATTGCACGTTTTTTGGCTGCTCAAGTACGGAAAATGGATAACAAAAAGCCGTTCCAGTTAGAACGACTTCATTTGTATTGTGTATGCTATTCTTTCAGGAAATCCTGTGTAGTAACCTGAAGCATCGTAAGCTCATCTTCACTATTAAAGCCCACTAAAATTGGCTTTTCTTTAGAGGATGTATGTGTAAATACAATAGTTCCTCTCATAAAGTCCTTATGGTCTTTATAATTCGGATCATTTTCTGAAATTTCATTTACTCTCTTTATTTTGTATTCTTTTGCTTCATCTCCATAAAATTGTTTTAGAAGTTCATATGCCTTCTCTTCTTTTGTTTCACCCTTAAGATTAATCAAGGGCATGCTATCAAAGTCAAAGGTTATAATCTTTCCTGTTTCATCAAAATGTATCATTAACCCTTTACTACTTATCTCACTTTGTTCTAACCCCTTATCCTCACTAAAACTTAGGATATAAATTTTCTTCCCACCATTATCTATTTGAGTAAAGGATGAGTCACGTTTAAGGTCCTTAGCTTCTGGTAACAAACTATAGATTTTATTCAAAATCCCTTGTATCATAGGCCCCTCTAACTCTACATCGGGGAGCCTATTTATTTGTGTATAATTCGTGATCCGTTCTTGGTCAAAGTCCAAAATAAACGACTCTGTTTCACTTATTATGAATAATTTAAGCCTACTTGTCCCTTCATTTTTTATTATAGTACCCGATATTTCATATGTTTTTGCTTGTGGAAATTTATCATAGAATGATTCTAATGCCGATTTCATTCCTTTCTGGGCCATAATTTCATCAACAGTCAGTTCTTGATTTTCCCCTTGTTCAATCATTCCCTCTTCTTGCTGGATTGGATCGCTTTCCTGTTCAGCCGCGAAGACAGGTGTCGTAGCCAATAAACTTATCGCTAAAAATGCAGTTGCTACTTTTTTCATAGCTATATTCCATCCCCTGATCTATGTATATTAGATTCCTTAGCCTTACTATTATATTTAGACGGTCTCCTTATGGTAAATGTTTCAATATAAACCAAATATTTTTTCAACTAAAAAAGACCACTCCCTCGGAACGGCCTCGTTTATCTTTCCCTGCGCCCAGCATAACACGCCTCGATTCTCTCCGACAAAAATCGCAACACATGTAATATACCAATGTCTTTTCCCTCTCAAAAAAACAATTCAATAAAAGCTGTTCATTATTTACTTTTATAGGCAAATACCTATTCCCAAAAATAGGTGAGTGCATAGACTATTATGAACATTTTTTCTGGGGGTGGATTTCATTTGATTAGGAGCAATGGCTTCGTACAAGGTTTTGTACCTTGGCATAATCATGGTGCGGTAGCTTACACTTCTATTAGTAAAGAGCATGTACATCTGTTGTTGAACGTTAGTGAAGTAGCTGTCCCTTTACAAGATGGTTCCCATATCCACTATATCGAAGGATATGTATTATTTGAAGATGGGCATGTGCATTATTACAGAGCATGCTCAAGTCCGGCTATTTCCGTAGGCGATGGAACGCATACCCATTATTTTAACTTTGATACAACAGAAGATGTCGGACATAAACATCATGTTTCCGGATTTGGAATGCCTGCACCAGGAGATCGATAGAGTGTGCTACAGAAAGCGGCTATCCAGTCGCTTTCTTACTTTTACTTATGCTCATGTCTTCCCTCCCATCGCAATCTGTCCATCTCTCGGTGAACTTTCGCTCATTCTTCCCAGTTGTTTTTTGAATAAATAATGACGAAAATGAACAGCAAATAAGCCGCTCCGAAGAGCAGCTTATTAATTACCCTTTTAACACTTTAAATGCTTCAGCAACCTTTCTAGCAAAGACAATAGGATTTTCAATCGACTGGAAGTGAATATACATGATACGCGGGTCGTCAAACAACCAATGGTTGTGTAACGCAGTTACTTCGATACCACGCTTACGAAGTTCTGTAATAAACGGATTGATTTCCCTTTGTAAAATAACGGTCTCTCCTAGATTGAGTGCACGTCCCCTACTATCTCTGGATTCAAAAGAGAACAACGCTGCAAGTGTTAATGGCGAACGACTCCGACGACCTTGTATCGTTACATTGATCTTACGAATACGGGTAACAGTACAAACGCCATTCACAATTTCTGCTGTTCCACCAAGGATACGAGCAAAGCGTCGGCAAAGTGGGCCTGGTTGAGCCATGAGCAATTTCCTCCTTTCTAACCCTGATAGTACAGGCTATGTAAAGGAAGAATTTTTGCCATGGACATGCTACCATATATCAAAAAATATACGCTTTACCATTTGATTGTAACAAAAAAGGCCGTTCTTAAAAAAAGAGTGTAGCGTCATGACTACACTCATGAATTTCTTAGTTTACTACTGCAATGTTTGACTTTGATTTTGAGCTTGAGCTTGGGCTTGTGTTTGACCTCCACCCATCAATTGATGTTGATACTGATCAACTAATACATTCATTTCATTAAGCGCTTGTGTAGTTTCAATATATTGAGCACATTGATTTAATGCCTGAACAGCTTGCTGAATAGCCTGCTGTAGCTGCTGAACTCCACCCTTTTGTTGCTGTTGTTGGATTTGGCTTTTAAACTGTTGCATTTGTTGTAGAAGTTGGCTTGCATTTTGGGTTTGAGCTTGCTGAGTATTAGCCTGTGAAGTTTGTGCTTGACTTAATGCCTGCTGCATTTGATTTAATTGATTTTTTAACGGAGCTAATTCTGAAGCTATTTCTGTTTTATTAGCATTTGTAACTACAATAACTTCTTTTTCTTTTTCTTGCTTACCCATCTGTAGATCACCCTTTTTTGTTTTTATTAAACATCTCATATTGTGTTTAGAACTTCCGGTTTATATACAGAGAAAATAACTTTAATATCAATGTATAATTTGAACAATTTGGGTAATCAAAAAACAGACCTATAAAAAACATCGGAATTATCCGATGTCTATATAACTTTCCTGTTTATATAATTTTCCATTTTGCAGTTTCGCTTTCACAATATATTCACCTGATTCAACTGCACTAAACAAGTACAATCCATTTACTTGTGTAATTTGTGTCTGTATCAACTCTTCAGTTCCATTATGCACCCGGTATAAAAAGACTGGAATATTCGCGGTCGGACAGTTTTCGACGGTAATCATTCCGCTAATGGTTCCCAGTTCAAAAATTGGTTTTGGTTTCATATATAAGCGAATTTGAATACGTTCATTTGAATAAACTTTCAAGGGAACAAAATCAGATTGCTGGTATCCATCTCTCTTTGAAAAAACCACGTACTCCCCGCTTGGCACCTGATAAAACAAGTATTCCCCATCCTCGTTGGACATCGTTTCTGCGCACATCGTTTGATTCGAAAGTAATAACTTGACCTTACTATTAGATACAGGCAAATTCGTACGTTGCTCTATAATTTTTCCGTATACAATTCCTGCGGTAAATGGCGTTGGTTGCAAAGTGAAACGTATGAATATAGGCATTTTAGTACGAATCCAAGCCACCTTTATATCAGAAAGCATATAATCTTCAGCTACAGCCGCTACCTTATATTTTCCTGACGGAATGATGTTAACAAATGAGTAACTACCCTCGTCATCTGTTAATGTATGGTAAAGTGGCTTTAAATCATAACTGAATACTTTCACAGTTGCACCAACAACCGGATCTCCACATTGTGTCGTCACTTTTCCTGAAAGAAAGGTATGGATATCTGCTGATGCTTTTGTCAAATTAAGATGTACGTCTTCTTCTTCTCGCGGTGCTAGCGAAAAGGGGTGGCTAGCTTGTAGTTTATATACATCACGTATCATGACCTATACTCACGTTGCTGTTTGTACCGTTGCTTTCACTTTATACTGACCTTGAGGTAAATCCCCGAACAAATATAATCCCCCAGCATTTGTTCGTGTAATTTGTACAATTTTTTCAACAGAACCTGAAACTGAATAGAGGGCTACAGTAGCATTGGCAATGGGGATCCCTGTTTGTTGATCTTTAATAATACCACTGATAGTGCCTGTGTTATCATCCGGGTTAGCATTTAAATTGATATTAAGTGATGCATACTCTTTATTTGTTAGATGGACTTGTGAACTTCTTGTCGTTAAATAACCCGCTTTGTTAGCAGTAACAAAGTAGTCACCGTCTGGCAAGTCAGCAAATAAATACTGCCCCTCAGCATTCGTTAAAACTCTTCCCTGACTTACAGGTTCTGGACTCTGAACCAGAAACAGTTCCACGGTTGCGTTATCAACCGGTTTATTATTAGACGTATCAAAAACAATCCCATACAATACGTTCGAATTCGCATTTGGGTCTACCGACATTGTAATATCAACAGAAGCCGAACCATTTTGAATAACACTAACTGGAATTCGGGACGGAGTTAAAAATCCCGGCTTAGAAGCTGTAATAAAATACGAACCTGCCGGAATACGTGCAAAATCAAATAAACCAGACGAGTTGGAGTTTACATGTTCAAATGATTGTCCCGTATTATCAAACAATTTAATAGTCGCGCCAGCAATTGGTGTCCCATCTGAACCATGTACCGTTCCGCTTATACTGCCGGAGTCGGGTTCTATAGAAGGACTTAGCTGCAAGTCCTCATTTTTCTCTTCACGTCCAACAAGGTTAAACTGTTCACTAGGTTCAAGGCTATACTTTTCCTCAAAAGCCATTTTCATCCCTCCATACATAAAATTTTTGA
The DNA here is from genome assembly GCF_000466385.1 of Aneurinibacillus aneurinilyticus ATCC 12856. GTDB lineage: Bacteria > Bacillota > Bacilli > Aneurinibacillales > Aneurinibacillaceae > Aneurinibacillus > Aneurinibacillus aneurinilyticus. The sequence continues at coordinate 6,925 of NZ_KE952807.1, forward strand.
TTTGATGGAACCTTGTAATATATTATGTAATGATATACTCAAAGGAATGGACTATGCACTGGATATGGAGGGGCAATGGGATGCCCCAATCTTGAAGGTTGTCCAAAGCAGAAATGAATTGCGGACGCTTAGTCATTCAAGAATCCCACTGGTGTTAGCCAGCTTGTCCCTTCAGGGGTGGGAGTCTCAACTGTCCATAACGTTTAGATTGTAATATGCGAATGATGCCGGAAAAGCTGTAGCAGCTGCACCAGCATCTTTTTTATTCAGGGTAGCAATACATTCAATCTAATTACTCCTATCTACAGTTAATCATCGCGTCGATATGAATCAGGATATGTCTGAAAGATTTAACCCGTTTGTCCGTTGTCCATATTGTTATATAGAAACAAAAGACAACTTGTCCTATGCACCTAGGACAAACAAATCTCATAGTATATCAGCGAAGGGATGAACACCCATCCCTTCTACTTGACACGCTTTTCTATACAGGCAGCGGGCTGATGTCCCTGCCTTTTTTATATCTATATGCAGTGCAGTTTAACATGTTAAACATTTTTCGTTCAACAAATAGAAAAAAGCTGAATTTATAAAGAGAATTTTTATTTTTGTTTACTCCCAGTAAACTTAGCACAAAAAAAGACCGCCCCTCAGGAACGGCCTTCGTTTATCTTTCCATACACTCAGCATAATACACCCCCTCTTTTTTATATTCTGCTAAAGATATTTTCCCAACAATGAGAACCAATAGGCTATACAAGAAGCAAAACAAGCAATGAAAACGACGAAGGATAAGCGAATGTTTGAACGCTATCGAACGGTGTATCTTCATCTTTCTGGAAAGAAAAATATCGACATTGCACAGCTTCTTGGCCGTACACCCCAAACCATCTGCACCTATTTAAAATTGTATCGAAAAAACGGACTGGCAGGATTGGAACTCAAACATTCTCCCGGTGCACCGAAACGTTTAACAGAAGAACAGGAACAACAGGTGGCTGAAATTGTCGCCACGAAGCGTCCGGTCGATGTTGATTTTCCTGCCCGTTATAACTGGACCGCTGGCTTGATTGGAAAATGGATCGAGCGAGAGTATGGTGTTTCCTATACCCTAAAAGGGGTAACGCTACTCTTAAAACGCCTTGGTTTCAGCTATACAAAAGCTTCCTATACACTAGCTAAAGCAGATCCTGCAAAACAAGAGACGTTTCGTGAAACCTTTACGGGATTTTAAAAAAACTTCTGAATGGAGAAATTGACCACATTCTTTTTCAAGATGAAGCGATGATTCGAGATGATCAAGCGGTTAGCTCTACCTAGTTTCTTCGAGGTAAGCAGCGTCTCGTTCCCACCTACGGAAAACATCAAGGTGTAAAGCTGATCGGAGCCTTGAATAATGAAACGGGAAACATGTTCTGTATCGAACGGGAACAGTACGATGCTCAGACGTTTCTTGATTTTTTAGAGCTTGTGCTTGAGCAGTATCCGACAGGGAAAATCGTCATGGTCCTCGATAATACACGTATTCATCACGCCAAGTTGATTCAACCTTTTTTAGAAGAACAGGCAGAGTGCCTTTCTCTTGTCTTTTTGCCTCCGTATAGTCCAAATCTCAACCTAATCGAGGGATTGTGGAGTTGGCTGAAAAAATCAATCATCGAAAACGTGTTTTATTCGTCTGTAAAAGAAATTCTCATCAATGCGCAGGCATTTATTCAGCACATTAACCAAGATTTAGGTCAGGTTATAAATCGCTTGTGTACAAAAATGTAAATTATTTAGTTCAACTTATATAGGTATAATCCAAAAATAATTTTCAAGAAAAAGACTCCCTTAATTACACCTTAGTATAATTCCGAAATAAGAACATCTATTCTTATTAGACAAGAAGTTTAACATATCTACAAAGGATAATAAAAATATTCTTTCAAGAACCACTTAATTTTCATCACCTTTTCAGATAGGTATTACAACTACATGATATTGTTGTTCGTCTGGCAAATGATGTGGTGCGCGAACTGACCCGGAACCGGAAAGAAAAGATGGTGGATAAACTTGAATTTCATGGTGTGCTGCAAAAAAATCTTCTGGAACTAGCGCCAGATTTCTGCTGCTATAGGGAAAAGGAGCACCCTATTCCTGATGTATGAACTGTAACCCGAATAATGGACACTTAAAAAAAGTCCGTTATTCGGGTTACAGTTCAGAATGAATAGGAGTCGTCTTTTTTTAAATGAGTCTATTTTCTTTCCGAGAAAAACGTCAGTTTTTCAGTGGCCTCGTTACTTACCTGGTAGCTTTAACAAATCATTTGTATCAAATTCATTTTTTTAGCCCATGTTTGGAGAAGCTAAACCAATATAAATAATTTATATTAACCTTTTTCAACTTGTTCGATTTTTAGACCGAAAATTTGAGGTGGTTCTATTCCATTCATCTGAAGATATATTGATAATTGACCATGATGATGCATTTCATGTTCCGCCAATGCCATCATGATCCTCCAGGAGCTTACTTCATGTCCATGTAGGGTTGGAACCTTTTTTGCCAATGGATCATTTTCTAAAGTTAATAAACCCTCCGTTAACCTTACATGACACACTTCTAGGTAATGAACAATTTCCTCTATATTTTCCCCTTTACTACTTTCATGACCTGAATAGATCCACTTTCCATGCTCAAATACATTTAAGAACATGAGTTGAGAGGAACCTAGATGTCGAAGTAAATCTCCCGTTGAAAATTTATCTTCAGCTGGTTTCTATTCTAAAATAGAGTTGGGTACAACTTTAACATACTGCATGGTACGCTTTCGTAATCCATCTAAAAACTTTACAAATTCCTCCACATCACGAATCATAAATACCACTCTTTTTTAAAATTTTTGATTACAAGTACATCCATATTTCATGATTCATGTTGTGAAATCTTTTTTTTAAAACGGTTTTGTTAAAGATAACTGCACGTTAGTTCAACAAAAGGAATAAGCTTCCCAAAGCCTACTCCCTTTTCTCACGAAATCATTACAAAAAATTCAACCTGGACGTTATCTTTCGCGATTGAGATACCGCTAATTTTAGGGATACAAAAAAGGGGAGACTCCTTGAAATCCACCCTTTTTATTACCGAAACACTACAACAGGCTTCGCAAGCATTGTTTTTGCTCCGCAGAAATCTTTCTATTCCTACTCTGGTTTACGATTTACTCATTATTTTTTTCTATCCACTCTTCCACGATTTCATACGTTCCGTCTTTTGTCGCTTTCTGCTTCAAATACTTCATGTCGATTCGCTCTCTATGGGCATAATACAAACGGAATGCCCACTCGCAATCACTCTGGGAACGCCAAAACTTACAAGCACGCAACCGATCACTAATAATATCTTCAATCCCGATTACTTTAACATAGCGTCCATTCCCGATATTGAGCTTTGTAACCCGGCTGTAATCACCGTCTAACCAGTTATCCGGTATCTCTACAATCAACCCAACTTCCTTGTGATACCAATCCTTCCCCTGTTTTTCAAATCCAAGATCTAATAGTACCCGATTCGCTTTATCTCGACCGTTCAATACAAAATCAATGTCCTCCGTTAAATAACTATTCCGGGTGTAGAGCTCAACAGAGAATCCACCTACGATGATGGGCTCTACATTCAAAGACTCTAGTATCTCTGTCAAGATTGCCGAGAACAGAAGCATTTTTTCTGTTTTAGGCTTTCCCTTCAATCCATATACTTCTGTCCGATACGATTCAATCGACAAAATAATCCATCTCCCTGTCATTGATATAGCGAATCTTTCCTTCTTCAACAGCTCGCATCCACTTTTCCCGGCAGATTATATCCAAACAACGCTGCTCATCTTCGTCTCGTGGTCGGACTCGTGTCTTACGCCCATTCCCGCGAAATAATTTATAGACCCGTTCATTTACCTCTTGTTGCTTTTCATCGATTTCTTTAAAGAAATCGTCTATATTGAATTCACGCATACTCTTCCTCCTATTCTGTTTCTATACCCCCTCTGGTTCATTGTACCTTTCCCTAAAAAAATTTACCCTCCTGCTACTTCAATGTAACTACAATGTCCTCTGCAAAAGAGTATGTCTGAACCAGCTGCTCTATAATCGCCTCTTTAATTTCCTCTTCCATATCCTTATGGAACATCCGAGGGATCGGGGCGATCAGCTGCGTCATTTCCTCGGAATAGTTAACTTCCATCCCAACATAACAAAGCTCGTCTTTTTCATCCATGTCCAGAATTACACTGGCCGGCAGTACTTCCTGTAACACCTGCTTCTTGTACGTAATGTCCGCATCCAGTTTAAAAAGGAAGTCGTTTTCCCTCTCCTCTACTTCTTTTATTTCGAAGCTAAATTTGAATGGCTCATAAATGAACAATTCTCCTGGTGACACTTTGAGGAATTCGCACAGTGTATTAAACGTATCATACTGAATTCCCTTCGCATTGTGGTTCACTAGGGAGCTGATTGTTGTCCGTGACATTCCTGTACCACTGGCAATATCGGCGATTTTTAGTCCTTTCTCTGCCATTAAAACAGCTAAATTACACTTTATCATACATAACACCTCATGTTTAAAACACCATATACACTTCATAATGAACAATATATTGTTTACTTAGTTATTGACCGATTTTTTATCATTATGTCCAATATAAAACAAAAAATAAACAGACTATTGTTTATTACAATGATATTTTGTTTACCGAGGTGATTCAAGTAATTAAATCGAACTTACCAGTTCTGATGGCGAAACATGGGGTGAGAACGTTAGCCGAGGTTGTAAAATAGACAGGCTTGTCCAGGGCAACGCTGACTGCGGTCTACTACAGCCGGGGAAAAGGGATTCAGTTCGATACAATGGATGCCCTGTGCGAGATGTTTGGGGTTGGCGTTGGGGAGTTGCTGGTACATACGAAAGAGGAAACATCAGAAGAAATTTATAGAAACGATACTCACCGCTGTTGAAGTGGTCAACAGCGAAATGATAAATGTGTTGACTCCTTCTTTAAAACAGGTTGATGATATTGACCTGTTTTATAAGCAAAGGTAATTATAATCCAGATATTGTTATTCTTAAAAAGGATGGCCATTTATGGTTACTTTCTATTATTCAATGCGATTCGGAGGAAAAAGAGTTTTTTAAACACTTCAAAGGTATTAGCGTTATAATAACACCCGGTGGTTTTCGGGAACTCCTTTACCTGTCCTGTGAAGGTATAGAATTTTAATTAAAAATCAGAGTTAATTCTCAGGGCTGACCCCATAAAAACATTTGGCAGGAATACCTTAAAAACTAAGCTATCGTTTCAATCTCTTTTTAATTCTATTGGTAAACCCTTCATTACAGATAGAGTGGTTAATTACCCTCTCTATCTGTAATAAACTGACGATCATTTAAATAATACTATATCTTTCCTCTAAATCTTGGCGATATATATGCAAATAATGTCCCTAATACTGTAAATGTAAAAGCTAATATATTACAAAAATTAACTACTATCTGTGCTTTTGGAGAGCTCAAATCTGCAAAGATCAACAGATAGGTACACAAAAAAACACTGGAACTGAAAATATTACATAAGGAATAATATACATTTTCTTATAAGATGGAAAAACTAAACCTCCTAGCCCTAAAAGGGTGATAATTAATCCTACTGTTGAAACTTGGTTCATTTTTATTGGGTCGTGTGAACTACCCACCACTTAAAACCTGACGATTT
>NZ_KE952808.1 GCF_000466385.1 Aneurinibacillus aneurinilyticus ATCC 12856
TAGAGCTTGCCCCTTTAGGGGTGGGAGAAGTCAATCCTGAAATATTAGGGTTATGGAATGAGAATTGTATAGAAACGGCAGAATGTGAGTTATCGGATGAAGATAAAGCAGCCATTCAAAATCAGCTCAAGGAATATTTTCAATCCGAGTTTGGAATGGTTTGCGTGGCGGTTGATGGAACCTCCAAGCTGGTTGGCTATGGTTTGGCATCGTTGAAAAAAGACCTGGTGTCACAAGCATATTACGGACAAATTGATGAATTGTACGTATTGCCAGAGTATCGAAGACAGAAAACCGCACAAGCTATTGTTGAAAAATTAAATCACTGGTTTCAATATAAAGATGCTTCCTTTGTTTATGTTTTCGTTGATTTGGATAATAAGCTGGCACAAAATTTTTGGGAAAGCAGCGGTTTAAGCAAAGAGTTTTATTTGATGTCTAATAATTAATTTTTTTGAAATAAATGGAATCTGAACGGGAATTCCGCCTCAGGACGGAGCCAAAATCATTCCCGGCTTCTAATCAGCACCCTTGGACGAGTACATTGTAAAAAGAGGAAAACATATGAACGCGTATGAACAGCAAGTAAAGTTTAAAACAGATGAAGTTCCTGTTTGAAACGGCAGGTATATACGGATATGATGTTACACAATATGAAGAAAGATTGTTTATCCTTCAAGTTTTTCAATTAGCATTCTCCAGTGATGAACACCGTCAGCGTACACTTGATATTATTGAGCATTGGGAAGCGCGCAAGCATGAATTAAAGGAACTTGATTGGCGTACTTTTCAACAAGAATACAGAGACTATATCGATTTTGTGAAAATGCTCCAATTATTACCTGGTATCGGTGCTGTAGTCGGGGCTTATGCCAACTATAATCTACTTGAACATCTGGGGGAGGTTACGATGAATGCATACCGCCTTCGCTTATTCAAATCAATGGAAGTATAAATTTTGATACCGTTGCTCATCAGGCAACAAAATTCAGATAGTCTAAAACAAAAAAAGCATGATCCTTTCCTTCATTTTAGCGAAAGGATCATGCTTTTTTGTGTGCAGGACAACGTTCATTTTGAGAGGTGTAAGTTACTTTTCATTTCAGAAAACATGGAGTGCAAAATTAACCCGTAAATTTTCCTCGACGCTTTTAATGGAATACAGTATTTATCTACATACTACATAATAAAAGCGGATACGGAGGCATAATCAATGAGAATCGTTATTTTAGGCGGAGGCTTTGGCGGATTAAACGCCGCTCTGTTACTGGGGAAAAAAACTCAATCATCTTTGTGTGAGATTGTTCTAGTTAGTGATACATCTCGCTTTGTATTCCGTCCTTCTCTGATCTGGGTTCCTTTTAATAACAGACAAGTTGAGGAAATATCTTTTCCGATCAATAAGATAGCGGAGAAAGTAGGGATTCGGTTTATACAAAAAAAAGTCGCATCAATTTTACCGAAGGAAAGAAAGGTACTGTGTCAAGATGGGACCCAGCTCGTATACGATTACTTAATTATTGCTGCAGGTGCCGTTCCTGACTGGGAAAAAATCGAAGGATTAAAAGGGAATACAGCATCTGTTTACGACACGCACGCTGCGTTGCAAACAAAAATACAGGTAGAGAAAATACAGTCAGGCCAGCCAATCATTATTGGTGTTGCGCAACAAAATCCTGCCCAGGGACCGGCTTACGAATTTTTGTTCGAATTACACACTTTTTTGCATAAACGAAATATCCGGTGCCCCATTACTTTTTTTACATATGAAAAAGAATTACTTAACCATCAAGGAAAAAGAGGTTCCTTGATTTTGGAAAATCATATGAAAGAAAAACAGATTTCTTATTACTGTGATGTATCGATTGCACAGGTACAGCCAGGATGCCTGCAGTTAAGCAATGGCATATCTTTTCCTTATTCCTTTTCCTTGATTTTACCTCCTTATAGGGGAGCAGATTTCATCTTCTCTTCACCGGATCTTGCTCATGAGAATGGCTTGCTTCCAACAAATAAAACGCTTCAATCCACTCAGTGGGAAAATATTTATGTTGTGGGGGATGCCAATGCGATGAAAAAATATAAATCCGGAAGAGCAGCCGAGATACAAGGAAAAATTGCGGCTGGGAATATTTTGAATCGCATAAAAGGAAATTCGCAGCAAGAGGAATATCATGCCGATATGTTATATTTGATGGAGCTTGGTACCGACGGCGGCCTATTTGTTATAAGATACCCGGGTTCAAAAACCGGTAAGCCTTATTTCGAATGGGCAGTAGACGGTTACCTTCCCCATTTGATGAAACTTGCCTTTGAAAGGTATTATAGCTGGAAGTTAAGTTGAAGTAGCTGCACAAAAAAGCGCCCGTATGGACGCTTTAGAGATTGAACCTATACTGCGCTCGTTTTTCCCTGCAAGGCAATCTTTAAGTAACAGGCGCTTCTTCAATGCGCTCCGGGTGTGTATATACATTAAGCGATGCGCCGCGAATAAAGCCGACGGCTGTAATGCCAAGTTCTTCAGCCAAATCGAGGGCAAGTCCAGTAGGAGCAGACTTAGATAGTACGACTTCACATCCGATTTTTGCTACTTTCAGGAGTACTTCCGAAGAAATACGGCCGCTGAAAGCAATGATTTTATCCTCGATAGAAATATTATGTTGCAAACAATGTCCGTAAATTTTGTCCAATGCATTGTGGCGCCCGATATCCATACGCGAGAGAATAATGCCGTTTTGATCACATAATGCGGCATTGTGCACGCCGCCTGTATTCTGGAATACATCCGATCCGCTCTGCATTAGATGGATCAGACGGAAGCAGTCTTCGGCGGAAAGCATCACGTTTTTTTCTGTCATTACTTTTGCTGTTCGTGCATCGTTGTAAAAATAAAAATTTTGTCGGCTTTTTCCGCAGCAGGATGTAATATAGCGCTTGGAGTAAAGTTGCTGGTTTATCTTAAGAGCCTTGCGTAGCTCCACATGTGCAAAGCCCTCCTGTTCCTGTACTAGTAAGCTTTTGATATCTTCATAAGAACGGATAACCCCCTCAGAAGCCAAAAAGCCAATAACGAGATCTTCGATGTATTCGGGCGTGCATACGACTGTTGCGAATTCTTCCTCATCGAGGAAAATCGTTACGGGAAATTCGCTCACTACATCATCTTCCTGCTCATGCATTTCGTTGTCCTGATAACGCAGAATGGTTCGTTTATCTACAATAGGCTGAATGATGGATCTCCCCTCCGTCCATTTGTAAATTTTTTCTCTCTCTATTTTATGCTTCTTATCGTTTAAGTCAAAATAAAAATTATGGCTACCTGTCTTGCGTTCCATGACAAAACATGCAATGCTAAAATCAGGGAGGAAGAATACGTATGGAAAAGTCTAATTATGCACGTATCGCTCATGAATTCAGCAATCTTGTCCGTGAAATCCGAAAAACACATGTTGGAAAGGGTCCTACTCATATTATTACCCGCTTTGTCGGGCCTTGGGCGATTTGCGAAATGAAGGGAAACCTGACGAGCGTAGAAAAGTTCATGAGCCGGACACAGGAAGGGCAGCGAATGATTCATGCGACCCGTACGGAGTTTATTAAGAAAATCTACGAAGATCTATCTGTTGGAAGACCGTTGGAAGAACTGGTGAATGCCAGGATGGTTACACTATTCGTCGATTTTCGGTTTGAACTGGATATTGCGATGACGGTTTTTGTTTTTGATCGTCCGCTAGGTCTAGACAGTGAATGAATTTGTGTCTATAATGTTAACATACATTCTAAAAAAAGAATGCTAGATGACATGAAAATGCATAGGGTTAGTTGTAGAGTAGATTGGTGAAAACGCATTCTTCCTGCTTCTTATCCGACTGCTTTTTTTATGTGACGGACTGGTTGCCGGTACTTGAGTGCCGAAGATTATTCCATCATGAAACGGTTGCTATAGAGATAAATAGTTCGGAGTCTATCCGAAATGCCTCTATGAATCCGTTTTGTGATGGAATTTTTTTTGTTTATGTAGATAAAGAAGCAGAAGCGGGCCAGTCTATTGAATTTGACGGACAAGGGGGAGGACAATGAGTACAACAACAAGGCTGTCTGTGCGTATTAACGGAAATGAGTATCAGGTCCATGAGGGACAGAACGTTGTCGATGTCATTAAAGAGCAGAATATCGACATCCCGCACATTTGCTATCATCCGAATCTGGGTACTATTCAGACGTGTGATACATGCATGGTGGAAATTAATGGGGAACTTGTGCGTTCCTGCGCAACAAAGGTTGCTCCTGGAATGAATATTGAGACCGAATCATTGGCAGCAAAGGCCGCCCAGGTGGAAGCGATGGATCGTATTCTTGAAAACCATCAGCTGTACTGTACCGTGTGTGACAACAATAATGGCAACTGCCGAATCCATAATACGGTTGAGATGATGGGGATTGAGCATCAATCGCGTCCGTATCAGCCAAAACCGTATGAAGTGGATATGTCGCACCCATTCTATCGGTATGACCCGGACCAATGTATTCTATGTGGCCAATGTGTAGAAGCCTGTCAGAATGTACAGGTAAATGAAACGTTGTCCATCGATTGGGAACGCGATCGTCCGCGTGTCATCTGGGATAATGACGTACCAATTAACGAGTCGTCCTGTGTTTCTTGTGGGCATTGTGTGAACGTTTGTCCATGTAATGCATTGATGGAGAAATCCATGCTGGGTGAAGCAGGGATTATGACGGACATGAAGCCTGCATTGCTGAACCCGATGATTGATTTAGTAAAAGAAGTCGAACCAGGCTATAGCGGTATTTTTGCCATATCCGAGTTAGAGGCAACCCTACGCGCTACCCGTACGAAAAAGACGAAGACTGTTTGTACATTCTGTGGTGTAGGCTGTACGTTTGAAGTATGGACAAAAGGGCATAAGGTTCTCAAAATTGAGCCGACTCCAGATGCCCCGGTCAATGGTATTTCTACTTGTGTAAAGGGCAAGTTTGGCTGGGACTTTGTTAATAGTGAGGATCGCTTGACGAAGCCATTGATTCGTAAAGGCGATGAATTCCATGAAGCAACGTGGGATGAAGCATTGAACCTCATCGTAAGTAAATTCAAAGAAATTAAAGACCGTGATGGTGCGGATGCGTTCGGATTCATCTCTTCCTCCAAGTGCACGAATGAAGAAAACTATTTGCTTCAGAAGCTGGCACGCTCCATTATCGGAACGAATAATATTGATAACTGTTCACGCTATTGCCAATCCCCTGCGACAACAGGCTTATTCCGCACAGTAGGGTACGGTGGCGATGCAGGTACGATTTATGATATGGCTGGTGCAGGGCTTGGTATTATTGTCGGTGCAAACCCGGCAGAGGCGCATCCGGTTATCGCAACGCGGTTAAAGCGTGCGCATAAGTTGAACGGGCGCAAGCTGATTGTTGCTGATCTGCGCAAAAATGAAATGGCGGAGCGCTCCGACCTGTTTCTTCGTCCTGCGCCGGGAACAGACCATGTATGGCTATCAGCTGTAACTAAATATATCATCGATCAGGGCTGGCATGATGTTGCCTTCCTGAATAAACGTGTTAACGGATTTGAAGAGTACAAAAAATCGCTTGAGAAATACACGCTTGATTACGCAGAGAAAACGACGCGCATCCCGCAAGAGCAGCTTATCGAGACAGCAAAAATGATTCATGAGGCCGATGGAACAGCCATTTTCTGGGCTATGGGCGTTACACAGCACTGTGGTGCGAGCGAGACCAGTACTGCAATCGCTAACCTTCTGCTTGTGACAGGTAACTTTGGACGTCCGAATGCAGGCGCATTCCCGCTTCGTGGTCATAACAACGTACAGGGAGCGTGCGATTTCGGTACGTTGCCGAATTTTTATCCTGGCTATGAATTAGTAACGGATGACGCTGTACGTAAGCGTTATGAAAAGGCGTGGGGTGTCTCCCTTTCTCCTGAAAAGGGATTGGATAATGAAGGCATGCTCAATGCGATTAACAAAGGTGAAATGAAAGCAATGTTCCTCATGGGTGAGGATATGGCATGGGTGGATGCGAACTCCAACCACGTTCAGTCAACCCTTGAAAAGCTGGAATTTTTCGTGGTACAGGATGTGTTTTTCACGAAAACAGCGCAATTCGCTGATGTTATCCTGCCAGCAAGCCCAAGCCTGGAGAAAGAAGGTACGTTTACGAATACGGAACGTCGCATTCAACGTATGTACCAAGCATTGGAGCCTCTGGGCGAATCCCGTCCGGATTGGCAGATCCTTACTGAGCTGGCGAACCGTCTTGGCGGAAACTGGAGCTACGCAAGCCCTGCTGACATAATGGCAGAATCGGCTAGTCTTGCACCGCTGTTTGCAGGTGTATCATATGAACGTCTGGAAGGGTTCAACAGCTTGCTGTGGCCTGTACAGGCGGACGGTACCGATACACCGCTTCTATATAAGGAGAGCTTCCCGTTCCCGGATGGAAAGGCACGCCTAACGCCGACTGATTGGATTCCGCCGGTACAAATGCCGGAGGAATATGATTTGTTCTTGAATAACGGTCGCCTGTTAGAGCATTTCCATGAAGGAAATATGACTAATAAATCCCAGGGGATTATGCACAAAGCGCCGGATACATTCGTTGAGATATCACCGGAGCTGGCACAAGAGCGTGGTGTCAAGGACGGTTCACTCGTCCGCTTGCAATCCGAGTATGGAGCTGTAAAATTGCGTGTCGTTGTGACCGATCGTGTACAGGGGAAAGAAATTTATGTTCCGATGAACTCGACCAGCGAGATTTCGGCTGTCAATCTATTAACCAGTAGCCATTCTGACGTGACAACGCATACGCCGGCATACAAAGAAGCTAAAGTTAAAATGCAGGTGCTTGAAGTGGAAGGCGAAAATCCGCTGCCGCGCATTAACTCACGCTTCGGAAAGCGAAATCCACAGCGTGGTGTAGAAGTAGAGCGTAAATGGCAGCGGAAAGATTATCTTACGCTTGAAACTGTCGGACAGGGGGAAAAATAAATGGCCAAACCGACAACTGTTATAAGAAAACATGAGCCGACGGAGGCCGAAAAACAGGCACAGGCGCTGGGTGATTTAGTGAGCTTTGTTGCCAAAAATGGCGACGCGCTAAAGGAAACACTCAAAGTGATTCAATTGCTGCATGAGAGCGGTGCGCTTGAAGTTATCGGTGCATTGATTCAATCACGTGAGAAAGTAATGGAAATCGGTGTTTCCCAGCTATCAAAACCAACGATGACACGTGGTGTTAACAATGTTATGAGTGCTGTCGGTATGCTAGGAGAACTGGAACCAGAGACAATTAAGAAAGTATTTGAAGGTATTGTTAATGGTATGCAACATTCGGCAGAAGAAGTGCGGGCAGGTAAGAAGACCGGAGTAATGGACTTGATGAAAGCTTACAAAGATCCGGACGTTAATCGGGCGCTGACGGTCATGCTTGGCTTTCTCAAAGGAATGGGGCAAAAGCTGTAAAGTGTATAAACAGAACAAAAGGCGGGATTTTGAAAGCATCCGCCTTTTGTTTTCTGTGTTTGATTATAGAAAAAATAAAGGGATAGTAGGGGGAGAAAAGTATGGCATTTCATCCACCACAACAAATTGCAAGAACTGCCGTGGAAATAGGTACGAAGAAGGCAAATATGTCTTTGGCAAACATGCTGGTGCTTGGCTTTTTAGCCGGAGCGTTTATCGCACTTGGTTTTCTGCTGGATATTCGTACAATTGGAAATTTACCGAAAGAATGGGGGAGCTTTGGCTCATTTCTTGGCGGAGCTGTGTTCCCGCTTGGACTTATACTTGTCATAATGGCTGGAGGAGAACTGTTAACCGGAAATATGATGACGCTGCCAATTGCTATGATGGCCCGACGGGTTACGGTAGGACAAATTGTACGTAATTGGTTCTGGATTACAATTGGTAACTTTATTGGAGCCGTGTTCGTTGCCTACTTCTTTGGCCATGTAGTTGGCTTAACGGAAGCTGGACCTTTCCTGGCTAAGACTGTAGCAATCGCGGAAGCGAAGCTACATGATACGTTTCTACAGGCATTCGTATCCGGTATCGGCTGTAATTGGCTCGTATGTCTTGGAGTATGGCTCGCCTTCGGTGCAAACGATATCGCAAGCAAGATTCTAGGAATTTGGTTTCCGGTTATGGCGTTCGTTACTATTGGTTTTCAGCACGTAGTAGCGAATATGTTTGTTATTCCGGCAGCTATTTTTGCTGGTAAAGTAACCTGGCTGGAATATTTAAGCAACTTTGTACCGGTCTTCCTGGGAAATGCGGTCGGTGGCGCACTATTTGTCGGAGCTGTATATTGGTTCACATACTTACGCGAAGAGAGAAAAGTAGAAGTACAACACAATTATGAAGCACTGAAAAAAAATGCATAATCAGAAAAGAGGGTGTTCCAAAAGTGATGGGACACCCTCTTTTATCCATAGCTTAGGTCCTTTACGTTGGATTTGGACAGGAACCACCTGTGCTTTCCAGTGTAAAGGATTTTTTAACGACTAAGAACTTGAAATTATTTCCTTAAATTTAATGCAACGCTAGTGATACTCACTAATTATTATGGTATAATTTTACATGGTCCTCAATTAAATCTCTACCAGGTCATGTTATAAAAGGAATAATACATAAGAGAAATCCTGAAGTTATAATCAATACCAGTGTTGTTACCCTAGACAAACTCTTCTTATAACCTTTATACCAACCTGAAAATTGTAGTTTGTTCCTGTACAAAACTAGGAGGATTAATAGATTAGCAAGACTGGCTAGTCCTAAGTAAAGATTGCTATCCACATCTACACCGATTACTGTGTAAATATTTCTCTCGATAACCCAAAGTATAGCATACCCAACGAGCAAAATTATAATAACACGTGTTACTTCTAATATCGCCCTCATATTTCCTCCTTTTATATGTATTACCTAGATTCCCATAAAATATTTTAATATGATATTTCAGGCTTAACATCTATGTTATGAAGTCTCCTCCCTCTTATCTTATTAATAAATTTAAGGTGATTAAAAATAACAATGAAAAATGGCTTTAGAATAGTCCCACCAATTAATGACCACCATATCGCTCGCGTATTTCCGATTAATGTATTTAGTCCGGATGGTTCAGTTACTAATATTGATCTATACTCTGGTCAACATGCCAAACTCATGTTATTAGCCTGTGAAGATCAGTATTTAAGCCGGGTGGTTGTTGAGGTATTAAATACATAAAAGAGGCTGTCCACAAAATTCTGTTTTTGAACCTTAACTTGATGGCTATGGGGTCAGCCCCTTTTCTTTACAATCTATTCTTTTTTGAATAGATTATGCTGATTTTCATAATTTTCTGCTGAGATTTTCGGACTTTATTCCTGCTTAAAGCTGAATAAAGCCCCGAAAATCAAGTTAACAGTTTCGAATCTATTTAAAATATTTTAAATCTTTACATATGGCACAAAATTTGCTGATTATATAATGCATTAGTCATAGTTTTACGAATCTTTCCACATGCAAGGAGGAGTGATCAATGCAAAAATCAGCAAGGCTAAAGCGTTCTTTGGGATTATGGCCGATCGTTATGCTTGGTGTCGGATATATGACCCCCATGGTTGTATTTGATACGTTTGGTATCGCTTCCAATGAGGCGAACGGACATGTCCCACTTGCCTATATTGTAGCCCTAGCGGCTATGCTTTTTACAGCATTCAGTTACGGTAAAATGGTTCGGGCATTTCCAAGTGCAGGTTCAGCTTATACGTATACACAGAAGACAATTAGTCCACATTTAGGCTTTCTGGTAGGTTGGTCAGCTTTAACCGATTATTTGTTGCTTCCGATGGTAAACGCTTTATTAACACAAATTTATATGTCTGCCCTGTTTCCTGAAGTGCCTGCATGGGTGTGGGTAGTGGGCTTTGTCGCCATGATCACGATTGTGAATGCGCTTGGGGCGAATACAACCGCTAATTTTAATACGATGCTTGTTATTTACCAGATTGTTTGTGTAGTCATTTTTGTTATATTAGCTATCAGGGAATTACAAGGCGGTATGGGTTATGGCAAAGTGTTTCCGTTGGAGCCTTTTTATACTCCAGATATGCAGATGTCAGCCATCATTGTAGGGGCAACGGTGCTTTGCTTCTCATTCCTTGGATTTGATGCGGTCACTACATATTCGGAAGAGACACCGGATCCGATAAAAACCATTCCGCGAGCAATTTTTCTTACTGCCCTTATTGGCGGGGTTATTTTTACGGTTGGTTCTTATTTTACACAAGCGGTATTTCCGGATATCTCACAGTTTAAACAGCCGGATGCCACATCGCCTGAAATCGCATTATATGTAGGCGGGAAGATATTTCAATGGTTTTTCCTGGCTGCCGCCCTTGCTGGAACGATTGCTTCTGGATTGGCTTCACATGCCAGTGTATCACGTCTGCTGTATGTAATGGGTCGCGATAATATTTTGCCCAAGAAACTTTTTGGGTATATACATCCTCGTACACATACGCCGTTATTTAATGTTATTTTCACAGGCCTTATATCTATGACAGCCGTTTTCTTTACACTTGAGATTGCGTCATCATTTATCAGCTTCGGAGCATTGATAGCGTTTACATTTGTTAATTTGTCCGTTATTTCACATTATGCATTAAAGAATAAGGAATATAAAACGATTAGCTCACTTGTGACTAATGTGATTGTTCCTGTGATTGGAGCCGCCTTTGTTGCTGTACTGTGGTATAATCTTGAATCGAATTCGTTTACTATGGGATTAATATGGCTAGGTTTAGGGGTTATATACTTGCTGTATGTTACGAGAATGTTCAAGGTACAGCCTACAGATATTCATTTTGAGGAGGCGAGCGAGAGCGCGTATATTGAAGAGGATGAAACCTCGCCTGTAACACGACAGGCTTAATAAATCTAATAGAGCAAAAAATATCCAAGTCTTTCCTGAAAAGGGGAGGCTTTTTTTATGGTAATGTAATCGTATACAAAAATGAATGGATTATGCGTACCCGCATAAAAATAGACGCTATATTTGACTAGATGATTTGCTATTAAAGTTTTCTGCAAAACATGCAACGCGCAAAATAGATGTCTGTATCCTTCCTCCTATTTAAAGATTGCAAATGTTTTAATGTTTGGCATTATAATTGCAGATTAAATTATATTGTCTTGTTCAACGTCGAAATTTGTCGGTTTTTATTTCGTTTTTGCATAAAGGAGGAGTGATCGATGCAGCAATCTGCGACATTAAAACGCTCTTTAGGATTAGGAGCTATCGTATTGCTGGGTATCGGGTATATGACCCCGATGGTAGTATTTGATACAGTAGGAATCGTTTCCGGCGAAACCGGAGGCCACGTACCGGCTGCTTACGTTATTGCTCTGGCGGCTATGCTATTTACGGCATTAAGCTATGGAAGAATGGTACGTGTTTATCCGAGCGCCGGCTCCGCTTATACGTATACACAAAAAGCCCTGAATCCTCATCTGGGGTTCATGGTAGGCTGGTCTTCCCTGATTGCTTATGTATTTCTCCCAATGACAAATGCATTCTTAACACAAATTTACATGTCTGCCCTGTTTCCTTCAGTACCAAGCTGGATGTGGGTTATAGGATTCGCTGCCTTTGTAACGATTGTTAATGCGATGGGGATGAAATCTACCTCCAATCTAAATACGTTACTCGTGGTTTTCCAGTTTCTCGTTATTGTTATTTTTATAGTTCTGGCCGCCCGCGCTTTGTATAATGGGGTTGGTTACGGGACTATCTTTACCATTGAACCTTTCTATAAATCAGGAATGGATACGAGCGGCCTGATCGCAGGTGCAACGCTTCTTTGCTTTTCTTTTCTTGGGTTTGATGCGGTAACAATGTACTCAGAAGAAACACCGAACCCGGTAAAAACGATTCCACGGGCTATTTTCTTAACAGCATTAGCCGGCGGTGTTCTTTTTATAACGGTTTCCTATTTTGTACAAGCACTGTTTCCAAGCGTGAACGATTTCCATGATCCAAGCTCTGCATCTCCAGAAGTTGCGCTAAAGGTCGCAGGTCAGCTTTTTCAAGCTTTTTTCCTTGCTGGTGCTTTGGCAGGTACAATTGCCTCAGGTCTTGCTTCGCATGCAAGCGTTTCCCGTTTGTTGTATGTAATGGGCCGCGATGGTGTCATTCCGCGCAAAATTTTCGGGTATGTGCATCCGCGTTTGCATACTCCGTTGTTTAACGTTATTATAGTAGGCATTGTTACTTGCTCTGCAATTTTATTTACGCTGGATACGGCAACGTCGTTTGTTAGCTTCGGTGGTCTTGTTGCCTTTACTTTTGTGAATCTGTGCGTTATTGCTCATTATGCGGTCAAGAAAAAGGAGATCAATTCTCCGATGAAAATTATCGTAAATGTCATTGCGCCAGTAATTGGTGCAGCGTTTGTCGGCTTGCTCTGGTTTAATCTTGAAGAAGTCTCGTTTAAGCTTGGATTAATCTGGACAGCCCTTGGTGTGCTTTATCTTATGTATTTAACGAAAATGTTCAAGCAAAAACCGGTAGATATTGCTTTTGATGAAGCCGAAGAATCTTCTTATATTGAAACGGAAGAAGATACCGAAACAGCAAGCAAGGAAAAAAGAAAAACAAGTTAAAAATCAATTAGAACTATAGGAAAAGAGGGCGCGCTGCTGCCCTCTTTTTGTTTTAACGGATGAATGAAGCAGCCCGCGAATTTTTCCTATTCTATACGAGCCCGCCTGCCGAGCGAATCATTTGTCGTACGCTGTCATAAAGCTTGGGCTGCATTACAACTGTAAGCAAAATATCCCGTCCTCTAATGGTATCGTCCGAACTGCCGCTCATACCACTAGCGCTCGGATGGGCAGCCATCATCACTCTGGCATCGGGATGAGCCGGTGTAGCATCCGTCGTTATGGATGCTAAGCCCGCGAATTTTCCGGTAATGGTGTTTGTGAAATGTTCCGGTTCCGGCCCGGGATATAATCCGATACGGTCGATTTGTAGATCGACAATGCCTTCTTGTGCAGCTAGTTGCTGACGGATATTCTCAGCCTGCTCCGGCGTATTGAAATAGGCGAGGATATATTTTTCATCCATATTTTATCGCTTCCTCTTTCCAGCATAAAGGCCTGTTTGCCTTATTATTTGCGGGCCTGTTTTTGTTTATGCGATATACTTACGCATGTGCTGGAAAGACATGGCGCATAAATACCCAGCAGAACATAAGCAGCAGGTTCAATATAATTAAGTAGAGAGCAAGCGCCAGCGAGCTGGTCGTACTTGTTACAAGCAGTACAAATGTGAGTGCACTTAACATTCGTCCCAGGCTGAAGGCGAATTCACGAATAACAATGTACTCTACGCGCAAATTGGCTTTCTCCATGCTTTCTCCAATAACATCAAAGCTTGTAGAGACGAGCGGTACCGAAAAAAAAGGGTAGAACAACGCCGTTCCGATACCGAGAAGGAGCAATGTGCCGAACCGAAGCTGAGTCAAGAGCGGCAGCACAGATACTGCCAGCATACATGCCCCGAGAAGAAGAAAACGCGCGCGTTTATGAGGACGAATCCATTTACCGACCGCATAATAGGACAAAAGCGAAAGAAACGAGGTCAAAAGTGCATAAAATCCAACCGTTAGCTCATTTGATGATACGACGAACACCAGCAGACCAACAAGAAATACGACTACGCCTTCTCGCAGTCCCCAGAAGAAGTAAGAAAAAACTACATAGTGCCATTTTGAGATGTTTTTTGTATCTGACCAAACACGGCCAAAGTCAAGTTTTCCCTCACATTTCCTACCGGAGATGAAAAAGCTGACGATAACTGCCAGCACGAAAATAATAAGCGAGAGGGAAAAAATGAATCTGTAGCCGTTGGCATGATGTGTCACCAACCATCCAGATAGAAAAGGAGCACCTCCAGTAGCCAGCGACATGAGAAGACCGTTTACTCCATTGAAGATGTCCCGGTTCTCCGGGCCGGTGATTTCAAAATACATTACATAATAGCCCAGCCAATAAAAGCCTGCTCCTATACCGAGCAACAAGCCGAGCGGAATAATGTGAGCCGTAGCAGACTTCCCCAGTAACAATACCGTAAGATAGAAAATCGTCATGATGAATACGCCCATTCGAATGCTTAACACCCGGTCCCAACGTTTGACGATATGGCTTCCGATCCAAAATGTTAAAGGAACGGCGAGAAAATTAAACATGTTAAATAATCCGATCATGGCATAGTCGCTCTTCACTTTCCACAGGTAGACGTTGACGAAGGTGTTGGAAAGCCCGATGGAGATGAGATACAGTGCATTCATCAGCAGCAGAAGCTTGGCCTGACCATCAAGTTTTCCTGTTTGTTCCATGAAAAAGCCCCTTTTGTAACAAAGTAAATCCTTCAAGATTAGCTTGTCCGTTCTGACTTGTCTTTGTCCAAGCAAACATTTCCAGTGAACACAACGCATAGAAAACAGAAATTTTTTCTGTTTTTAACTTCCCTCCGAAAGAAGTCTCCCACTT
>NZ_KE952809.1:0-258 GCF_000466385.1 Aneurinibacillus aneurinilyticus ATCC 12856
TAGCCAATTACATAAAACAAGAAATTTTATCGGGAAGAATAAAACCAAAAGAAAACTATGCACTTGAGAATCCTGGTTTCCATAGAACGAGAATGACTTTACAAGATATGGGGGTCCATACAGTTTCAATTTAGGAAGCTTAGGTTGTGCCATTTGTCAATTATTAATGCTTCCTACACATTCCGGCATTTAGAAAAAATAACAAATTATATTTGCATTTTTCCCCAATATTAAGGTACAATAAATTTACTATAATTC
>NZ_KE952809.1:358-12803 GCF_000466385.1 Aneurinibacillus aneurinilyticus ATCC 12856
AAATACATCCGCTAAAATTACATTTCGTTGCCCCTCACTCATATAATTGGAGCTTGGATAAATATGTCCAATTAATGAGCCAAGGCAACTAAAGCCTTGGCTTTTTTATGTTTATTTTTGCATGTAGAGCCATAGGTCTATAACCGCCTTGGCTCTTTTATTTTGCCTGCATGAGGGAACGAAATTGTAATGACAATCACAGTTTTTACAAGTATACGTACTACATGGAGGTAAACGAATGAACGCACAACAAGTAATGGGATGGAACACATTTTTTGAGCAGCATTATCAGAACTACAAAGGAAAGAGACTCCTTCCTGCCAGGGTAATAACAAAGCATGGTCATAGTTATCAACTCTATTTCGAAGGCCAGTTTCTTACAGCGAAGGTAGCTGGAAAATTTAGATATCATGCTTATCTAAAAAAACATTTTCCAGTAGTAGGAGATTGGGTTGTTTTTAGACGTATTGAAAATAGCAACGAAGCAATCATCCATGCGGTGATGCCAAGAAAAAATTGCTTTGTAAGGAAACTACCCATTTCGGGTGGACGACGAATGAGTAACGGGATTATCGAAGGTGGAACAACGGAGGAACAAGTCATCGCAGCAAATATAGACACCTCATTCATCGTAAGCGGTCTCGATCAAGATTTTGATCTTCGGAGGATAGAAAGATTTATCACCTTAGTCTACAATAGCGGTTCTCAGCCTGTAGTTATTTTAAACAAAACCGACCTTTGTGATAATGTGAGTGATTTTGTAAATCATGTGAGAGATATTGCGATAAATATACCGATCCTTGCAATAAGTGTTGAGAAAAATATAAATATGGATGCCTTATGCCCCTATTTACAACCCGGAAAAACAGTTGTTTTCCTTGGTTCGTCTGGAGTTGGAAAATCTACAATAACAAATGCTTTGCTAGGAGAAGCAAAGCAAAAGAAACAGACAATTAGTACAGCTACTGGGAAAGGTCGGCATACAACAACAAGTGTGGAACTTATAATTCACCCCACTGGGTATACAATTATAGATACACCTGGCTTACGTGAAGTGCAGCTATGGGGGGAAGAAAAGGTACTTGAACAAAGTTTCAACGACATAAAAGAAATCGCAAATAGATGTAGGTATCAAGATTGTCGACATGATAAAGAGCCTGGATGTGCTGTAAAGCAAGCGTTTCAAAATGAATGGATTAGCGGTGAACGACTCGAAAGTTATAAAAAACAAATCGCTGAGCTACAGAGGCTAGACGAAAAGAAAAAACAATTCGAGAGATATATAAGTCGAAAAATGAAACATAAGCGCCACAAATAAAACCAACCATAGAAAGAGGTATCGTACCCATGATGAAACTTAGTACCATGAAAAAAGTTGTTGCCACAGTGAACGATGAATGGCAGAGCCCTGTAGCAGAAAAAATACTTGAACGATGGGGATATGACCATGATTCAGTTTATTACTTTAGATCCAGCGCAAATTTCGTATTTGTTTTTCACAAGGAGGGAAAGAAGCATTTCTTAAGGTTTAGTGATTCTTGCGAAAGAAAACTGCAAACGATAGAAGCAGAAATCGAGATTCTGCACTATCTCCGTGATCAACCGATTCATACAGCCCAGCCTGTTCCATCATTGAATAACAAATATATCGAGGAAGTTGAGACAGAAATTGGAACATTTTATGCAGTAGTATTCGAAGCACTTCAGGGGGAACAGTACGATATAGAGGATATCAATGAAGAACACTATTTCGTCTGGGGGCGCACATTGGGTCAATTGCATGCGAGCTTAAAAAGAATGCCCGAAACTTATCGTCGCGGCCGCCTCAGCTAGCAAGAGCAATTGAACTCTGTAAACACAATGCTGACTACTCAAGAACCATTCGTACAAAAGGAATGGGAGCTTGTTACGAAATGGGCGGAGCAAAAGCTGGTTTCAGAACAAACTTTCGGGTTGATTCATTATGATTTTGAATTAGATAATCTATGCTGGCAAAACGAAAAAGTAAGCATACTCGATTTTGATGATTGTGTTAATCATTGGTATGTAGCTGATATCGCCTATTCTTTGAGGGAATTATCAGAGTACGATGTTGACCTGGAAAATCAGTTCGTACAGGCTTTTATTAGAGGATATACACAAGAAACAGAGCTGGATATGAGCTTATTAAAAGATTTGAAATGGTTTATGAGGATGCATAATATTGTAACGTTTGCGACATTATTACGAACGGTAGATATCCAAGAATCCCCGGACGATCCTGAATGGCTCATACATCTACGGGAAGATTTGTTGGGCTATATTGAAGAATATCGAGCTTCATTTAAAAAGCGGGTTACTGAAAACTAAAAAGCTTTTAAACCCATCTCTATCCTCTGTACAAAACGGCGGGAACATCAAGTTCTCGCCTATCTCCAATTTTTTCAATTAGATGATGAAACCATGGAACAAGTCCATTCATAGTCTACTGTTACTGGTGATAAAGTAAAATTAACGTAAGACTTAATTGTATCGATGAGAGATCAAGAATAGAAAAGAACGAAAACCAGGGGGAATTAATGGGCAATGATTTATCCATTCTATAATAAAAATAAAAAAATACATGTTGAAATATTTGGTGAAGAAAGTTCTCCTGCAGTGTTGTTTTTACACGGTGGTCCTGGCGAAAGTTGTTATGATTTTGTTTACCATCAGGCAAAAAGACTCTCAAAAGAGATGCGTATTATAGCAGTAGACCAACGCGGTGTACTGCGTTCGGAGAAAATAGCAGAAGATGAACCGTTTGTCTTACAGGATTTGATTGATGATTGCGAAGAATTGAGATTTCAACTGAGGATAAAAGAGTGGAACGTTATCGGACATTCTTTTGGTGGTTATTTGGCTTTACTGTATGCAGCTGCCTATCCCAAGGCTATTTCAAAAATTATTTTTGAATGTCCGACATTTCATTTTGAATGGACATCTCGAAACCTATTGAAACGGACAGCTTTATTGTTCTATGAAAAAGGTGATTACGAACGAGCGCAAGAATGCAAAGCACTGTCAGTTGGCTCACATTGTTCAGAGGAACTCTTTGATCATTATATACGGCTAAGTGAGTTATTAGGAGATGAAAGGGATAAAATCTATTCGCCGAACCCAGTCATTACTGACGATTCGCTGTATACAGAGATGGAGTGGGAACAATTGTGGGAAGGCACTGAGTATCATTTGGAGAAGTTACGTGAGGAAGGGCGCATGTTTAAACCACTCATTCCACAATTAGCTAACTTGACACACCCTTCGTTACTCATTGTTGGAGAATTTGACCCTGTGACATGCGAAAGGCATATCCAGGAATATGATAAAGTTCCATCAAGGAAAAAGATTGTTTTCAAGGAAACGGGACATACCCCGCATATGGAGGTACCTGAAAAGTACGGAGAGGTGGTTGCCAAGTTCATTAAGTACGGAGTGATCTAAGGAGTATTTTGCGTCTAAAAAAGAAAACAGGAAAATTCTGCCCATATGCCCTTTAATGACTTTCTGTCAAAGAAACCTTAAAAATGAAGGGAAATGACATTCCGTTAGAGTTGACGTTTTTCACTTTGAACAAAAAAATATTGTTATATCCACTGTGTCGCTTATGTTGTCGTCTTCGTTAATTTTACCAGCATGTTCCCCTTCTTCGGACAAAAAAACGCAGGAGGAGACAAGTTTGACGCCGATTGTTTAAAATCATAATCAAAATACTGAACAAAGTCATTCTTCTTCTAATTCAACAAAAAATGAAAACCAACACTACGGAACCGGGAAAGGGACAACCATTTCTTAGCTTGCCAAGGAATTTTATAAAATAGACAGGTACCATAAAAAACAAACTGAATATGTATAGTATCAAAATTGAATAGTAAGTTCATACCTCCAGGAACTTAAGCTATATTTTATGTGTACCCCTTACATTAAGCAAAAAACCTTTAACCTGGTGGATGTGGGGTACTGCCAAAAAAGTTTTATGCAATTATCAATTTAATTAAAAAGGGAGATGTCTATGCCTTCATTCGTTAGAGGTATAAATATAGGATCTATGGATAACGGTTCAATAGTTATCACGAAAAACACTGCTCTTATTTCTCCTAAATCCGTTTCATCTCAAAAGTGGGGTTCAGGTACAGTTAATACAGCTAATTCTATGAGAAATTTTAATGCTGTTAATTCAACCAACATTGAAAAACCTCATGCTGCTGATCAAAATATTGCAGGTGAGGTGTAACAAAATTAAGAAGTGAAGATAACATCCGATAACATTCATCATTTTGAGTAAAGGATAGAAGGATTCGAGCATACTGTTTTAGGCGGAGAGCAACGAGGTATTTCTCTGTTGAGAACGTACTGGCTATATGACCAGTAAATGAAAAGCAAGTGAGTTAAATGCATAGATGACAAGGAAGTCCTGGTGTCCGTATGGATGGCGGGGCTTTTTTGTTTTCTTATTATTGTTGGACATTAGAACTGTTAATGGTCTGTTTTAAAAACAAATGATTGTTTGAATTTTCCACCAATAATTTTTGTGCCATCCTTAGCTATTTCAGCTTTTCTGTGCCAAGATATAATAACCTCAATTTTATTAGCGTGAATAGATACGGGGAAATGTAATAGAAGAAACTAGATTTATTTGACGGTATGTATCTACTTTGACCCTGTCTTTCTTAAGGTAATTAAAATGTGGGTGAGATTCGATCAAAATAGAGATAAGCGGAAAACCCTTGATTTATAAGGGGGGGTTATTTGCTCATGGATTGCCTATATAAGTTATGTTTGATATTTTGACCCAAGGGTGTTGATTATCCAGTATGATCCAGAGTGGATCGCCACCACACCGTGCCCCAAACTTCCTTGTGAGAAAAAGACGAGGAAACACGCCGACGCGTGCACCTTCTTTCTTCCATCTTATGGATAATCAACAGGTGTGATTTTGACCGAGTAATAAATCTATCATCACATTATAAATCTAGTGGTAAATTCCCTGACATAAAAGCTGGGACTTGGGAAATTGGCAAAAACGATTCAGGAAATGAAATTCATTATTCTGATATTGACAGTCTAGGTGCAACACTTGCAATGGAAGTAAATAAAGAGAATGAACTAACGATTATAGAATTTATTGCATATGACTGGGACAAATAGCCCGCGCTTTATTTGTCAAATCGGCTTATACTGGCTGGATTAAAATAGGTCCCACAGGTTCCCGGTCTCAAGGGGACCTATTTC
The DNA here is from genome assembly GCF_000466385.1 of Aneurinibacillus aneurinilyticus ATCC 12856. GTDB lineage: Bacteria > Bacillota > Bacilli > Aneurinibacillales > Aneurinibacillaceae > Aneurinibacillus > Aneurinibacillus aneurinilyticus. The sequence continues at coordinate 5,609 of NZ_KE952809.1, forward strand.
TTTATGATGAAGGTAAACCTCGCAAATAAGCCAGGCAATGTTTTGCCGCTGCCCTAGGAGCAGTAAGAATAGGAACAGAAGGATTGAGCTGAGTGGCTACGTGCTCCATGCTATATTGGGAAAGGACAATTACGTCCACCTTACCGTCTATTTGATAAACCATTTCTCGTATTCTTTTATCATGCTCCTCTTTTCTTCCCTGGGAAAGCAGATGAATAGTACCTGGGTCTACCAGGGACTCTACCAAGATGTCAGGCTTTTTCTCCCTTAAATAACTAAGCAGGGCGATAGGTGTTTCTTTTACTGTAGAAATTAAGCCAATTCGTTCATAAGTGAGTGCTTCATTGAGCATCGCCTCATCCGAACGGAACAGCTTGATAGGATAAAGGGGTTGAAGAATAGTTGTTACATTGTTAAAAGCAGAACAAGTGAGTTGAATACAATCTACCTCTGATTGCACAGCTAAATTAACCAGTAAGGAAAAATGGCGAATAATTTCTGGTGTGAGTGAACCGCTTTTTTCCATCATAGCGAGAAGGCTTGTATCCATAAAATGAAAAAGTTCGACACCCGGAGCTTCTTCATAGAACGCGCGCTCAATAGGATTTAATGCGGTCGTTGTGGCATGAATTAAGGCGATTTTCATAAGTATCCTCCCGCGAATATCTTTATTATATAGATTATACTTGATATTTTGACAAGGTAGGGTGGTTGGAAGGAGGGGATTCGGAAAAATTCACCGGCATCCATTTTTTAGCATTGAATTTTTCCCTAGACGTAATCTCTTTGTTTGATTTTTGAGCGTAAGCTTGATAAGTAAAGCCTCTTGTTCCTATAAATAACATGAAGACAAACCTATAGAACTGTATACAATTACATACCTGTTGATTACCCATAAGCTAACACCCGTGATACGAAAAATGTAGTATATACGACAGAGAATAATTTTCTTCTTAATACAAAAATTAAAAGCATACATGTTGAAAAAGGGACGTTATTGTTATGCAAGGAGAAAGGATAAAATGAAGAAATTCATTTTGGCTCTTTTATTACTTTTTTGTTCAAACATATTAGCATGTAGCGATAGAAGTTCTATTCTTGGCAAAGGTCAAGGGGTTGCTGTGCTTGTATATCACCATATTTTAAAAGAAAATGAGAATCGAAAGTTTAAGGAAAACAAAGAGGTTATTACTCCAGAGTTATTCGCCCATCAAATGAAAATATTACACGATAACGGTTATACAACTATAACTTTGCAAGAGCTTGAGCAATTCATTAATAAAAAGATTTCATTGCCTCCAAAAAGTGTAATGATTACTTTTGATGATGGATATTTAAGTAATTTTAAATACGCCTATCCCGTTTTGAAAAAATATCACTATAAGGCTGTTATTTTTCCGATTACTTCTAGTATGAAAAGTCGTCCAGAAACGTTTAATCCAGATAAGCTTAATTACATCAGCTGGAATGAGCTTGTCCCTCATTCGGATGTATTCGAATATGCAGGACATACGGATAGACTTCATCGGACGATTGGCACTATGAGTTTTTTACTTGTTAAACGTTCAGAAGATATACTCATCGATCTGGAACTATCGAGAATCTTATTGAATACCCGCTACTTTGCTTATCCTTTTGGTCAGTATAATAAGAGTACGATACGATTAGTAAAAGAAGCAGGGTATAGGATGGCGTTTACCATCCATCCCGGAAAAGTGTACCCAGGTACTCCTGCTTTTGAAATACCTCGATATAGCGTTTTTTCAACTACTACTATAAGACAGTTTAAAAACATGGTGGGCATCCATTAATTGAGATTCGCGATTAAGTGCAAGAAGATACATTTAAAAAGAAAAGCCTGATGATAGGCATCCGGCTTTATTTAGTGAATAAGAAAGCGTTATGAAGAAATTTCGGTAAATACAACGAGGCGTTGTGCATGTTCCTGTGTTTTTTTGTTGAACTTACCTGCACAAGTAATTAAATTTAGATGAGCCTTTGGGGAAGCTCCAAAAATTCTTTCTAGGGGTGCTTCTTTTACCTTAAATGATTCAACAGTCTTTACAATAAAAACAAGCTTTGTGCCTTTATCATCATATAAGAAAACTTTATCCCCTGATTTTAGCTTTCTTAAATGATAGAAAATGGCTGGGCCTGTATAATGATCAAAATGCCCTGCAATTACGGCGTTTCCATTTTCCCCCGGTTTTGTCCAGGGCATAAGAATGCCCGCTTTTTCAAAAGAAGCTGGAACTCCCATCTGCCCATTAGCAAGAATACCTACAGGTTCAACCGGCGCAATAAGTTTAATGGAAGGTACTTCTAAACGAGTAGGTATTATTATCTTTGGTTTATAGGCTTCCCGGACAGCTGCGCCTATTGTATGTTCACTGCGGATATGTGTAAACAATGATGTATGGATGGAAGATAATAAAAAAGTAACCAAAAAGATAATACGTATAGCTTTATTCATAATTACGTCTCCATCGTATATAAAGAAAAAGGGGAAAGCTCCCCTTTTTTTCATTACTCGATTTCACTTGCTCCACCTGCACCAGTTTTTGGCATATGTGGTTTTGCTTCCTTAATGTGCATTTTTCCATGGTGTTTCGCATGATGTGTGCTTTTTGTATGCATTTTTTTCTCATGGTGTGTAGTAGCTGCGAATGCTGAGACAGATGAGCCGACAACACATGCTGCAAGTGTGAATGCGACGATTTTCTTCATTGATATCACCTCACAAATTGTATAATGCGCTTCGCATTACTTAATGTGTCCATTGCATTGTGTTTTTAGCTTGTAAAATGTATCCATAAAAACCTTTGCGACAATTAAAAACAGTGTCTTTTGCTATGACTATGACCGGAAAGCGTAACAAAGCCCCGCCACTCATACGAGTAGCGAGGCTTTGCTCTAACCATGGTATTACTTATTTATTGAATCTGAATTCCGTTCGTGTGTTTGTTTGCGTATAAAAAAAAGATAAATCAAATGAAGGATAATGACTACCGGAACCCCTATATAAATGGTCATCTTGGTACCATCATCAAACGCCAAACTAATCAATACAATTAGATTAAAGCTAAACGCCAAAATTGGCACTATAGGATACAATGGTGTGCGGAAACCCAGGTCACTTACTTTTCCACCTTCAGCAAGATAGCGCTTACGGAAAAAGTATTGAGAAGCCGCAATGCTCATCCAGGCAAGAATTGATGCCATTCCTGCTACGGAGAGAATCCATGTGTAAACCGTATTAGCAGCAATTTTTGAAGCCAGAATAGAAACGCATGAAATGCCCATGCTGGCAATTAGGGCAAGTAAAGGTACTCCTTTACCGGTTAATTTTTGAAATGATTTTGGAGCCATTTGTGCTTTCGAAAGAGAATATAACATTCTGGTGGTAGCATAAAGTCCAGAATTAGCTACAGATAAGAGCGAAGTAATGATGACGAAATTCATAATATCCGCCGCATAAGGAATTCCAATCTTATCTAAAGCTATGACAAAAGGACTGACATTTGGCTTAATTTCTTGCCAGGGAACAATTGAAACCAGAATGATAATCGATAAAACAAAGAATAAAATAATTCGATATGCTGTTTGATTGATTGCTTTTGGTATCGTTTTTTCCGGTGATTCGCTCTCTCCCGAAGCAATTCCTACTAGTTCAGTTCCGCCTAATGAGTAGTTTACCGCGAGCATGGCAATAACTACAGCGAGTGCTCCGTTAGGGAAGAACCCAAATTCAGTTAAATGCGTAAACATAGGAGCAGATGTTTCTCCATGAATCGGAACAAAACCAAATATAACAGATGCACCGATGAGAATAAACAGGACAATGGTGATTACTTTAATGCTAGCAAACCAAAATTCTGTTTCTGCAAAACTTCGGGCGGAGAAAGCGTTAACAGAAAATAAAATGATTCCGGTAAGCAATGACCATAGCCATGGAGAAATGTCGGGGAACCATCTTTGCATCTGCATCCCTATCGTTACAATCTCAAAAGCCACGGTTGAGGACCAGCCTATCCAATAAATCCAACCAACTGTAAAACCTGTTGATGGATGAATATATTTAGTTGCATACGTTTGAAATGAGCCAGATACTGGCATAGCTACTGTCAATTCCCCTAAACACAGCATAACTAAGTACATAATAAATCCGCCCATCATATAGGCTAATACTGCGCCTAGCGGTCCTGATTGGCTAATCGTATAACCAGAACCATTGAAAAAACCTGCACCAATTACACCGCCTAAAGCAATCATAAATAAGTGACGGCTTTTCATTTCCCTTTTTAGACTCTGTTCTTGATTTAATCCAGCCATACAAAACCTCACTTCTATAAGAATTAATATAGGCAATTCTCCATCAATTTCTTGGGAGACGTGCCCTAATCACCCCACACTACTAATAAAAACAATATTTTTATCATAATTAGTTGAATGATATTATTATTTCAAAAGTTGAACAATTGGACAATTCGACAAGATTACAAAAAAATCGACATTTTCTTATACAAGATGTATAAGAGAACAGGTAAAAAGGGAGATAGTGGAATAAATTTTTTAGGAAGTCAGTAGTATAATTATGTTTTTCTAAAACGGTGTAAATTTTCATTTTTTAGTAAAAATAAACAGAATAAATATTTAGAATTAAATTACTACATTTTAAGAATAAAATTTGTGTGCCATTAGTTCGATAAGAATAGTAAATAAGTCTTCTGTTGTGAATAAAAGGAGGGGCATTCGTGAGGTTCAAATTGCAATCATTACAAGCTAAATTAATTATTTTATGTTTGTTTATTTTGTTAGTACCTACTATCTTTATAGGCATTAGTACGTATGAATCCTCGAAAAATAAACTGGATGATGCTGGGAAAACAGCATTGAAAGATAATGTTAAGTTATTCATAGGCATAATTAAGCTTATGGATGAACAGGTAAAAGCCGGACATCTAACACTTGAAGAAGCTCAGGAGAAAGTCCGGCAAGAAATATTAGGTGAGAAAAACTCCGAAAATAAACGTCCTATGAAAAAGGAATACACGGTAGGTGAAACGGGATACATATGGGCTGTAAATAAAGATGCTATTTCTGTTATGAATCCTTTCAATGAAGGTCAAAATTTAACAGATGTTAAAACCGAGGACGGCATTATGCTAGGAAAGGAAATTGTTGAAAAGGGAACAAACGGTGGTGGCTATCTGACTTATAAATGGAGAGCACCCGATACGGGTGCACTTGAAATGAAAGTTAATTATGTTGAAATGGAACCCAACTGGGGCTGGATTGTTGGTTCAGGTGCCTATCTCAAGGAGTTTAATAGCGGCGCCAAGCAAGTTTTGTATCTTGTTTCCATTATTGCCGTCATTTTTGTTTTATTAGGCACGTTGGTTGTAAGTTATTTTTCGGCGCGTTTTACAAAGCCGATTCTGTTAATAGGTAAAAGGTTGAATCACGTAGCAGAGGGCGATTTGACGGTTGAAGAAGTTAGTATTACATCAAAAGATGAAGTCGGTGAACTGGCTCAAGACTTTAACAATATGATAAGAAGCATGCGGCATTTAATTAACGAAGTACATACATCCGCTCAACAGGTTGCTGTCTCGTCCAGAGAATTAACGGCAAGTGCCGAACAAACAAGCAAAGCAACGGAACAAATTACGATTTCCATACAGGAATCCGCAAGCGGGGCGGAAGAGCAGCAGCTCGCATTGCAAAAAACAACAAATTCCCTTGGGGAAATATCGGTTGGAATGCAGCGTATCGCTGAGAGTGCATCGACGATTTCCGAGTCCTCTACAGATACGGCAGAAACAGCCAAATTAGGAGGAGTCGCTCTACAAGGAACGGTTAAGCAGATGAATTCGATTAAAAAATCGGTTAATGAATCGGATTCCGTCATTAAGTCGCTGGATCAACGAACAAAAGAAATTGAAGAAATGTTAAAGACAATTATAAACATATCGGATCAAACCAACCTGTTAGCGCTAAATGCTGCGATAGAAGCCGCGCGTGCAGGGGAGCATGGTCGTGGATTTTCTGTCGTAGCAGAAGAGGTCAGAAAACTGGCGGATCAATCCAATAAATCTTCCAATCGAATTTCAAAGCTTATCGAAGAAATCCAGAAGGATATGACCCAGTCTATTCAGACGATGGACAGGGTAAAAGAAGAGGTAGGATCAGGAATTCAAATTGTAAATGAAACGGAGCAAAAATTCGACGCTATCTTGCGTTCAACAGAACAAATTTCGCAGCAAATCGAAGAGCTAGCCAGTGTAACCCAGCAAATATCGGCCGGTGTACAAGAAATTTCAGCAAGCGGGGAGAATGTTGCAAGTATTGCACAGCAGGCCTCCGGCAACTCACAAAATATTGCTGCTTCTGCGGAGGAGCAGCTTGCTTCGATGGAGGAAGTTACATCATTGGCGACGTCTTTATCGAAAATGGCGGAAGAATTACAGAAACTAACTGTTAAATTTAAATTTTAGATACGATAAAATCAAGAAAGAACCTGGTATATTAGCTGGGTTCTTTTGCGTAATATAGACAATCGACAAATGTACGGCTGCCAATTAAAACAAACTACAAAAAAGTAAGGTAGTGATATAATTTATCAAGGGTGTTGATTATTCAGTATGCTCCAGAGTGACGCGTGCACCTTCTTTCTTCCACCTTATGGATCATCAACGGGTGTGATAATTTATTTGTAAAGGATGTACAAATTCTTTGCAGACATATGTATGGAAAGGAAAGAAACTATGCCATTTTTGCGCTTTAAAGGGTTTGATAGAAACCTTCTTAAAACAATCTCTCCGACGCTTATTGAGGAATTCTCTCACATAGTTAATATTCCGAAAGACATCGTGAAGATCGAGCTTCTTACAGTCGAACAAATAACGAATACGCCTCCAAGCCTGGAAATCCTTATGTTTCAAAGGGAACAAGAAAAGCACGATGCACTTGCTGCTACGCTTTACAGCATGTTAAAAGAGCATGGATATACGAATGTCCATATTTTCTTTGTTATATTGACACCTTCACTTTATTACAAAGAAGGACAGCCATTAAAAGAGATTCCAAAGATAGAAGTGCTATCTTCTTCCAAGAGCTAATTAAAATAAATAACCACTCACCTTGAATGTGGGCCTATAATATATAAATTACCAAGGGTGTTGATTATCCAGTA
>NZ_KE952809.1:12903-72565 GCF_000466385.1 Aneurinibacillus aneurinilyticus ATCC 12856
GGCCTTGTTTGTGTCCCGTTGTGGTTGCCTTTTCTTCTTTGAACAATCAACAGGCGTGATAAATTACACTTGATATTTCGACAGAGTAGCGTGGTTGGAAGTAGGAGAATTGGAAAAAGAAGAGATTGGATGCTTTTTTCAACCTTTGATTTTCTCCATCTTTTCCGTACCTCCTACCACGGGAGGATGTCGATTCATCAAGTCAGACGTATATAAAACAGCTGTTTTGTTGCCTCATTACCTTTTTATTAGGCGTGCTTCATTATCTCATCAATCAGAACAAACTTATATGGTTGCTTTGATATAGCCTGTAGCACATCTTCAAGCGCCTCCAGCATATGCATCGGTGCGTCCCGATCCGCACCAAACGTTTCTCCGCTGTCATGAAGAACAATCACACAGCCGTCATGCAGTTGGGTAAGAATTTTCTTGCGTAGTGCGTCCCGGCCAATTCTGCTTCTCCAGTCGCCAACCATGACAGACCATAAAACAAAGGAGAATTTCTGACCAAGGATAAAATCGAAAATGGTAAACAACCCCCATGGCGGTCGATAATGCACGGGCCTTTGGCCTGTAATTTGCTCGATTACATCAGCCGAATAATGAATTTGCTGCCATAGTCTCCACGGATTCATGAACCAGTTCGCCCGGTGAACATAATTATGAATACCAATTAAATGGCCTTCTCTTTGTATGCGCTTGATAATATCAGGATGTTTCTCCGCCTTTGCCCCTACAATAAAAAATGTTGCCTTTATGTTGTGCTTTTTTAACAAATCTAACAGACGCGGTGTATAGTACGGATCTGGTCCATCATCGAATGTAAGAGCTATTTCTTTTCGAAGGCGGCCTTTTCGCAACGCGCCTACTCCTATAATCCGGGTTGCAATCTCAGGAACAACAGCGTATAGCATAATGAAAAAGATTAATACACCTGCCAAAAGTTTTCCCATATTTCTTACACCTGTCTTTCCTCTCTGCTCTAGACGTATATCTCTTGCCATTCGAAGTTTACAGATGAAATAACATCCACCACTTTGGAAGCGGTCCATTTTGAATGCATGCGGCGTGCACTCTCTTTCATTTGTATGAGCAGCTTCGGGTTTTTTAGCACCTGGGCAATATAGAATTGCAGTTCTGCTTCATCTTCTGCATACAAGGCAACTCTGCTGTTTAGCAAAAACTGGGTATTATCCTGTTCCTGCCCTGGAAGCGGCTTGTAGAGAAGCATGGGAAGTTCCAGAGCAATAGCCTCCGCCGTCGTTACGCCTCCTGGTTTAGTAATCATAAAATCGGAGATGGCCATCAATTCGTGAATATAATTTACATACCCGGTGACAAGCACACGTTGTTGCGAGAAATTCAGGTGATTCTCCATTTCCCTCCGCAATTTCTCATTATGGCCGCATACTACGATCAACTGTACCGGCTGGGAAAAAATCTGGGAAGATAAAAGTTCAGACATGCCCTCTCCCATAATGCCGTAGCCCCCACCCATGATGAGAATGGTTGGCAGATCTGGATCAAAATTAAATTTTTTCCGCAAAATGCCCCGGTTATATGCCCTGCAAAATTCCGGACGAACCGGAATGCCCGTTACAGTAATTTGATCATCATTTACTTCAAGTTGATGGAGGGATTTGCGGACAAACTCTGATCCGACAATATACTGATCAGTGAAAGGATGGAGCCAATAACTGTGGTCCGTATGATCAGTAATCACTGTCACAGCAGCTACATTGGTTAGTCCCAATTCCTTTATTTTTGATATCATGCCTGCAGCCAACGGAAACGTACTGATCACAATAGAAGGTTGAAATTCTTGCAAAAGCCTCATCATGCGCCGAATACCGGAATGGTTAAATGATTTTATAAAAATTGAAAAGGGATTAGTCACGCGTGTTTTACGGTAAATATATCCGTAAACAGAAGGGAAATTTTTTACTCCTCCAATAAAAATATTTCTTCCAATCGAATGAAAGTAGGGGTGAATATATTCCATAAAATCCACGATAAGTGTTTCTGCCTCAGGAAGGCGCAGCCGAACCGATTCTTGAATGGCATGAGCGACTTGCTGATGTCCGTCCCCATAATTTCCTGAAAGAATAAGAATTTTTTCTGTACTTACCGTTTTCGTGTTTACCATCTCTTGGACCTCTCAATTAGTCAAGTAGTTGATTAGTCGATATTGTAAACAAAAACCATTAGGGCTATCTAAGAAATTCATTAAAATTCGATGAGAAAATTAAATCCTTCTTAAAGAAAGCTTTCATTAAATTTTAATGGTCTTTTTTTAAAATAAGAAAGCCAATAATGAGAAGAAAGGAAGATGTGCGAATGTACAAAACAGTAATGGCCGTATTCATTGCGGGATTGATGATGCTTTCTCCAGTCTCCGTATTTGCGAAAGGATTCAGCGGTAGTTATCAGGGATTTTCATGATTTGCGGACAAGACACTCGTGACTTCAGTTGTGAGTAATTGACTTACGGGTTTGTTAATTAATATGGTGATTGTTGTTATAGGATTCCTCCTTATTCGGCGTTTACTCTTCAGATAACAAAAATGTAAAGGGATAAATATTTATGAAGCTTTATTTTTCAGAACAAGACATTATTGATTCTTGCTGTGTTTTTGCTGCCAGACAGCACGGCTGCCATCCCGAAGACATGGAGGTTGATCTCCAATTTCATCCTGACCAGGGGGTTCACGCAAATGTTCGCAGCCGTCTTGAGCACGCATGGTTTCATGAACAGGACCTTGTCGATTCCATCGCGTTTTACTTGGTGGAATACCATTGCTTTATTTCTGAACATTTAAAAGTTGATCTTACATTTTCCGAGCCCAATGGTATTGGTGCGGAAATTATCGTAGCATAATGTCAGTGTTTTATTGCGGCGTGTAGAGGGAGATGGAATCATCCCCCTTTCGCCTTCTTAAATTGAGGAGTGAGCGGGCAGCATAATGTGCACCGCTGTCCCTCCTTGAGATGCACGCTGTATCGTAACATGTCCCTGATGTATATCTACGATGGATTTGGCAATAGCAAGTCCTAGCCCGCTTCCTCCTCTTTGACGGCTGCGTGATTTATCCACGCGATAGAAACGTTCAAAGATGAAAGGGAGTTCGTTTTCGTCAATACCAATCCCAGTATCTTCTATAATAATATGAACCCATTCCTCCTTTTTATAAACATTCAATCGTACTTCTCCTTCATCTGTGTATTTGCGGGCATTGTCGAGAAAAATATCGAGCAGACGGCGAATCTTCTCCCGTTCCATTGGAAGAACGAGAGAGTCCTCCCATCGACAAACCAGCCGCAAGTTTGAAGGAAAGGCGGAACGCCAGGCATTCTTTACCTCTTCCAAAAGCGGTGTAAGCTCCTGTACTTCCAAGATTTCTGTAGAGACAGAGCCCTCCTCCATCTTTGCCAGCATTAGCAAATCGTCTACTAGACCGAAAAGCCTTACGCACTCCTGCTTCATGGCTAGTATGGCCTCTTCCCGTACTTCAACTTTATCCTTCCCCCATCTATCCAAAAGCCGGAGATACCCATCAATAATCGTAAGAGGGGTACGAAGTTCATGGGAGGCATCCGATGCGAACTGCTTTTGTTTTGATAATACAGCTTCAATACGATCGAGAAGACTGTTAAACGCTTCGGTAAGCGTTGTAATTTCTTTGGCAGTAGACCGTGGTGACAGCCGGGAAGACAAGTGTGATGCTTCCATTTGATAAATCTCCGTCATTAAACGATTCAGGGGACGAAGACTAAGGCGCGCAAAAAAATATCCTCCTACTCCTGAAATCAAAATCGCGCCAACAGATGTTGTACCGAGAATGAGCAGGAGAATATGAATAAAGTGGTTCAGTGGTTTAGTATCCTCTACCATTTCAAGTCGCAGTGGCGTAGAGAGAGACGGAACGGAAAACGTCCGCTCATCCTGAAGCGCTTTTTTCTGCATAATAAAATACGATTCAGGCGTAAATATTTTTTCAATGTCCCTTGTGACTTCAGGTCTCCACTTAGGCCCTTGTACTGTGATTATTTTTTTTTCGTCTGCTGTAAACAAAGAAACGGACTGATACTCGTTAACAAATTTGCTAAGCACTTGTTGTAAATGTGCATGGTTAAACGCGGAGCGTGAAGTCAAATCGTCCGCTATCTCATTCGTTATAACGTCTACTTTAGACTGAAGGAGCTGATGTTCATGCCGGTAAACAAGCTGCATGGTGGCCCAGTAGACAAACAAGTTCATGAATAATAAAAAGAACACCATAGCAATTGTAAATAAAAATGCTAATCTTGATGTAAGAGAGTGAGGAATCCATTTTTTAATCATGTACATTATCCTTCTGTTTTTCTAATTACATATCCTGTTCCCCGCACGGTTTGAATAATGCTTTCCTGACCGGGCATATCAAGCTTGTTACGCAGATAACGAACATATACGTCGACGATATTTGTTTCCACTGCCGAGTCGTATCCCCACACAAGATCAAGCAGCAAATCCCGAGTCATTACCCGGTTCATATTACGCAGAAGTACAGTCAATAGCTCGTATTCCCGTTTTGTTAGTGCAATGATTTCTCCGTCACGTTTTACAGTTTGCGATTCTGTGTTTACTTCAATATTTTTATGGTTTAGCAGCGAATCGGCTATTTTTTCGGTTTGCTGATCCATCCGACGGAATAGTGCCCGCATTCTTGCCAGCAATTCCTCAATCGCCAGCGGTTTTGTAATATAATCGTCTGCTCCGCTGTCGAGCCCGGAAACTCTGTCAAGCACACTGGTTCGTGCCGTAAGCATAATAATCGGTGTGTGTTTTGTCTGCCGGATACGCCTGCAGACTTCAATTCCGTTCAAACTGGGCAGCATAAGATCAAGTAGAATCATATCCCATTCCTCATTAAGCGCCTTCTCCAACCCGCTTCTCCCGTCATAAGCGGTTCCTACGGAAAATCCTTCGTACTGAAGTTCAAGTTCAATAAAACGCGACAGGTTTTCTTCATCTTCAATAATCAATATCTTCCTCACTACTTTCCCTCCTGGCTATGCAAACAAGCATCAAATAATTAGATAGCAATATTATATTTCTTCGCTTTCCTGCTTCTCATCAAATTTTAATACATCTCTCAGTTAGTTTTTATTTTCCCACCGTATACTTCTTTTTGCATAGAAAAAACGGTAAATAAAGGGGGTAAAAATAATGGGCAAAAAGATAAACTACATAAAGCTGGGTACCGTGTTATTTCTGTTTATTGTTTTAGGCATTGCGATTTTTATAAAAAATGGATTTACCGCACAGCCCATCGCTCAAGTACAAATGCGAGAGTTCCCTTATCCGTATCAAGCTATGCTTTCCATCGCTTCTGACATTGATGGCACGACACCGCATGAATTTGCCCAGTATCACCAGTTCTTGAATACAAAGGAGAACACACCAATGGGCAGGGGGTTAGGGCTTGATATTGGTGATAGCTTCTGGATGTACATGGATACAAACAGCTCCCATCCATACTATGTAGATAATCGAAAGCATATATCAAACGCCATCATGACTTATTTTAACGGCATAGACACAAATAAAAAGAAGGATGCTGGATTAATCAATTACTACTACCGTGCAGGCTGGATTGATTCTATACATGGATATGGCGATTTTTCACGCATTAACCACGGCCAGGGTTTTTGTACAAGAAATCTTGCTGAAGCAGCCTGGAAACATATGAATGAAGATGGCATCCATCCTGATATATGGATTAACCACGGAAATGAGGCGAATCGGCAAAATTTCGGTGCCTATACATCTTTTGGTTTTGCCTCATACCAGGAAGGGGATAACAAACAATCGCCTTATTACCATACTGATCTTATCATCAAAAACGGTGTTCACTTTCTTTGGAATTCAAGAGGGGATTCAGACTTTGGAGAAAAAAGCGCCATCTTCCCGATAAAACTGCGTGATGGAAATAAAATATGGGGATTTCATCGCTATGTGTTCGACCGCACAAAAAAGGGAGTAAATTGGACGTGGGGTCCAAAAGCGTTAGATGTGCAAATTACACCGCAGAGATTAGATAATCTTGTATCTCAAAAAAATTACGCTATTATTGGACAGCATTTTGGCGGCGGAAATGGTGCGTACCCTTTTGATAGAAGTAACATTAAAGCGCTTCGCTTGCTTGCAAGCTACCAGGATAGCGGTCGTATTCTGGTAGCGCGCACAAGCCGACTTCTTCATTACAATGTAGCACACAATTATCTTCATTATGCGATTACAACAGAAGGAGGAAGGACAAAAATTGAGTTAAAATCCATTAACGACCCGCTCTTTGGATCACATCCTGTAACTATACATGAGGTTCGGGGAATTACTTTCTATGTGGACAATCCGAAGAATGTGTATATTTCCCTTAATAATCATTTGGTAAGCTCGAAGGAAATTCAATGCAATCCCCCAGATCAAACCGGAAAGCCAAGTATCGGAATAAAGTGGTTCGCACCAGATACGTTTGATTATACAAAAGTTGTATCACATACATCTTAACATTTTAAGGAGAGGAGGGAGCGGGTATGACGAATGCATGGATACCGCCTATAAGCATCGTGGAAGGTATGCTAGCAGCAGGATTAGCTTACTTAATTTTTGCTTCGCTCTACCAAAGAAAAAACAAGCACAGACGTATCTCAGGAACAAAGCATTTCATTTTTCATGATGATTTTGGCTATCGCTGGTCTTTTTTAAAACGCTTCGGTATTTTGCTCGGCGTTGTCTCCCTGATTGTTTTATGTATATTCGGCCTCAGTCTTAACTCGGATCCGTCCCTTCCAAAACTATCTTTTGAGAAAAACAGCAAATTGAATCTAATTCAGCCGATTATGGAAAAAATAAATGAACACTCTTTAATTAAACAGCTAAAAGAGGAAGAAAAAACGCACCCTACTTTTCAGTTGGATTTTAAACGGCACCACAAAAATAAGGCTATGCAGCAGATGACTCAGAAAGAAGTGTACGGATTTTATGTGAATTGGGATGAAAACAGTAAAAATTCCCTGAAAAAAAACATTCACTTTCTTACAACTGTCATCCCGGAATGGTATCATCTCAATCCTGATACGAGCTTGCACAAGGATATTCAATTTGATGTGCAGCAACTGGCCAAAAATAACAATGTAAAAATCATGCCGCTTGTGAGTAACTTTGCAAACGGGATTTGGGATGCTACACTTGTGCACAACATTATTACTTCTCCTGCGAAAAGACAGGAGTTCATTGAACAGCTGTACAGCGAAGCGAAAAAGAATGATTATTCGGGATTTAATATTGACTTTGAAGCGATTGATAAAAAAGATCAGGATGCGCTCACTGCGTTTATGGGCGAGCTGTACCGAAAGTTTCACGCGAACGGCCTTCAGCTTACAGAAGACGTACCCGCACAGGATGATGCCTTTGATTACGGCGCGCTTGCTAATGTAACAGACCGTATGATTGTCATGCTATACGATGAACATTATCAAAGCGGGAAACCGGGTCCAATCGCCTCCATTTCCTGGTTTGAAAATGCCTTAGAACAGCTTGATATCCCTCCTGAAAAGCTGATTGTTAGTTTGGGAAGCTACGGATATGACTGGATAGAGAATAGCAATCAGTCGGCGGATACAGTAACATTTGGCGATATAATGGAGATGGCGCATAATTCTCGCCTGAATATTCAATGGGATAAAAGAAGTCAAAACCCTTATATGCGATATAAAGAGGGTGAAGACAGCCACATTGTCTGGTTCCTAGATGGGGTTTCTGTATACAATCAACTCAAAATATCTATGGAGAATGGGGCCAGAGGCGTGGCACTGTGGCGCCTTGGTTCAGAGGACCCGACTGTATGGGATGTGCTTAAGCAGCCGGATCATTTCGAATCACAGACCGCATTGCTGCATACGCTCACAAGTTCGGAGCCCGTTCATTATTCTGGTGACGGAGAAGTGCTACAGGTCGTTTCTTCTGAGAAGGAAGGGAAAAGGTACTTTAACGTAACTCAAGATGGAAGTCTTTCGAATGAATCTTACGTCTCTTATCCTGTTCCATTCCAAGTGAATCGATATGGAAAAGCTATGGGCAAACAGGTCGTTCTTACTTTTGATGACGGTCCTGATCCTGAATATACGCCAAAAATATTGGACATTTTAGATCGCTATAAGATAAAAGGTTCGTTCTTCATCGTTGGGGAAAACGCTGAATTAAACCCCGACATTATCAAACGAATCTATCAGAATGGCCATGAGATTGGAAGCCACACCTTCACGCATCCAAACGTTGCCGAAATTTCTCCGATGCGTACAAAGATGGAACTAAACGCAAATCAACGTCTATTCCAGGAAATAACCGGTCATTCAATGACGATGTTCCGTCCGCCTTACGTAGCGGATGCTTCTCCATCCACGCCGGAAGAGTTGCTGCCGATTTTGCGGGCGCAGCAGATGGGTTATACTACGATTGGAGAGTCTATTGACCCGGAAGACTGGCAGAAGCCATCCAGCGATGAAATTATCCGCCGTGTGCTAAAGGAACTGCCAAATGGGAATATCATCCTGCTTCACGATGCAGGCGGCGATCGCACTAACACGATAGAAGCGTTGCCGAAGATTATTGAAACCTTGAAGAGCAAAGGCTATACCTTTACTACGATACACCAATTGCTCGGAAAAAAAGCCGACGAGCTAATGCCGCCTGTTGAATATACGGAAAACCCTTTTATTATATATGATCAAACAGTTTTCACAGCATTTTCGGGATGGCAAAAGGGCATCACCTTCATGCTCTACTTATCCATTAGCGTAGGAATTATCCGTTTTCTTTTTCTTGTTTACTACGCTTCCAGACAGAAAAAAAGATACCTCTCTCTCACTCCGAATAACAGCTTTACTCCTTCGGTTAGCGTAGTCATTGCTGCATATAACGAAGAGAAAGTCATATGTAAAACAATCGATTCGATTTTGCAGAGCGATTATCCGGATTTTGAAGTAATTGTAGTCGATGATGGATCTGTTGATCAGACATCAGCTGTTATTCAGAAAACATTCGGCCAGAATTCGCGTATAAAGCTAATTACGAAAGAAAATGGTGGGAAATCATCTGCTGTTAATCGGGGCTTTATAGAAGCGAGCGGTGAGATTGTTGTTGCGCTTGATGCTGATACGATGATTGCGCCTGACGCCATCGCTTTGCTTACCCGTCACTTTGCCGATCCAAACATTGCAGCTGTTTCGGGAAATGTAAAGGTCGGGAATATCAGAAACTTACTGACTACCTGGCAGCAAGTCGAATATATCACTGGTTTCAACCTGGAAAGAAGGGCATTCGATGAGTTGAACTGCATCGCTGTCGTTCCGGGAGCTATTGGTGCGTGGCGCAAAGAGGCAGTGGCCGAAGCAGGCTATCTTAAAGAGGATACGCTGGCGGAGGATACGGATATTACACTAACGCTCCTTCAAAAAGGTTATCGTATTATGTATGAGGAACAGGCGTATGCCTATACTGAAGCGCCGGAAGATGTCTTAAGCCTGCTAAAGCAGCGCTACCGTTGGACATACGGAACGCTTCAATGCTTATGGAAGCACCGCAGGGCGCTGTTCAACCGCAAGCATAAATCGCTTGGCTTTGTAGGCTTGCCTAATATGTGGCTTTTCCAATACATTTTCCAAACAATTTCCCCGATAGCTGATATTCTTTTCATTATGGGATTGTTTGGGATTCAACCGGGAAAAACGCTAGTATTCTACGGCCTATTTTTCCTTATTGACTTCCTTGCCTCCTTCTATGCGTTCCGGCTGGAAGGAGAGAATCCGAAGCCGTTGCTCTGGCTGTTCCTGCAGCGTATTATTTATCGTCAATTCATGACCTACATTGTGATCAAATCCATTGTGTCTGCCCTTAAAGGCATCACAGTTGGATGGAACAAACTCCAGCGTTTGGGTAATGTTATAAATAAATAATGCAGGAAATAGCCATGTGCCGCTGTAATTATGGGTGTTTGGTATTACTAATCCTAAATAAACTTACGTTTTTGTAAAAGGTGTGTACGTATTCATGATAAGAACTGTAGTACAATGTTTGTAGTGTAAATTGATATAGAATTTCAAGACGTGGGTGAAATAAAATGACGAACAATTGGAAACAAAAGGCGTATCAACGGCGTGAAGAAGCGCTTGCTGCAAATAAGCCGATACGTATTCTCGGAATTGAGACGAGCTGTGATGAGACGTCTGCTGCTGTTGTCGAAAATGGTACCATTATTCTCTCTAACATAATCTCTTCACAAATCGAAAGCCATAAACGATTCGGAGGAGTTGTGCCTGAAGTGGCTTCACGGCATCATGTAGAGAATATTACGGTGATCATCGAGCAGGCATTACGGGAAGCGGATTGTACATTCGATGATATTGATGCTATTGCGGTAACATATGGACCCGGATTGGTCGGGGCACTCCTTGTAGGTGTGGCGGCCGCCAAAGCAATTTCATTTGCGCGCGGTATTCCGCTTATCGGTGTGCATCATATTGCAGGCCATATTTATGCCAACCGATTTGTAAAAGAGCTTGAGTTTCCGCTAGTAGCGCTTGTAGTATCGGGGGGACATACGGAACTTGTTTATATGAAGGAACATGGAACATATGAGATTATCGGGCAGACAAGGGACGATGCGGTAGGTGAAGCATACGATAAAGTGGCACGCTCGCTTGGTCTTCCATATCCAGGAGGGCCTCATATTGATAGGCTTGCACATGAGGGGGTACCTTCTATCCCGCTGCCGCGTGCCTGGCTTGAAGGAACGTATGATTTCAGCTTTAGCGGCCTGAAATCTGCGGTACTCAATACATTGCATAATGCGGCACAACGCGGGGAGACGATTGAACCGCAAACGCTTGCTGCCAGCTTTCAAGATTCGGTAGTGGAAGTGCTTGTGGATAAGTCGTTCAACCTCATTCGGGAGCGTCCGGTAAAGCAGCTGTTGTTGGCCGGAGGTGTAGCGGCTAATAGAGGGCTTCGCAGTGCGTTAGCCGAGCGAGCAGAGAGGGAAGGTGTAGAGTTAATCATCCCTCCGTTATCATTGTGTACGGATAACGCTGCAATGATTGCAGGCGTAGGTTACATCGAATATAAAAAAGGTAAGCTGGCAGATATGTCGTTAAACGGCATTCCTGGTTTGCCGCTTCAATAAAAGGGCAACCCTATAAAAGGGTTGCTTTTTTGTTAGAATAAGCCGTATTTTGTCAAATTAAGTAGAATAATGTTGAATAATATGCTGAATAACATTATCCACAGCATTGTGGATAATGTGGATGAAATAGTGGATAACCTGATATATAAGTATTTTGAAAGCTAAAAAATGTGAATAGATGTGTGGATATGTGGAAAAGGAGGAGGCTGATTGAAAAAAAAGGCGATTTTTGCTGTTGGATTCTGCGGCGTGTTTTTATCCGCTTTTTTGTTATTTACCACAGCAATCCTTGCACAAAACCATCCTTCTGTTATCGTTCTGCTAGTCCCGCAGTTAACCCGTGAAGATATCCACATGATATACAAGAGCACCGCAGTTCCTTTGTTGAAGCAGGCATCGATTGGTGAGCTGAATATACGGACAGCTATTTCTCTAAAAGATATCCACAATATAACGACAATAAGCGCAGGAGCTCGTGCGGCAGGCAACGAATGGAGCCGATACGCGTACAGAAGCGGCGAGAAGCGCGCAGAATTAGTGCCACTCTACTACCTTCATACAGGAGAAGTGCTACACAGCTTGCGGAATGGAACCATTCTTTTGCCGTATATTCCCGTTCTTATGGAAAGTAATGAACGGAGGAATACAGGAGCGATTCCTGGTTTATTAGGAGAGACATTAGAACAGCATGGAGTTGGACGGGCTATTATCGGAAATAGTGATACAGGAAGCAAGCCTAGCCGTTTGGGTGGACTGCTGACGATGAATCGAAAAGGCATCACCCCACAAGGATGGATAGGTGAAGAAACGCTTATTCATACGTCGCTCTTTCCAGGCGGAAGAAAAACGGATTACTCGTTTTTGACATATCATATTCAAAATTGGAAAGCAGAGGGAAACGGGCTTATCGTAGCAGAATTGGGAGATTTGGAACGCCTTGCAAGGCACAAAAATTCATTGGGCACTAAAAGGTACATGGAATTGCGTCAACAGGTAGTGAAGGAGATCGTAACATTTGCTGGAGAACTGGCCCTGAAAAGGGAAAATAATCAGCGCATCCTTTTATTGTCGGCTTCGCTTCCGGATAGTGATATTGCCGATAAGAAGCGCATGGCGCCTGTTATGCTATGGGAAAATGGAGAAAATGGCGGGGTGTTAACTTCCGGAACAACCCGTCAACCCGGGCTTGCCGCCAATATTGACATTGCACCCTCCATCCTTGCCTGGCTAAAAGTTCCGTTGCCTTCTGCGATGAAAGGACAGCCTTTGACGGTAGATCATACATTTTCGCATGAGTGGTTCTGGGAGACTGCAGGGGCGATAGACTATATTTATGCGACCCGCCCTGCGGTGCTGTATCCGTATGTAGGCGTAACAATTGCGGTTATTGTCCTTTCTGTTCTGATATTGTTCTTCGGGGAGCGAAATGAACAAATCCGCAGGATGCTTTCTTATATCTTGCTGTTCGTGCTGCTCATTCCATTTTTCTTGCTGTTGCTTCCGTTGCTGCCGGGTTCCCCATCCCCTGTTATCATTGCGCTGCTATTAAGTACTATAGGCATGGGGATTTCGCTTATGTTGTACCGACTGCCATTTGCTGTTTGTTTTTTGGGAATTGGGCTGGTTAGCTGGCTTCCGCCGCTCTTAGATGGATTTATAGGCGGAGAGCTTATTCGCCGTTCTTATCTAGGGTATGATCCGGTAATCGGTGCGCGTTATTACGGTATTGGCAATGAATATATGGGTGTACTGCTTGGCGGTTCAATGTTGAGCGTGGCTATGTCTGGAGAATTATGTAAGAAAAATGCGGCACGCTATGTACCTCTGCTGCTAATCGGCATTTGTCTGGTCATTGTGCTTTATATGGCTTGGCCGCGGGGAGGTAGTAAGGCAGGGGGCATCCTTGTATTTCTGGCTGTGCTTTTGTACGGTATACCTGTATTTTCCGGGAGCGTTTGGCGAAAGCGGTATATTGTAGCTTTGCTGGTAACGCTGGTAGCGGTGGCCGGTTTGTTTTTTGTGGTGAACTATCAGATGGCTGGTGAACAGCAATCGCATATCGGCCGCGCATTCATTGAAGTAATGACGGGAAATTGGCCTGAAATCGGCCGCATTATGGAGCGTAAGCTGACGATGAATTGGCGACTTATCCTTGCTTCGATATGGAGCAAGCTGTTTATTGTTAGCTTGCTCGTTTGTTTGCTGTTCATCTATTATAAGAACGCACAGGTACGAAACGTTACAAGGCAGTATCCGTATTTTACAGCGGGAATAAAAACGATTTCTTTTGGTGCGCTGATAGCGCTGCTATTGAACGATTCGGGCATCATTGCTGCTTCTTTGGCAATGCTGTATGCATTGATTCCCCTGTTGTACAGGATGATGGGTACTAAAAAATAGGAGAAGCTTGTGCCCTTAATTATTAAAAAAGTCCGGCCTGTACGGCTGGACTTTTTGGTATTCCTAAGGTTATTCCTGAAGCTCTGTCCATTCTTCTAGACAGTTCTCCAGTTCTGCTTTCTTTGCTTCCAGTTCTTCGTTGAATGCCAATGCCTTCGCGTGGTCCTGAAATATTTCAGGTTTGCACAAATCTTCTTCCAGGCAGGAGATCGACTCTTCCAACGTTCCAATTCGCTCTTCCAGCTCTTCAATCCGTCGTTGGCGTTGACGTTCCGCTTTTTTGGCTTCTTTATCCTGACGAAACTTCTCCTTGTTGGAAGAGGATGTATCGCTTTGTTTTTCCTCCACTTCGGACTGTATAGCTGGTGCCAGGGCCGCGGATTGCAGTTCCTGAAGCTCTTCTTTCTTCTCGATATAATAGTCGTAGTTTCCGAGATAGGAAATGACGCCATTTGGTGTTAGCTCAAGCACACGTGTCGCAATTTTATTCAGGAAGTAGCGGTCATGCGAAACGAATAGGATCGTACCCGGATAATCTTCCAATGCTTCTTCAAGAATTTCCTTGCTGAATAGGTCCAGGTGGTTGGTCGGCTCGTCAAGAATCAACAGGTTCGCTTTCTGCAACATAAGTTTGGCCAGCGAGACGCGGGCACGTTCCCCGCCGCTCAGCTCTCCGATCTTCTTTAGTACATCATCGCCGCTGAATAGAAAATTGCCGAGTACAGTGCGTACATCCTTTTCCTGCATTGTTGGATATTCATCCCATAGTTCATGTAGTACTTGCTTGGTAGGATTTAAATTCTCCTGTTCCTGCTCATAAAAGCTAGGCATAACATTGCTACCATAGGTAATGGTGCCAGATAAGGGGGAGATTCGGTTTACAATTGTTTTTAGCAGAGTCGATTTACCGAGACCATTCGGACCAAGCAATGCTACGCGTTCTCCGCGGGTAATCTCAAAGTTCAGATGTCGGGCCAGCGGTTCATTTTCATATCCGATGCTTATATCTTGCAGCGTCAGTACCTGGTTTCCGCTTACTTTAGTAATATCGAACGAGAACTGCGCTTTTTTCAAGTCGCCGAGCGGCCTATCCATTACATCCATTCGCTCCAGCATTTTACGGCGGCTTTGTGCGCGCTTTGTCGTAGATGCACGGGCGATGTTGCGTTGCACAAATTCTTCGATACGAGAGATTTCGGCTTGCTGTTTCTCGTATTGCTTGATTTGTTGCTGTACCCGTTCACCTTTCTGAATAAGATAGTCTGTGTAATTTCCGACATAGCGTGTAACATGTGTACGTTCCAGTTCATACACAATATTGACGAGCGAGTCGAGAAAGAAGCGGTCATGCGAGACGACCAGCAGGGCACCGGGATAATTCAGCAGGTACTTCTCCAGCCAGCCGAGCGTTTCGATATCAAGATAGTTGGTCGGCTCATCGAGGATAAGCACATCCGGTTCCATCAATAGTAGCTTGGCGAGAGCGAGTCGGGTTTTCTGTCCACCGCTGAGCTGATCGATCGGTGTATCGTAATTCTCGGGAAAGAAACGCATACCGTGCAGAACAGAACGTGTCAACGCTTCATATTGATATCCACCCTCCTGCTTGAATTGCTCGACAAGATGGGAGTAGGTGTTCAGCAGCTTTTCATGCTGGGTTTCATTTGCGATGATGGCAGGGTCTGCAATTTGATCCTCCATTCGGCGAAGTTCTGCTTCTTGCTCTTTGAAATGGCTGAATACAGTCATCATCTCATTCCAGATGGTACGATCCGTATCCAGACCGCTATCTTGCGCCAGATAGCCAAGTGTAGTATTCTTCGCCTTCTGTATTTCTCCTCCATCAGGTAGAATTTGACCTGTAATGATTTTGAGTAGCGTAGATTTACCGGCCCCGTTTACGCCGACCAGGCCCACTCTTTCCCTGGATTGCAACACCATATTAATATTGGTAAGCACAGGATTCGCGCTGAATGATTTGCTTATATTTAATGCTTGCAGTAAGATCATAAATTATTCACCTCTATAGTTCGTCCACTGCTAGTGTATCGTAAAACGCAGGGGTTAGAAAGCTGATGAAGGGAGAAAAACATGAACGTCGAGGAACGGAAAGAAAGTAAACGCTTGCTGCGCCGGCAAATTATCAAGCAAAGAGCAGACATCGTTTCACATGAACGAGATATTCGTTCAGAAGAAGCGACACGGCGCCTGCTTGCCGTGCCGGAGGTGGAAGCGGCGCAGCGTTTGTTTGTCTTCCTTTCGTTCGGTGAGGAAGTGTGCCTGGATCGTTTTATTGCCGAGTGTGACAGGTTGGGCAAAAGCGTATATGTACCTAAAACCTATGTGAAGGACAGGCAGATGATTCCGTATCGTTTTACAGGGTGGGATACGTTTATCGAAGGGGCGTATGGCATCCGCGAACCGGACGAAGCAAAAAGCGAGCCCTGGCACGGTGAACCGTTCGATGTTATTCTCGTTCCTGGTGTGGCGTTTACTGAGCAGGGAGAGCGTCTTGGCTATGGGGGCGGTTTTTACGATCGTTTTTTTGCCGGGCTTCCGAATGTACCACCGCTTGTCGCTGTTTGTTACGAGATGCAGGTTGTTCCATTTCTGTCTGTTGAGGAACATGATCGGAAGATGGATAAAATTGTAACAGAGAGCAGAGTGATTACGTGTTCATGATTTTGCCACTGTATTGATGTGTAAAAATCGACACAACAGTGACAGGTTATAGTACAATATAATTAGGCTTTTATTGAATTTTATTAGTGAATAACGGAGGGTTACCTGAATGTGGAAAATTGGGGTCGTCACTTCAAGCAACTCGGTGTATCGCAAGGAGCGGGAGAATGACTGCTTTCCAAAGCTAGAAACGTTGCTGAAACATAATTTTAACGTAGCTGTTGCGTATCATCGTGTGTCGCCTGATAATATAGAGATGCTGAAAGAGAACATGATTGAGCTGATTGATCGTGAGAAGGTAGACTTATTAATCACGATTGGCGGTACAGGATTGAGTCCGGAAGATGTAACGCCGGAAGCGACAGAGTTAGTTATTGATCGCTATGTTCCAGGGTTGGCAGAAGAGATGCGTCGTTGTTCTATGCAGCATTCACGTAAGGTGCTGCTAACGCGTGCGATCGTGGGCACACGCGGCAATGCTCTCGTCATTAATCTGCCGGGCAGTCTTCCGAGTATGGAATGGTGTTTTGTGGCGATTGCCGATCAGATTTCTTCGGCGTTGTCTATTGTTCAAGGAACGAACGAGAACGTAAATATTTGAGTGAATAACGATTGTATAGCCGATTTGCAAAAGCTGTGTGTTTAAGAGAGGATTTGAACAGCGCATGAGCACTCAAAATCAAGAGATGCGACTTGTGGAGCACTTAGGTGAGCTCCGGCGCCGCCTAATATGGGTAGCGGTCATTTTTATCGTTGCATTTATCGGCGGTTTTGCGTATGCGGAGCCGGTGGTCCGTTATTTTAAGAAGGATGCAGGTATTCAATGGCATGTATTTGGCATTGCGGACGGACTGCGTGTGTATATGCAGTTCTCGTTTGTTATTGCCCTCGTTATTACGCTGCCTTTTATATTGTATCATCTATGGCGCTTTATCTCTCCGGGCCTTCGCCCA
Source organism: Aneurinibacillus aneurinilyticus ATCC 12856 (assembly GCF_000466385.1). Lineage (GTDB taxonomy): Bacteria > Bacillota > Bacilli > Aneurinibacillales > Aneurinibacillaceae > Aneurinibacillus > Aneurinibacillus aneurinilyticus. The sequence goes on from NZ_KE952809.1 coordinate 30,161, forward strand.
CATGAGCGGAAAGCGGCCGGAATTTTTATCGCTCCGGCATTCCTGCTGTTTGTAACTGGACTTGCCGTCGGATATTATCTTGTGTTTCCGATGATCATTATGTTCATGATAAAATTCTCAAAAACATTGGGTGTAGTAGAGACATTTGGTCTGGCGCAGTATTTTGGTTTTATGTTTAACATTGTGATTCCGCTGGCGCTGTTGTTTGAGCTTCCTATTATTGTGATGTTTTTGACGCGCCTGCGCATTCTGAATCCGATGCGAATGAAGAAAATGCGCGGCTATTCTTATCTGGCGCTTGTTATCGTGGCGTCGCTTATCTCACCACCTGATTTTGTTAGTCATTTGAGCGTGTTTTTACCGTTGGTGATTTTATATGAGATTAGCGTCTTAATTTCCCGCTTCGTTTATCGGAAGCAGTTGAAGGAGGACGCAGCTTGGCAACAGGAGTTCTATGGTGAGAAAGAGGAAGACGCCGTACTGCATGTTGATAGAGAATAGATAAAAAAAGGAATCAGAGAGCCGTGCCCTTCGGCTCTTTTTTTTATGGGTAATCAACAGGTGTGCTTTCTATATTAAAGAATAATTCCTAGTAAAAGTGGTCAGAATGGAAAAGGAAATTTTTTTTGTAACCCGGGGCTTGCAAAAAGGAAATAAAATATATATTATAATAATTGTGTTAGCACTCAGTGAGGTTGAGTGCTAACAAGACATTTAATTTAGGGAGGTTGTTTTCAGTGTTAAAGCCATTGGGTGATCGTGTGATTATCGAACCTATCGCAAAAGAAGAAACAACTGCTAGCGGAATCGTACTTCCGGAAACAGCGAAAGAAAAGCCGCAGGAAGGCAAAGTAGTTGCTGTAGGAAACGGACGCATTGAGAACGGTGAGCGTATTGCGCTTGAAGTTCAAGAAGGCAACCGCGTGATTTACTCTAAATACGCTGGCACAGAAGTGAAATACAGCGATAAAGAACTTCTAATCATGCGTGAAAGCGATATTCTTGCAATTGTTGAGTAATCACTGAGAACGGCATTTTGATATACGATTTTTCACCGTTCAGGTAACGTATAGAATGACTACATATTTAGGAGGGCGAACAAAAAATGGCGAAAGACATTCGTTTTAGCGAAGAGGCACGCCGCGCGATGCTCCGCGGTGTTGATACGCTTGCAGATGCAGTAAAAGTAACGCTTGGACCTAAAGGTCGCAATGTTGTACTTGAAAAGAAATTCGGATCTCCATTAATTACAAACGATGGTGTAACCATCGCGAAAGAAATCGAACTCGAAGACGCATTCGAGAACATGGGTGCACAACTGGTTAAGGAAGTTGCAACCAAAACAAACGATGTAGCGGGTGACGGTACGACAACAGCTACAGTTCTTGCTCAAGCGATGATTCGCGAAGGCTTGAAAAACGTAACAGCGGGTGCAAACCCGATGGTTATGCGCAAAGGTATCGAAAAGGCAGTTCGTGCAGCAGTAGAAGAACTGCATGCGATTTCTAAACCAATCGAAGGTAAAGAATCTATCGCACAAGTAGCAGCTATTTCTGCTGCTGATGAGGAAATCGGCCAACTGATTGCTGAAGCTATGGAAAAAGTAGGAAAAGATGGCGTTATCACAGTAGAAGAATCCAAAGGCTTCACAACAGAACTTGATGTTGTAGAAGGTATGCAATTCGACCGCGGATACGCTTCTCCATACATGATCACGGATACTGATAAGATGGAAGCAGTGCTTGATAATCCGTATATCTTGATTACGGATAAGAAAATCTCTAACATTCAGGAAATCCTTCCTGTGTTAGAGAAAGTTGTACAACAAGGCAAGCCGCTTGTTATCATCGCTGAAGATGTAGAAGGCGAAGCACTGGCTACGCTTGTTGTAAATAAATTGCGTGGTACATTTACTGCGGTAGCAGTAAAAGCTCCTGGCTTTGGCGACCGCCGCAAAGCGATGCTCGAAGACATCGCTGCATTGACTGGTGGTCAGGTTATTACAGAAGATCTCGGACTGGATCTGAAATCGGCTACCCTGCAACAATTGGGGCAAGCGGGTAAAGTTGTCGTAACAAAAGAAACTACGACAATCGTAGAAGGTGTTGGCGAAAAAGCGAACATTGAAGCTCGTGTAAACCAAATTCGTTCTGCTATCGAGACGACAACATCTGAGTTTGATAAAGAAAAATTACAGGAACGTCTGGCTAAGCTGGCAGGCGGTGTAGCGGTTATTAAAGTTGGTGCTGCTACTGAAACTGAATTGAAAGAGAAAAAGCTTCGCATTGAAGATGCACTGAACGCGACACGCGCAGCTGTTGAAGAAGGTATTGTTGCAGGCGGTGGTACGGCACTTGTATCCATCTACAACAAAGTAGCCGAAATTCAAGCAGAAGATGATGAAGCAACTGGTGTACGCCTTATCCTGCGTGCGCTGGAAGAGCCAGTACGTCAAATCGCGGCCAATGCTGGTCTCGAAGGCTCTGTTATCGTTGAACGCCTGAAGAAAGAAGAAGTAGGCGTAGGCTTCAATGCAGCAACTGCACAGTGGGTAAACATGATCGAAGCCGGTATTGTTGACCCAGCGAAAGTAACGCGCTCTGCGTTGCAAAACGCTGCATCTGTTGCAGCTATGTTCCTGACAACTGAAGCGGTTGTAGCTGATAAGCCGGAACCTGAAAAAGGTGGCGGCATGCCTGACATGGGCGGAATGGGCGGAATGGGAATGATGTAATCCCCGTCCATAGGGATAGACCCCTCCGAATAAATCGGAGGGGTTTTTTGTATACTATAGGTATAGAAAAAACTAGGCGTATTCAGATTTTTCTTAACGATCTTTATGGTTTATAGGGAACATAAGGAGCAAAATGGAATTTTCATCATTAAAACACGAACATTATAACAAAAAACATGCGGAACTTTCATATTTTAGTGCTTGACTTTTTCTATGCCTCTGGTAAACTAATCTCGTTATAACTACTATATTTAAATGACCTCGTATAATATCAGGAATACGGCCTGAAAGTTTCTACCGAACCGCCGTAAATGGTTCGACTATGAGGAAGGATACCTATACCAGGTTTCTGCCTCTGTATCAAAATATAGATGCACCTGGTTTTTTATTTTTTACAGGGAAAAATAAAACATGCTAAGATGAGAATGATGTTGGATGCTTCTTAGCGCAGCAAGTTACGAAGAGGGGGACTTTAAGAAGATGGACAAGCCGAAAGAATTAGTTGTCGTTCTCGATTTTGGAGGACAGTACAACCAGTTAATTGCACGCCGCGTTCGGGATCTTGGCGTGTTCAGTGAGTTGATGCCGTATAACACTCCGGTGGAAGAACTGGAGAAATTAAATCCAAAAGGCATTATCTTCTCAGGCGGACCGGCCAGCGTATACGCGGAAGGTGCTCCACAATGCGATACGCGCATCTATGATATGGGCCTGCCGATCCTCGGTATTTGCTATGGCATGCAGATGATGTCGCACAATCTGAAAGGAAAAGTGGAACGTGCGGGTGTGCGGGAGTATGGACGTTCAGAAATCGCGATCCACAATGATTCCCCATTCTTTAAAGGTCTGGACAAAACAGAAACTGTGTGGATGAGTCATACTGACAAAGTAATCGAAGTGCCGGAAGGGTTCCGTATTGATGCCAGCAATGAAGCATGCCCGGTAGCCGCAATTAGCCACCCAGAGAAGCGCCTCTATGGGGTGCAATTCCATCCTGAAGTACGTCATTCCGTACGTGGTAATGATATGCTGAAGAACTTCCTGTTTGAAGTGTGTGGATGTGAAGGTAATTGGTCGATGGAGAATTACATCGATATGATGGTAAGGGAAATCCGTGAGAAAGTCGGCGACAAGAAAGTATTATGCGCCTTGAGCGGTGGGGTAGATTCTTCTGTAGTGGCTGTACTTATTCATAAGGCGATCGGCGATCAATTGACTTGCATGTTTGTCGATCATGGTCTGTTGCGTAAAGGGGAAGCCGAGGGTGTAATGGAAACATTCGCGGATAAATTCAACATGAATGTGATTAAAATTGATGCGCGTGAACGTTTCTTGGGTAAGCTAAAAGGTGTCTCTGATCCAGAGAAGAAGCGCAAAATTATCGGTAATGAATTTATTTACGTATTCGAAGAGGAAGCAGGCAAGCTGACGGATATGGACTTCCTAGCCCAGGGTACGCTGTATACCGATATTATCGAGAGTGGTACGGCAACAGCACAGACCATTAAATCTCATCATAATGTGGGTGGGCTGCCAGAAGATATGAAATTTGATTTAATCGAACCGCTAAACAAGCTTTTCAAAGACGAAGTGCGCAAAGTGGGCGAAGAGCTCGGCATGCCGCATGAAATTGTATGGCGTCAACCATTCCCGGGACCGGGTCTCGGCATTCGCGTATTGGGCGAGGTTACAGAAGAGAAGTTAGAAATTGTACGTGAATCCGACTTTGTTCTGCGTGATGAAATTAAGAAAGCCGGCCTTGAACAGGATATCTGGCAATATTTCACCGTACTGCCGGATGTACGCAGCGTAGGTGTAATGGGAGATGGCCGTACGTATGATTATACGATCGGTATTCGTGCTGTAACGTCTATCGATGGCATGACAGCCGACTGGGCGCGTATTCCTTACGATGTATTAGAAAAAATCTCGGTTCGCATTGTGAATGAAGTACCGCATGTTAACCGTGTTGTATACGATATTACTTCCAAGCCACCGGCCACTATTGAGTGGGAATAATCGTTTAGAAGCGAGAAGAGGAAAAAGGGAGAAAGAAGAAGATGGATAAATTCTTCAGACTGAAAGAAAATAATACGAATGTACGCACGGAAATCATCGCTGGATTAACAACCTTTATTGCGATGGCATACATTCTGATTGTCAACCCGCTTACTCTGACGGCCGGAGGGGCTACGGGCATGGATTTCAATGCCGTGTTCGTAGCCACCGCGCTTGGCGCGGGCCTTGTTACGATCATGATGGGATTGTTTGTAAACTATCCGATTGCACTCGCGCCAGGTATGGGGCTTAACGCATACTTCGCGGCTGTAGTTATGAGTTCGGGTGGAGCGATTACATGGCAGATTGCACTAGCCTCTGTGTTTATTTCCGGTATTATCTTTTTCATTCTGACTATTACGAAAGTACGCCAGATGCTTCTCGATGCGGTGCCGGATTCGTTGCGTGCCGCTATTACGGTAGGTATTGGCCTATTTATTACGATTATCGGATTTAAAACCAGCGGACTTCTAACAGGTTTCTATATCGGTCAGGAGGGAGCAAAGCCGTTTACGGAGATGACAGCCAGTGACTGGCTTTTGCAGCTTGGAAACTTTGTCGAGCATAAAGCGATTCTTCTGACAATTATCGGTTTGCTTATTACGAGTATCCTCATGGTTATGCGCGTACAGGCTGCCATTCTAATTGGTATTATTATAACAACGTTAATCGGTATTCCGATGGGCGTAACCAATTTGGGATCGTTGCAGAATGCCCAATGGATTCCGAACTTTAGCAGCGTGGCGATCGGTCAGCTTGATTTTGCCGGTGCATTGAATGCCGGTCTACTAACCATTGTGTTCACCTTTACGTTTGTAGAGTTATTTGATACGTTCGGTACGCTGACGGGAACCGCAGCTAAAGCGGGATTGCTCGATAAACCGGACGCAAAGCAAAAAATTGGACGTGCAATGCTTGTGGATGCAGGTGGCGTTAGCCTTGGGGCTATGCTTGGTACAAGCACCATTACGGCGTTTGTAGAGAGTGCAGCCGGTGTGGGGCAAGGTGGACGTACAGGACTGACTTCTGTTACGACCGGGATTTTATTCATTCTTGCTTTGTTCCTGGCTCCGCTGGCGTTAATTGTTCCGGCTGCGGCGACTGCACCGGCGCTAATCGTTGTAGGTGTATTAATGATGGGAGCAGTACGTGGGGTTGAGTGGGATGACATGGTATATGCGATTCCTTCCTTCTTCACCATTGTCTTCATGCCGCTCACCAACTCCATTGCCAACGGTATTTCTTTTGGGATTGTATTCTATGTAGTTCTGGCATCTGCCAATAATCTGGTAGGCGGCAAGAATAAAATCCACTGGCTTATGTGGGTGCTTGCTGTTCTTATCATCGCAAGATTCCTATTTATTGACATCAATGCATAATTCCTTGAAAAAAAGCGGAATGAGGACAATTTGACCTCTTCCGCTTTTTTAATATTTATGAAATTTCATATGAAAAAAGTGCTATAATTCAAATGGAGAACGTATTTTAATTGTGCCATTATACCTTGATAATAAAGCGCATTTATTCGGGAGAGCTATGAGAAAAAAACAAATGGTACTTTGGATAAGCGCCGGCTTTCTCGCTTCGTTTTTAGGCGGAAGCGTTCGTGTAGAAAGTGAAAAAGGACAAGGTTCCCGCTTTAGTATTCATCTCAGCGATGTATTTCATGAACAATAGAAAGAAAACTTGACAGGGGGTGCGGAATCCATGAATCTTTTTTCACTTGCTGATAATCCTGCAGAAACGCATGCAGGACTGGAGCAATCTACCATTCTTATTGTTGATGATGAAGAATATGATGTTAGTGTGCTCGAACAACTTCTATCAGTTAGGAAGTATCGTTTATTTTCCGCATGTACTGGGGTGGATGCCCTGATGATACTGGAGAGCGAGGATGTTGATTTGATTCTGCTTGACATCATGATGCCGGATATGAACGGATATGAAATATTGCGTGAGATTAGGGCGTTAAAAGAACGGTATATTCCTGTTATCATGGTGACGGCTCTTGATAATAAAGAAAATAAAATCAAAGCATTAGAAGAAGGTAGTGACGATTTTTTAACTAAGCCTATTGATAAGTACGAACTATATGCTAGAGTGCATACACTTTTGCGTATGCGCCATTATTATAAGCAGATGGCTATTACGAAGCAGCGGTTGGAGAACGAAGTGGCGCGCCGGACCGCAGAGTTGGAGAAAGCACTCAAGGAATTGCAATGGCTGAACAATAAATTGGAAGACAGCCATAAAGAAATTGTGGAACGTCTTTCATCAGCAGCGGAGTTTAAAGATCCGGAAACAGCAGCGCATATTCAACGCATTAGCTACTACTGTGGCGTGCTGGCCCGCGGGATGGGGATGAGCGATGATGAGATAAATTTGCTCGTTCAGGCAAGCCCGATGCATGATATCGGAAAAATCGGCGTACCTGATCATATTCTCCTTAAGCCGGGAAAATTAACGTTAGAAGAATTTGAGAAGATGAAGGAGCATACGTTGATCGGCCATAAAATCCTAAGTGGATCGGATTCGCCGTTGCTTAAGCTGGCAAGCGAAATCGCATTGTCACATCATGAGAAATACGATGGTTCTGGTTACCCGTATGGAATTTCTGGTGAAGATATTCCGCTGAGCGGCCGGATTGTGGCCGTAGTGGATGTGTTCGACGCATTGACAAGCCGCCGTCCCTATAAGGAGCCATTCTCGAATGAAAAAGCGTACGAGATTATCCAGCGAGGGAGCGGCTCACATTTTGATCCTCGCATTGTCCAACTTTTCTTTGATAATCTGCCTGAAATTGCTCGTATTCAAAGTCAACATCAAGATTAACAGCAATGAGCCTGAAGAGGGCTCTTTTTTTTGTCTAAAATTGGGCTGAAGTCCAAACCGCCTGCCCGTCTAAGACATAGTATGTAGCATGTCAAGTGATTCAAAGTCCTTGCTGAAAGGAGTGGGGTGACATGCGCTGCTAGAACGGTGGGGATACATTGAGGCAATTCTTGTCCTGTTCATCCTGCTAGTAGTGATTGCTTGCTCCTGTAATTGATGAGAATCACAATTTAAGTAAATACAAGGAAAGGGTGAAGAAGATGAGTTGTGCTGGAGGATGGGGAGAGAATATCGGTGTAATTTTGGTGTTGTTCATCCTGCTTGTAATTATCGCATGTGCTTGCGATTAATAGACGTTCCACAGATGCATACATGATGAAGAGGGGTGGAATTCATGGGAGGCTTCTTCAACGGGGAAGATGTAATTGGTGTAATTCTTGTGCTGTTCATCCTGCTCGTAATTGTCGCATGTGCTTGCGATTAATCTAACTTTCAGCCAAGAGAAGCTGCCTGCACAGGCAGCTTTTTTCTGTGGAGTGTGTGGCACGTCAGGTGGAAAAGACCGACAACTGCTTTCCTTATTGAAGTACCGGGATGTTTTGTTGGTCCGCTTTAAGAGACAGCAAGCAGTCGTTTGGCTTCCTTGTGGAAAGAGGACGGGTGGCAACGCTCACGAGGTTCTTGTAATAATAACGAATATTATATGATTATAACAATTAAATGTTCGGTAATTTACTTGACGAACTGCATAAGCCTTGCTAAACTAAGGGTGAATTGAGTGGAAAGTGAATCTAGGGTTCCGAAGCCACCGAGGCATTTGGTCCGAGCGATTCAGACGTGTAATAGCACGTTACACCGTAGGGATAAAAGCCCAGGCGGTAGGTTTCTCACTGTGCTGGGGGAAATCTACCGTTTGGGCTTTTTTTGTTGGATAATAATGCAAATTGATGTGTGTAGGAGGCGTGGCGAATGAATCGACCATTGGTGGGCGTTATTATGGGGAGTACGTCTGACTGGGATACGATGCAAGCAGCATGCTTGATGCTTGATGAGCTAGAAGTACCGTATGAGAAGCGAGTTGTCTCTGCGCACCGGACGCCAGATTTAATGTTTGAATATGCCGAACAGGCAGCAGAGCGGGGTCTGGAGGTCATTATTGCAGGCGCAGGCGGTGCAGCGCATCTACCGGGAATGGTAGCAGCCAAAACGGCGTTACCGGTCATTGGCGTACCAGTTAAATCGTCCACATTGAACGGACTTGACTCTCTTCTATCTATCGTACAGATGCCGGGCGGTGTTCCGGTTGCTACAGTAGCGATCGGGAAAGCAGGTGCAACGAATGCAGGCTTGCTGGCGGCGCAAATCCTTGGCAATAAATACCCGGAGATTCGGGAACGTTTTATGGCGCGGCGAGAAAAAGTCAAACAACAGGTGCTGGAGGGAAGCCAACTGCCATGAGCAATAAAAAAGTAATCAAGCCAGGTGCAACCATTGGCATATTGGGCGGTGGCCAGCTTGGACGGATGATGGCCCTAGCAGGCAGAGCGTCCGGGTATCGGTTCGTTACCCTGGATCCGACAGAAGACTGTCCATGCGCGCAGGTGTGCGACAAGCATGTTGAAACGGGATATGACAATGTAGACGGTGCAATGGAATTGGCGCAGGCAAGTGACGTAATCACGTACGAATTCGAGAATGTGGATGCGAATGTTGCAGCCGTTCTCGAAGAAAAATCATACGTACCCCAGGGTAGTGAGCTGTTGCGTATTACACAGAATCGCATCCGTGAGAAATCAACATTGGCTTCCTACGGTATTCCTGTCGCTCCGTTTTGTGTCATCGAAAGCGAAGCGGATGCCGAAAATGCCGTGAAGGAATTAGGATTGCCTGCGGTAATGAAGACGGCGACCGGTGGATACGACGGAAAAGGACAGTACGTTATCCGCAAACTGGAGGAGATGGCTGTAGCCTACCGTGAATTGTCAAAGGCAGGTACCGAGATTATTATTGAACAATTTATTCCTTTTACTGTAGAAATTTCAGTTATTGCAGCGCGCAGTGTTTCCGGGGAAGTGAAGACATTTCCCGTAGCAGAGAACGTCCATCGTGAGAATATTTTGCACCTGTCGATTGTGCCTGCACGTATTGAACAAGCCGTCACGGAACGCGCCGAAGAATTGGCTGGAGCGATTGCGGAAAAACTGCAAGTAGTCGGTCTCATCGCTGTCGAAATGTTCGTAACGAAAGACGGTGAAGTATTGGTCAATGAACTGGCCCCTCGTCCACATAATTCGGGTCACTATACGATGGACGCTTGTGTAACATCGCAATTCGAGCAGCATATTCGAGCGATTTGCGATTTGCCGCTCGGGGAGACGGGGCTTCTGTCTCCGGTTGTTATGGTAAATATTCTGGGCGAGCATCTTGCCCCCGTTCTTGATAAAATAGAAAAGCTTCCCCCCTCGGCCAAGCTTCATCTGTACGGTAAGAAAGATAGCAAACCAAAGAGGAAAATGGGACACATTAATGTTCTGGCCGGGGCGGTCGAGATCGCTTTAAACGAAATAGAGCAATTACAAATTTGGGAGCCGATGAAGGAGGACATGTAATATGATTCCACGCTATACCCGCCCGGAGATGGCGGCGATTTGGACGGAGGAAAACAAATTTAAGGCATGGCTTGAGGTCGAAATTCTGGCATGTGAAGCCTGGGCTGAGCTCGGTGTCATCCCGAAAGAGGATGTTGAGAAGCTCTGGAAAAATGCCAGCTTCGATGTAAACCGTATCTATGAAATCGAGCAGGAAACACGCCATGACGTAGTTGCTTTTACACGTGCTGTATCTGAAACGATTGAAGGTGATGAAAAGAAATGGATTCACTACGGACTTACATCCACCGATGTGGTCGATACCGCCCTGTCGTACTTGTTGTTGCAGGCGAACGAGATTATTGAACAGGACCTTGTTCGCTTTGTAGATATTCTGAAAGAAAAAGCGCAGGAACATAAATATACGGTCATGATGGGCCGTACACATGGTGTACATGCCGAGCCGACGACATTTGGTCTGAAAATGGCGCTCTGGTATGAAGAGATGAAGCGCAATCTTGAACGCTTCCGTCGCGCGAAGGAAACGATTGCTTACGGTAAAATATCCGGGGCGGTCGGCACATATGCCAATATCGATCCGTTTGTAGAGGAGTATGTATGCAAGAAGCTAGGCTTGAAACCAGCACCGGTTTCGACGCAGACGCTGCAACGTGACCGTCATGCTGAATATATGGCAACACTTGCGTTGATTGCGACTTCCATCGATAAATTCGCGGTAGAAGTACGGGGCCTGCAGAAAAGTGAAACGCGCGAAGTGGAAGAAGCGTTCGCGAAAGGACAGAAAGGCTCCTCTGCTATGCCACATAAACGCAATCCTATCGGCAGCGAGAATATGTCGGGGCTTGCCCGAGTTCTTCGAGGTCATATGGTTTCCGCATATGAAAATGTACCGCTCTGGCATGAACGCGACATCTCGCATTCTTCTGTAGAGCGCGTAATTTTGCCGGATGCAACTCAGTTGATTAATTATATGCTAAACCGCTTCGGTAATATCGTGAAGAATTTGACCGTATTCCCAGACAATATGAAGCGTAACATGGAACGTACATTCGGCCTTATTTATTCTCAGCGTGTGTTGTTGAAGCTCATCGATAAAGGGCTGAGCCGCGAGGAAGCATACGATACAGTACAGCCGCGCGCAATGCAGGCGTGGGAAGAACAGCGTCAATTCCGCGAGCTTATTGAATCGGATGAAAAGGTGAAAGCAATGCTTACGCCGGAGGAAATCGATGATTGCTTCGATTATAGCTGGCATTTAAAGCATGTAGATACGATCTTTAATCGTTTGGGACTCTGAAAAAACGAAGCAGGGCACATGATGTACGTTAGCAGAACGGCGTCATGCCGTCCCTGTGCTAGAAAGAAAGTTCAAAGTATTATGTAAACGACCGGGAAGCGAAGAGCCGGAAGGAGAAAAACAATGGAAAAGCTAGAAATGCTATATGAAGGAAAGGCGAAACGAATTTACCGCACAAGTGAACCAGGCGTGTTTTGGGTGCAGTATAAAGATGATGCCACCGCTTTTAATGGGGAAAAACGAGCCCAAATTATGGGTAAAGGCGAATTGAATAACCGAATTACTTCCATTTTCTTTCGTATGCTGAAAGAAAAAGGCATTGATAATCATTTCATTGAAGAACTGTCGGCAACCGAGCAATTAGTTAGACAGGTCACGATTATTCCGCTTGAAGTAGTGGTGCGTAATATCGCGGCAGGCTCTCTCGCAAAGCGCCTTGGAATGGAGGAGGGAACGGCTCTTCCGCAGCCGGTTGTTGAATTCTATTATAAGGATGACGCGTTGGGTGATCCGCTGGTGAACGACTCGCATATCGATGTTCTCGGGATAGCAACGGCAGAAGAGCGTGCACTGTTGCATAAAATGGCACTTACCGTTAATGACGTGCTGGTTCCATATATGAAAGAGCGTCGTGTTACTTTAGTTGATTTCAAACTTGAATTTGGCCGTACCGAAGAAGGGCAGGTCCTTCTTGCGGATGAAATCTCCCCGGATACGTGTCGTTTCTGGGATGCGGATACGATGGAAAAGTTGGACAAAGATCGTTTTCGTCGTGATTTGGGCAATGTCGAAGATGCTTATAAAGAAATCTTAAAACGTATTGGAGGAGAAACGCATGTTTAAAGCCGTTGTATATGTCACACTGAAAGAATCCGTACTTGACCCGCAGGGAACTGCCGTAAAAGGTTCGCTTCATTCCCTTGGATTTGATGAAGTGAGCGATGTTCGCATCGGTAAATACATGGAAGTCGAACTCGATGTTGCGGATCGCGCGGCAGCAGAAGAGCGCTTGAAAGAAATGAGCGAAAAGCTGCTTGCTAACACGGTCATTGAAGATTATCGTTTCGAATTGGTGGAGGCGTAAACAATGAAGTGTGCAGTCCTCGTATTTCCCGGTTCGAACTGTGATGTCGATATGTACAAGGCTGTCGAAGACTGTCTGGGACAACCGGTAGAGTATGTGTGGTACACCCGGACAGACATAGACGAATTTGATTGTATTCTCCTTCCGGGAGGATTCTCCTATGGAGATTATCTGCGTCCAGGCGCAATGGCCAGTATGGCTCCTGTGCTGGCTGCCGTACAAAAAGCGGCGGAAGCGGGCAAGCTTATCATGGGCATATGTAACGGATTTCAGGTGCTGACAGAAGCACGTCTTCTACCTGGAGCTTTACGCCGTAACGAAAAGCTGAAATTCCGCTGTGAAACAGTGGAGTTGCGCGTAGAAAATAATAATACTGCGTTTACGTCCCAGTACGAAGCGGGCGAAATCATTCGTATTCCGATAGCACATGGTGATGGTAACTACTATTGTGACGAAGAAACGCTGAGTGAAATGAAAAAAAATAACCAGATCGTGTTCCGCTATGCGGGGGAGAACCCGAACGGATCGATTGATGATATCGCAGGTGTCATGAATAAAGACGGAAACGTGCTGGGCATGATGCCTCATCCGGAGCGTGCCGTGCATAAGTGGCTCGGTTCAGATGACGGAAAGCGTGTATTTACTTCGATTTTACAGAGCTGGAGGGAGAAGAACGGTGTCACACATGGAGCCTAATCCGCAACAGATTGCCGACGAGAAAGTGTATCGCGAAATGGGTTTAACGGATGAAGAGTATGCCAAGGTTGTCGAAATTCTTGGCAGGAAACCAAATTACACGGAGACAGGGCTATTCAGTGTGATGTGGTCCGAGCATTGCAGCTATAAGAACTCCAAGCCGGTATTGCGTCGCTTTCCGACATCCGGACCCCGTGTTCTACAGGGACCGGGTGAAGGGGCCGGTATTATCGATATTGATGACAATCAGGCGGTCGTATTCAAAGTGGAAAGTCATAACCACCCGTCTGCAATTGAGCCGTATCAAGGAGCGGCGACTGGTGTCGGCGGCATTATCCGTGACGTCTTCTCAATGGGCGCGCGTCCGATTGCACTGTTGAATTCCCTTCGCTTCGGCGAATTGGATAAACCGCGTACAAAATATTTATTTGAGAATGTTGTTGCAGGTATTGCCGGATACGGCAACTGTATGGGAATTCCGACAGTGGGCGGCGAGGTCGTATTCGACAATTGCTATGAGGGCAATCCACTCGTAAATGCGATGTGTGTAGGTCTTATCGATCACGATCAGATACAGAAGGGTGTAGCCAAGGGCATCGGAAACCCGGTGATGTACGTAGGAGCAGCAACTGGCCGTGATGGCATCCATGGGGCAACCTTTGCTTCAGAAGAGTTAAATGAAGAATCCGAAGCAAAGCGTCCGGCGGTGCAGGTAGGAGATCCGTTTATGGAGAAACTATTGCTTGAAGCATGCCTGGAGCTGATTGATACTGGTGCGGTGGCCGGTATTCAGGACATGGGTGCAGCCGGTCTGACATCTTCGAGTGCGGAAATGGCAAGTAAAGCGGGCAATGGTATCGAACTGAATCTTGACCTTGTACCACAGCGGGAAAAAGGCATGACTCCATATGAGATGATGCTCTCTGAATCGCAGGAGCGTATGCTGGTCGTTGTAGAAAAAGGCCGTGAAGATGAAGTGAAGAAAATCTTCGATAAATGGGGACTGCATTCTGTAGTTATCGGACGTGTAACGGACGACGGCACGCTGCGCTTGCTTCATAAAGGAGAAGTAGCCGCTGAAGTGCCTGTTGATAGCCTGGCTGAAGATGCTCCTGTTTACTATAAACCATCCAAGGAACCGGCCTATTATAGCGAATATGCAGGCGTAGATACATTGAATATCGCGGAACCGAGCGATTACAATGAGACGTTGAAGCAAGTGTTGTCGGCTCCAACAGTAGCAAGCAAAGAGTGGGTGTATAACCAGTACGACTATATGGTACGTACGAATACGGCGGTTATTCCAGGTTCGGATGCAGCGGTTATTGCCATTCGCGGCACACGCAAAGCGCTGGCGATGAGCATCGACTGCAATGGACGCTATGTATACCTTGATCCGGAAGCAGGCGGTGCGATTGCTGTAGCTGAAGCGGCACGCAATGTTATTTGCTCGGGTGCAGAACCGCTTGGTATCACTGATTGCCTGAATTTCGGAAATCCAGAGAAGCCGGAGATTTTCTGGCAGTTCGAAAAAGCGGTGGATGGTATGAGTGAAGCGTGCCGTGTGCTTGAAACTCCGGTTATTGGAGGAAATGTAAGCTTATATAATGAAACGAACGGTGAAGCTGTTTACCCGACGCCGGTAGTCGGTATGGTGGGTTTGATTCATGACGTTGATCATATTACAACCCAGTCATTCAAGAACGAAGGAGACGTTCTTCTTCTGCTTGGCGAGACGAGAGCGGAGCTAGGCGGCACAGAATATCAGAAGCTGATGAACGGTTCTGTTTTCGGACGTCCTCCGGTGCTCGATCTGGAAGTAGAAAAGAAACTGCAACAAACTGTGCTTACAGCTATTCAACACGGACTTATCGCTTCTGCACACGACCTTGCAGAAGGTGGCCTTGCAACGGCGCTTGTAGAATCGGCTGAGCCGGGTCTTGGTGCAGTTGTGGATTGGAATATCGGGCTGCGCCCTGACATTGCGCTGTTCAGCGAATCACAATCGCGGGTGCTGCTTAGCGTCAAACCGGAACATATGAACGAGGTATGCGAACTGGCGGCGAAAAACGGTACGTCATGCGCGAAAATCGGTACGGTCGGTACTGACGCCGTGTCAGTGAAAATAAACGGACGCGAGCTGATTAATACGCCGCTTGCGGATTTAAAAGCGGCCTGGAAAGGTGCGATCGCATGTCTGATGCAGTAATGATGGAGCATGATGAGCTCTGGGATAAGCTGAACGAAGAGTGTGGTGTATTTGGGGTGTTTAATCACCCCGATGCACCGCAATTGTCATATTACGGGCTGCATGCCCTGCAGCATCGCGGGCAGGAGAGCGCAGGTATTTGCGCTTCCGATGGTGAAAAATTCTCATACCACCGTGGGATGGGTTTGGTAACGGAAGCATTCAACGGCAACCAGCTAAGCAAAATCCACGGTCGGATGGCTATTGGTCATGTGCGGTATACGACAGCAGGCGAGAGCAAGCTGGAGAATGCCCAGCCGCTTGTTTTTAAGTACACAGGGGGCAATCTCGCGTTAGCGCATAACGGAAATCTGGTAAATGCAGAGCAAATTCGCCATCAGCTTGAACGTCAAGGCTCCATTTTTCAGACGACAAGCGATACGGAGGTTATCGCGCACCTCATTGCGCGTTCCGGCTATGAAATCGAACAGGCTGTACGTGAATCGCTGCGCATGATTAAAGGTGCGTATGCGCTGTTGCTCATGACGGAAAACAAAATGATTATCGCACTTGATCCAAACGGTTTGCGTCCGTTGGTGCTTGGCCGCTTGGATGAAGGATACGTTGTCGCATCTGAAACGTGTGCATTCGAGACGGTAGGCGCGGAATACATTCGTGATGTAGAGCCGGGTGAGATGATCGTTATCGACGAAAAAGGACTGCGTTCAGAGCGATTTGCAGGTCAAACACAACGTGCGATTTGCTCGTTTGAATACATTTATTTCGCCCGTCCGGATAGTGATATTGACGGTATTAACGTTCATCTGGCGCGTAAAGAAATGGGGCGCCAGCTATATAAAGAATCCGCCATAGAGGCGGACGTCGTAACAGGTGTGCCAGATTCGAGTATTTCCGCTGCTATTGGCTATGCGGAAGCAGCCGGACTTCCGTATGAGCTTGGATTGGTTAAAAATCGTTATGTGGGTCGTACGTTCATTCAGCCGAATCAGGAAATGCGGGCACGCGGCGTGCGCATGAAGCTTAGCGCGGTGCGCAAAGTTGTGGAAGGCAAGCGTGTAGTCATGATTGATGATTCCATCGTGCGTGGCACGACCAGCGGCAGAATCGTCCGAATGTTACGGGAAGCGGGAGCAAAAGAGGTACATGTACGTATCAGTTCCCCGCCGGTCAAAAACCCGTGCTTCTATGGCATTGATACGTCAAGCCGGGAAGAGTTGATTGCCAGTGAGAAATCCATTGAGCAAATCCGCGAGTACATTGGCGCAGATTCGCTGGCTTTTCTATCGGAGAAGGGTATGATTGATGCGATTGGCAGAAATGATACGGCGCCGAATCGGGGACATTGTCTGGCCTGTTTCACAGGCTGCTATCCGACAGAAATCTACGAAGATACGAAGAATTGCGTGGAGAAATAGGGGGAGATGGCATGAGTGAGGCTTACAAGCAGGCCGGAGTGGACATTGATGCCGGCAATGAAGCGGTAGAAAGAATGAAAAAACATGTCAAGCGTACATTCCGCCCGGAGGTTTTGACGGATTTGGGCGGCTTTGGCGCACTGTTTGGACTTGATATTACTAAATATAAAAAACCTGTGCTTGTTTCAGGCACAGATGGTGTCGGCACGAAGCTAAAGCTGGCATTTGCTATGGATAAGCATGATACGATAGGCGTCGATGCGGTGGCCATGTGTGTGAACGATATTGTTGTTCAAGGCGCGGAGCCGCTCTTTTTCCTTGACTATTTGGCCTGTGGTAAGGTTGTTCCGGAACGCATCGAAGCGATTGTTAAAGGCATTGCTGATGGCTGTGAACAGTCCGGCTCTGCGTTAATCGGCGGTGAAACGGCCGAGATGCCGGGTATGTACGAGGAGTCGGAATACGATATTGCCGGTTTTAGCGTCGGCGTAGTAGATGCGGATCGTGTGATTGACGGGAAAAGCATCGCGCCAGGAGATATGATTATCGGAATGTCATCGAGCGGTGTGCATAGCAACGGTTTTTCGCTAGTACGCAAAGTTCTGCTTGAGGATGCAGGTCTATCTCTTCATGAAGAAATAGATGAATTAAATGGTAAATTGGGAGATGTGCTTCTTACTCCGACCCGGATTTATGTGAAGTCGTGCTTGTCTTTATTAGAAAAAGTAAGAGTCAATGGACTTGTACACATTACTGGCGGCGGGTTTTACGATAACATCCCGAGGATTCTACCGGAGGGCACAGCCGCACACATCGAATATGGTACGTGGAATATTCCGCCGGTATTTAATTTGGTGAAAACGAAGGGGAACGTATCAAAGCAGGATATGTTCCGCACATTTAATATGGGCATTGGCATGATTGCGATCGTCCGGGAGAATGATGCGGACGAGGCGCTTCGCGTATTAGCGGAAGCCGGGGAGCAAGCGCAGATAATCGGACGGATCGTACAAGGAGATAGGGATGTCCGGTTTGGCGGGGTGAATTGGTAATGAAAATCGCCGTTTTCGCTTCCGGTAGCGGCTCGAACTTCGCGGCCATTATGGAAGCTATACAGAACGGAGCGCTGACTGGGGCGGAAGTAGAATTGCTTGTCTGCGACAAGCCGGAGGCATACGTAGTACAGCGGGCTGCACAGTACGAGGTGCCGGTATTCCTATTTAACGCCAAGGATTATCCGGATAAACCGAGCTTTGAGAGGGAGATTCTGCAGCGGCTTGAGAATGCGGGAGTTGAGCTTATTGTGCTAGCAGGGTATATGCGTCTTATCGGTGATACGCTGCTTAAAGCGTATGGTGGACGAATGATCAATCTTCATCCATCGCTTTTGCCATCATTCCCCGGCAAAGATGCCATTGGGCAAGCATTTCGTTATGGAGTAAAAGTTACAGGCATTACTGTTCACTTTGTGGATGAAGGTATGGATACGGGACCGATTATTGTACAGCGTCCTGTGCCCGTATACGGAAAAGATGATGAAACGGCGCTTGCCGAGCGTATCCATAGGGAAGAACATCGGTTGCTTCCGCAAGTGGTACAGCTTCTTGTAAGTGGAAACGTGCGGTTGAACGGACGACAAGTGCAGATTGAAGCGGAAGATTTTGAATACAGTGGAGGAGTGGAAAAACCGTGAGTGGAGTACAAGTAAAACGGGCATTAATCAGTGTTTCGGATAAAACAGGCATCGTAGAATTCGCCAAAGAACTGGATAAACTGGGCGTAGAAATCATTTCTACGGGAGGAACCGCTACCTTGCTGCAGAAGGAAGGCGTGAACGTTATTGGCATCTCTGAGGTGACCGGCTTCCCTGAGATTCTTGATGGACGTCTAAAAACGCTCGATCCGCACATTCACGGTGGCCTGCTTGCGGTGCGAGATGATGAGAAGCACCGTCAGCAGATCGCCGAGCATAACATTACCCCAATCGATTTGGTCGTGGTTAATCTGTACCCGTTTAAAGCTACCATTAGCAAACCCGACGTACCTTTTGCTGAAGCGATCGAAAACATTGATATCGGCGGACCGACCATGCTTCGTTCCGCAGCGAAAAACCATAAATATGTGGCGGTAGTTGTCGATGCGAATGACTACGGCAAGGTGCTTGAAGAAGTGAAAGCAAACGGAAGCATTGCCGAGGAAACGAAACGTAAGCTGGCTGCAAAAGTATTCCGCCATACGGCGGCGTATGATGCGCTCATCTCTCAATATTTGACAGAACAAGTTGGCGAACAAATGCCAGATACGTATACGGTAACATACGAAAAAGTACAGGATTTACGCTACGGCGAAAACCCGCATCAGTCGGCTGCCTTCTACCGCGAACCGTTAGCCGGTGCGGGCAATATTGCTACAGCAAAACAATTGCACGGCAAAGAGCTGTCCTATAATAACATCAATGATGGCAATGCAGCCCTTGCTATCGTAAAAGAATTCAGCGAACCGGCTGTTGTAGCGGTAAAGCATACAAATCCGTGCGGCGTAGGAACAGGCAACACTATTTTTGAAGCATACCAAAAAGCGTATGCATCTGATCCGGTTTCTATTTTCGGGGGCATTATTGCGGCGAATCGCCCGATTGATAAAGAAACTGCGCTGCAACTGAAAGAAATCTTCCTCGAGATCATCATGGCCCCATCCTTCACAGGCGAAGCACTTGAAATTCTGAAAGAGAAGAAGAACCTGCGTTTGCTGGAGCTTGGAGAAATCGTAAGCAAAGAAAAAGCGGACTGGAAGCTGACAAGTGTGGAAGGCGGCGTACTGATTCAGGAAGATGATACGAAACAAATTACGGAAGCAGACCTGGAAGTCGTTACCGATCGGAAGCCGACCCGCGAAGAAATCCAGCAGCTTCTGTTTGCTTGGAAAGTCGTCAAACATGTAAAATCTAACGCTATTGTGTTGGTGAAAGACAGCATGACGATTGGCGTGGGCGCAGGTCAGATGAATCGCGTAGGCTCAGCCCGCATTGCAATTGAACAGGCAGGCGATAAATCCTTCCGCAGCGTATTGGCATCTGATGCCTACTTCCCGATGCCGGATACAGTGGAAGAAGCGGCAAAAGCAGGCATTTCTGCCATTATCCAGCCAGGAGGCTCTATTCGTGATGAAGATTCCATCAAAGCGGCCAATGAGCATGGTATCGCAATGGTCTTCACGAAAGTGCGCCATTTCAAACACTAGGATAAGGAGAGGGAGCTGATTATGAAAGTACTTGTTATCGGCGGCGGCGGTCGCGAACACGCTCTCGTATGGAAGCTTGCACAAAGTCCAAAAGTATCACACGTTTATTGTGCACCAGGAAATGCCGGGATTGCTCAAATGGCTGAATGTGTACCGTTGGATGTAAATGATTTTGCTGCACTTGCAGAATTTGCAAAGCGAGAACATATCGGATTAACGGTTGTCGGACCGGAAGATCCGCTTTTGAATGGCATTGTCGATTTCTTTGAAGAACAGGGCCTTGCGATTTTTGGACCGAAAAAAGAAGCTGCGCTACTTGAAGGAAGTAAGACATTCGCCAAGGATATTATGGAGAAATATCATATTCCGACCGGGGCATACCGATCATTTACGGAATATGATGAAGCGCTGGCATACGTCCGTGAGCAGGGCGCACCGATCGTAATTAAAGCGGACGGCCTAGCAGCAGGTAAGGGAGTAACCGTGGCTTTTACAATGGAAGAAGCTGAAGAGGCTCTTCGTTCCATGATGGTGGACGATGTATTTTCCGGTGCTGGCTCACGTGTAGTAATTGAAGAATATTTGGTGGGTGAGGAGATGACGCTGCTGTCTTTCGTGGATGGCGAGACGGTTATTCCGATGGTTCCTTCGCAGGACCATAAGCCGGTATTCAACGATGATAAAGGACCGAACACAGGCGGTATGGGAACATACTCGCCTGTGCCGCACATGGATGATTCCGTTGTGCAACAGGCGATTGACACGATCGTTCTCCCGACGGCCAGAGCGATGGTAGCCGAAGGGCGACCGTTCCGCGGTATTTTATACACCGGATTGATGATTACTGAAAAAGGTCCGAAAGTTATCGAATATAACGCGCGCTTTGGTGATCCGGAAACCCAGGTCGTGCTCCCGCGTCTTGCGAGTGATTTGGCGGATATTTTCCTTGCAGCAGTGGAAGGCAGGCTTTCGGAATGCCAGGTGGAATGGAAAGACGGCGCAGCGGTTTGCGTCGTCATGTCCTCTGAAGGATATCCAGGCTCCTATCCGAAAGGGCGGGAAATTGCTGGATTGCTGGCAAATACCGATGATGTAGTCGTATTTCATGCCGGTACGGCAGAGCAAGACGGACATATCGTAACAAACGGTGGCCGCGTCCTAGGTGTAACAGCGATGGGATATGATTTATACGAAGCACAGCGTAGAGCATACGAAACGGTGCGTCACATTTCCTTTGAAGGTGCACACTACCGTACAGATATCGGGGCGAAGGCGCTGCGCAAGGCAGAGCATAATAAAAGATAGGGGATAAGGCATGGGCATCTGCTCCATTTTATGGAGCGGGTGCTCATTTTTTTGATCATGTAAAAGATTCGGATGGGAATTTTGTAGATGATATTTTTTGCTGTACAAAAATTTGACGCAGGAATGTACGAAATCTTTCACGGATTATTCTTCAAAACTTCACAAAGTAAAAAAAGTAGTTTGTTACAATAATATCGTGATAAAATTCACAAACATAAAAAAGGAGAGAAAACCGATGGAAGAGTTAATTTTGGCACGTATTCAGTTTGCGTCCACCACCCTGTTTCACTTCATCTTTGTGCCTTTATCAATCGGGCTGGCATTCATCATCGCGGTGATGCAAACGATGTATGTGCTAAAAGGGAATGAACTGTACAAAAAAATGACGAAATTCTGGGGAGCCTTCTTCCTAATTAATTTCGCCGTCGGTGTTGTTACAGGAATTTTGCAGGAGTTCCAATTTGGAATGAATTGGTCTAGCTATTCACGATTTGTTGGAGATGTATTCGGTGCACCTCTGGCAGTAGAGGCGTTACTTGCTTTCTTTATGGAATCAACCTTTATCGGTCTGTGGATTTTCGGTTGGGATAAGTTGCCGAAGAAGATACATTTAGCTTGCATTTGGCTTGTATCTATTGGCACGATACTCTCCGCCTTTTGGATTTTAGCCGCTAACTCGTTTATGCAAAATCCACTTGGCTATACGCTGCAAAATGGCCGGGCAGAAATGAATGATGTATTTGCGGTTCTAACGAATCAGAAGCTATGGGTTGCTTTTCCACATACGATTTTTGCAAGTTTGACTACAGGAGCCTTTTTCATTGTTGGAGTGAGTGCATGGAAAATGCTAAAAAAAGCCGATGTGGAGTTCTTTAAACGGTCTTTTCAAATCTCACTTATTATCGGTATGGTCAGCGCACTGGGCATTGCGTTTTCTGGTCACTCACAGGCAACATATCTTGTCAGCGCTCAACCAATGAAAATGGCAGCAGCAGAAGGGCTGTGGGACGATAGCCCGGACCCTGCACCATGGACTGTCTTTGCGTTAATTGATACCGATAAGCAGGAAAGTACGATGCGAGTTGAAGTTCCTTATATGCTTAGCTACCTGGCGTATGAGCAGTTTCATGGATCGGTTCAGGGAATGAAAAACATTCAGGCGCAATATGAACAAAAGTACGGACCTGGAAATTATATACCGCCTGTAAAAACGACCTTCTGGAGTTTTCGGATTATGGTAGTCATGGGGGGAGGCCTTCTTCTTCTTGCTCTAATAGGACTTGTTCTGCAATGGCGCGGCAGGCTGGAAGAAAGTCCGGCGTATTTGAAATGGATGGTTGCGGCAATATTCATTCCGTATATCGGCAATTCATTTGGCTGGATTATGTCGGAAATTGGTCGTCAGCCGTGGGTTGTAAATGGATTAATGAGGACAGCGGACGGAGTGTCGCCAAATGTGTCAACAGGTCAACTTCTGTTCTCGCTAATTTCATTTTCTCTTATTTACACTATTCTTGCTATTGTAATGGTTTACCTGTTTGTAAAAGTAATCAAACGGGGCCCGCATGAAAAATTGCCTGAGGATGTGTCTGCCACAGATCCATTTAACACGGAGGGAAATAATTATGCATTTAAGTGAACTGTGGTTTTTACTAGTATCCATATTATTCGTCGGATTTGTCTTTTTGGAGGGATTCGATTTCGGTGTTGGAATGGGCACGAAATTCCTTGCTCGCACCGAACAGGAAAAACGGATTTTGCTCAATACAATTGGCCCGGTCTGGGATGCGAATGAAGTATGGCTAATTACTGCCGGAGGTGCGATGTTTGCGGCGTTTCCGCACTGGTATGCTACATTATTTAGCGGATTTTACTTGCCGTTTGTCATTCTATTGCTAGCTCTCATTGCCCGAGGGGTCGCTTTTGAATTTCGCAGTAAAGTGGGTGCGAAGCAATGGCGCCTGGCCTGGGATTGGTCGATTTTCCTCGGGAGCCTACTACCGCCATTCCTGCTGGGGGTGATGTTTGCTAGCCTGATTAAAGGATTGCCCATCGACGGTGAGATGAATATGTATGCTGGTTTCACAGATATTGTGAATCTGTATACGGTAGTTGGCGGCATTGCCTTTGTGCTGTTGTCTTATCTTCATGGGCTTATGTTTATTGGCCTAAAAACAACGGGCGAGATTCGAGAACGTGCCCATCGAATGGCACAGAGAATATATGTAATTATCGGCGTAGTGGTGGTGCTGTTTGTTTCTTTAACTGCATTGTATACAGATGCCTTCAGGGAAAAGGGAACCTTCCTGATTCCGCTGTATAGTGCAGCGATTATTGCATATGCTTGCTTGTATTATTTCATGTATAAAAAGAAGGAAGGATGGAGTTTTGTTTCGACTGGCCTTGTGCTCGCGCTTGTGACGAGTTCATTCTTTGTTGCACTCTTTCCGAATGTCATGATTAGCTCGATTGATGTTGTTAACAATTTAACAGTATATAATGCGGCTTCCGGAAGCTATTCCTTGAAGCTGATGACTATTGTTGCTGTTACGTTGCTACCATTCGTGCTCGCTTATCAAGTATGGAGCTATTATGTATTCCGTAAGCGGGTAACTGATAAGGAGCATCTGGAGTACTAATGGATAAACATCTTTTTCATTATAAAGGCATCAAAGGCGTATTCTTCATAATTGGCTTGCTCACTGTTTTACAGGCAGGGTTTATTGTTTTACAGGCTGTTATGTTGGCAACAGCTATTACAAATATGTTTAAGGGGGCATCGGTCAACGATGTCCTTCTCCTGTTATCCGGGTTTGGGGTTGCATTTTTACTTCGCCAGGCCAGTCAACTCATTAAAGAGAGGGTATCTTATCGTTTTGCCGAAAAAACGGCATACGATATGCAGAAAAAGCTGCTTGCGAAATTGTTCATGCTAGGACCGCGAGAAATTGGAAAGACAGGCTCAGGGAATATGGTAACACTTTGCCTGGAGGGGGTTCAGCACTTCCGAACGTACCTGGAATTATTTATTCCACGAGTTATCGCGACGATAGCTATTCCGGCTATTGTGCTGGCATACATTTTTTATCTGGAATCGGTATCGGGTGTTATTCTGGTGCTTACCATGCCAATCATGCTTGCTTTTTTAATCTTATTAGGTCTTGTTGCGCGTAAGAAAATGGACGATCAGTGGAGTACGTACCAATTATTGTCGCGTCATTTTGTCGACTCTCTACGAGGGTTAGAAACGTTGAAATATCTCGGGAAAAGCAGGCAGCACCGACAAGCGATCGCGCTGGTTAGTGATAAATACCGGATTGCTACTAACCGAACTTTACGTGTTGCGTTTCTTTCAACCTTTTCTCTGGATTTTTTCTCCAGTCTTTCGGTTGCGGTGGTTGCTGTTGGCTTGGGCTTGCGTTTAATTGACGGGAACATGGATTTGCAGACAGCGTTAACAATATTGATTCTGGCGCCGGAGTATTTCCTGCCAGTTCGTGAGGTGGGCAATGATTATCATGCGACAATGGATGGAAAAGAGGCGGGTGATGCGATTCATCAGATTCTTGCCAAGCAAGCCGTGGCATCTGGCTCTGCCGGAGCGGCGATTCCGAAATGGAATGCGTGTACTTCTCTGAAAGTAGAAAAGCTGGCAAGGCAGTATGAGGGCAGGCAGACAGCTTGTTTGCATGATGTGACCTTTCAAGTGAACGGTTATCAAAAAATAGGAATTGTTGGAGCATCAGGTGCTGGCAAGTCAACCTTAATTGATTTACTGGCCGGTTTCTCCTTGCCGCAAACCGCATCCATTTCGATAGGCGGTGTTTCCGTTACCGATTTTGCGATGCCGGGGTGGCAGCAGCAAATCACATATATCCCCCAGCATCCGTACATTTTTGCGGGTACAATAGCTGATAACATTCGCATATATGCCCCGGATGCATCACAACAGGATATAGAGCAGGCACTTCACGTAACCGGATTGGCGCAATGGGTTCATTCTTTGCCCCATGGGATAGAGGAAAGAATAGGAAATGGCGGGCGAGTGCTGAGCGGTGGGGAAGAGCAACGTATTGCACTGGCCCGCGCTTTCCTCCAGAATCGTCCGATTATGCTTTTTGATGAACCGACCGCCCATCTGGATATTGAAACCGAGCATGATATTAAATTGATGATGCTACCATTGTTTAAAAACAAGCTTGTTTTTTTTGCAACACATCGTTTGCATTGGATGAAGCAAATGGATCTTATTTTGGTTATGGAGAATGGGACCATAAAGGAATTTGGAACACATCATGATTTATATGAAAAACGGGGAGCGTATTACGCGCTTATTCGGGCACAGACAGGAGATACAGCATGAAGCAGATGGATCGATACATCACACCGTACATGAAACGATATAGCAAGCAGCTAAGTATCACGATTCTTTTTGGTCTTGCTACGGTTCTTTCCGGGGCCTTGCTTATGTTTGTCTCTGGCTATTTAATTTCGCGGGCCGCCGAACGACCGGAAACGATTTTGTTAATTTATGTACCTATTGTCGCTGTTCGAACCTTCGGAATTTCAAAGGCAGTAGCGCGTTATATTGAAAGACTGATAGGACATGATGCTGTGTTGAAAATATTATCCGATATGCGGGTAAAGCTGTACGATATGCTGGAACCACAGGCGCTGTTTGTCCGTTCCCGTTTTCAAGTAGGCGATTTGCTTGGGACGCTTGCTGATGATATCGAGCATTTGCAGGATGTATATATTCGAACGGTTTTTCCCACTGTTCTTGCCCTTGTTCTATTTATAGCATCCATATTACCTCTGACTTTGTTTGATTGGAAATTTGCGATCTGGGTTGCCCTTTGTCTCGGTGTTATCCTGTTTGTTTTCCCGCTGTGCTCTCTTTATTTGTTAAGAAGAAAACAAATCGACTATAAAAAAAGACGAGCGCATCTTTATCGCCAGTTGACGGATGCGGTTTTTGGCCTCAGCGACTGGCTTATTAGCGGCAAGCAACAATTTTTTCTGGAACAATTTACAGCCAGCTCAGCTAAAATGAATGCCATAGATAAAAAAATGCGCTACTGGAGCCAGTACAGAGCATTCCTGCTGCAAGTTGTCTCAGGCATTATTCTTGTATCTGTGGCAATTTGGGCAGGGAACAAGGCGGGTGCGGGAGACATATACCCTGCCTATATTGCTGCTTTCACACTTGTTGTGCTCCCTATCCTGGAAGCGCTCGTTCCTGTCTCGGCTGCAGTGGAGAAAATTCCTGCCTATGAGGAGTCAATGCAGCGTATTGATGATATTCGTATACAGATGCCGGAACAGCAGGAACAAGGAGGAGTGGTGGCAGAAGAAGTGAATGAAGGGATAATCGATATACGGCAGGTTTCCTACCGTTATCCGGGAGAAGAGCGGCTGGCATTACAGAACATTTCGTTGACGATTCCACACGGACAAAAAATCGCCATCATTGGAAAAAGTGGTGCTGGCAAAACAACATTGCTTCAATTGTTGCAGGGGATATTATCACCTTTGGAGGGAACGGTTTCTATCAATGGTTGTGCCGCGCAGGCTTACCGGGATAAAATCCATGAACGAATCGCGGTGTTAAATCAAAAACCATATCTTTTTGCTACAACGGTAGCAAATAACATTCGATTAGGAGATCCGACGGCAACACCTGAAGATATTGCCAGGGTCGCGGAACAGGTAAAGCTAAACGATTATCTTGCTTCTTTGGAAAATGGATTTGATACACACATGGAAGAAGCCGGACAACGCTTCTCGGGTGGTGAAAGGCAGCGGATTGCGTTAGCGCGTATTTTGCTCAAGAATACGCCCATTGTCATTTTGGATGAACCGACTATCGGACTTGATCCGAAAACGGAGCGAGATTTACTTCGTACGATGTTTAATGCTTTGCAAGGGAAGACAATAATCTGGATTACTCACCATTTAATCGGTGTCGAAAACATGGATGATATTCTTTTTATGGATCAGGGACGTATCATCATGCAAGGAACGCACAAGGAACTGCTGCAAACTTCTTCACGTTATCGCAATTTATATGAACTGGACCGTCCATGGTAAATATGGGAAAAGAGGAGAAGATACCTGTCTTTTCCTCTTTTTCGGCTTGTGGCTATGATTTATAACGGCCACCCGGTCTGCTGTTATATTTAACCCACATATAAATTACGATAATAATGGAAGCGACTACGGTTAAGATAACGTACAGATTGTCGCTGACCACTTCCCACATGAGTCGATCCATGTCGGCTTCCTCCTTTGTACGCTTTTCTTCACACTATTTGAAGCGACGCGGATAGCTATAAATACGGTATGGACGTTTTCCGTCTTCATTTTCCGTGCTTATGCCGAGCATGGCGAGCAGCGGACAGAAACGGGTGATTCCTTCCGCAATTTTTATCGCGCTTAGAATCGTGATAATGAAGGGTGACATGCCGTACGGACGCTGCGCCATACGGGCAGTGCTATAAGAAAGGCCGATAAGTCCAAGTGTAATGCGAATGAATGCGTCACATAAGCCTACATTTTTTTTCATTTTTCACCTGACTCCTCCACAAAAAGCTTGTTCATCTCGTTCTTTATCATGTGAAAAGAACAAAGGAATATACATATTCGCTTCTGTATTTCACTGGAAAATAAGTTAACGAATCAAGAAACTTGTAAAAGAAAAGCAATATTTTGTTATTGTTTTTCTAAGTATGGTATGGGTAAGGAAGTGCTTGTGAAAAAAGGTATACTTTTTAAAAAAACAAATTACTATATTACTAGACGAAAGCGTAAGAATAAGGTAGAATGTTTTCAGAATAATTTCTTTATTGGAAAGAATTTTATTGGTCAATCAATTTAGATGAATGTGATAAGGAGGGTTGGTTTAGAAGCAAGATAAATAAACGCTTGTACGAAATAATTTATTTTATTCAAAAATGGGGGTTACTCGATGAAGAAGAGAAAAGTGGCAGGCATTTTCTTATCGCTCATGCTATCTGCCGGAATGATGGCAGGTTGTGGCGGAGCAAAAGATACAGGCTCCGCGGGTTCAGGCGGCCAGGGTGCGTCCGGTGATACGATTAAGATTGGAGCAAATCTGGAGCTTTCCGGTGGTACTGCTTCCTATGGACAATCTGCCGGTCAGGGGATTGATCTGGCCGTCGAAGAAATTAACAAAAATGGCGGAATTAACGGGAAGAAGCTCGAAGTAGTAAAAGTCGACAATAAGTCGGACCCGGCTGAATCAACCAATGCAGCGATTAAGCTGACAAGCCAGGAGAAGGTAACTGCGATTATCGGTCCGGCTACGAGCGGAGCCGTACTGGCAGAATCAGATATCGCTACAGATAGCAAAACCGTAGTTATCACCCCATCTGGAACGAATACACAAATTACGGTAGGTGAAGATGGTAAGGTGAAGGATTATATGTTCCGTACATGCTTCATTGACCCGTTCCAGGGCACAGTAGCAGCCAACTTCGCTTCCAAAGAGCTGAAAGTGAGCAATGCGGCTATCTTCGCGGATAATGCGAGCGACTATGCAAAAGGACTGGCAGCAGCCTTTGAGAAAACGTTTACTGGAAACGGCGGCAAGATTGTAGCAAAAGAAGCGTATGTAGCAAAAGATACGGATTTCCGCGCCACCCTTACACGTATTAAAGCGGCTAATCCTGACTTCATCTTCATCCCTGGATATTATGAAGAGGTTGGCCTTATTATCAAGCAAGCCCGTGAGATGGGAATTCAAGCACCGCTGATGGGTGGAGACGGCTGGGATTCTCCGACGCTTGTTGAACTGGCAGGAAAAGACGCATTGAACAATGCGTATACGATTGCTCACTACGCATCCGATGATCCAGATCCGAAAATTAAAGATTTTGTTAAAGCATTCGAAGCAAAATACAGTGGAAAATCGCCTAACGGCTTCAATGCGCTTGGCTATGACTCCGTATATTTCCTGGCGGATGGCCTGAAGCGTGCTGGGGACCTCGAGCCTGTGAAGATTAAAGATGCGCTGGCACAAACGAAAGATCTTCCACTTGTATCTGGAAAGTTTACGGTAGACGAGCAACATAATCCGATTAAAGCGGCTACCATTCTGAAATACGAGAACGGTACACAAAAATTTGCGGCGAAAATAAATCCATAAACAAACAGGAAGTAAAAGAATGGGGGGCTTGCCCCCCATTCAGAATTTTATGGGATGCATTACCGCGGTATTGCGCGAAAGTGTTATCCGGGGGGAGTACAGTCATGGAAATAGTACAGCAGATTATAAACGGTATTTCACTTGGAAGTATATATGCGCTCATTGCTCTTGGTTACACGATGGTTTACGGGATTATTAAACTCATTAACTTTGCCCATGGCGACGTCTTTATGGTAGGGGCCTTTGTAGGCTTTTATTCGATAACGGTTATGGGATTGAGTTTTTTCCCGGCCTTGCTGCTGGCCATGATCATTTGCGCCATCTTCGGTGTCCTGATTGAACGTATTGCTTATAAGCCATTACGAAATGCGACAAGAATTGCCGCGTTAATTACGGCTATCGGTGTTTCTTTATTTATCGAATATGGAACGATTTATGTGAGAGGGGCGCAACCGGAAGCGTATCCTGCTGGTGTACTACCAAGCAAAAGCTTCGAGATTCTCGGGGTGACCATCAACAGTCAGTCTATTCTCATTCTGGGTGTTTCCGTTGCACTGATGATTATTCTGCAATTTATCGTTCATAAAACAAAAACAGGAAAAGCAATGAGAGCGGTTTCATACGATGCAGAAGCAGCCCGCCTGATGGGAATTAACGTAGATAATACCATTTCTGCGACGTTTGCCATCGGCTCGGCGCTTGCAGGTGCCGCAGGCGTTATTTTTGGAATTTATTATGTCAAAATCGAACCGCTAATGGGGATTATTCCCGGACTTAAAGCGTTCGTTGCGGCGGTGCTGGGCGGTATCGGTATTATTCCGGGGGCGATGGTTGGTGGACTTGTTCTTGGTGTCGTAGAGTCGTTAGTAAGTGCTGTTGGCTATTCGCTGTGGAGGGATGGAGTCGCTTTTGTTGTCCTAATTTTAATTCTGATTTTCAGGCCTTCCGGACTCTTTGGCAAGAACATCAGGGAGAAAGTGTAGGTGAAAGAAGTGAAACAAAAGCAGACAAAAGGTTTTTGGTTATCCATTCTCCTGGCAGTTGTTGTTTATATCGTGGTACAGGTGCTCTTATCATCATCAATGCTTAACAAATTTTATGAGAATACGTTGTATTTTATCTGCATCAACATTATCCTTGCGGTAAGCTTGCATCTCATTATTGGTATTACCGGTCAATTCTCCATCGGTCATGCCGGATTTCTAGCTGTTGGAGCGTACGCTTCAGCGATTGTTACAATGAAATTACATTTGCCGTTTAGTGTGGCGCTTATTGCAGGTGGTGTTGTGGCTGCATTCGCCGGATTGCTTATCGGTATTCCGAGCCTGCGACTCAAGGGTGACTATCTGGCTATTGCAACATTAGGATTCGGAGAGATTATCCGCATTACACTTCTGAATATTGATTATGTGGGCGGGGCCAGTGGAATGCAGGTCTCTCATATGACAGACTGGACGACGCTTTTCGTCTGCCTTCTCATCACGCTTATCGTTATCGTAAACTTTACGAATTCTACGCATGGCCGCGCATGCATTTCTGTTCGGGAAAACGAAATTGCAGCTGATGCTATGGGCATTAATACAACATATTATAAAGTCGTCGCATTTGCCATTGGTTCGTTTTTTGCGGGGATTGCCGGTGGGTTATACGCACACAACTTCTATATTATTCAGCCGACGAACTTTGGTTTCCTTAAATCGTTCGACATCTTAATCTTTGTCGTACTGGGTGGCCTTGGAAGCATGTCAGGTGCGGTGATTTCTGCCATATTATTGACGGTTATTTCTACCTTCCTACAGGATTATCCAGAGACACGGATGATTATTTACAGCCTTGTGCTTGTTGTCATGATGATTTATCGCCCGCAGGGATTGATGGGTACGAAGGAGATTACGCATTTTTTCACAAAGAAACGCAATGGCATCAAAGGAGGGAAGCCGGATGGCAAACACACCGCTGCTTAAAGTAGACAACGTTGGCATACAGTTTGGCGGATTGAAAGCCGTATCCGGTGTCAATGTAGAATTGTATCAGGGAGAGCTGATCGGACTCATCGGTCCGAATGGAGCAGGTAAGACGACATTTTTTAATTTGCTTACCGGTGTATATGTACCGACGGAAGGTCAGATTACGTTTGGCGGCGAAAAGCTGAACGGATTGGCACCGTACCAAATTACACGTAAAGGCATTAGCCGAACATTCCAGAACATTCGGCTATTTGGCGACTTGTCGGTGCTTGACAATGTAAAGGTTGCATACCATTCGCTGGCTAGGCACTCGATCCTAAGCTCGATTCTACGTCTGCCCTCCCACTTCTCAGGAGAGAAGGAGATGGAGGAGAAAGCGATCGATTTTCTCAAAATTTTTAATCTGGATGGTTTGAAGGATGAGGCAGCCAAAAACCTTCCATACGGACAGCAACGTCGACTTGAAATTGCCCGTGCATTAGCGGCACATCCAAAGCTATTGCTGCTTGACGAACCGGCGGCAGGCATGAATCCACAGGAAACAAAAGAATTAATGGACTTGATTGCTTTTATTCGTAAAGAATTCAACCTGACAATTTTGCTCATTGAGCATGACATGCCGCTTGTAATGGGGGTATGTGAGCGAATTTATGTGCTTGATCATGGACAATTAATCGCGCAAGGCTCGCCGGAGGATATTCGAAACAATCCGAAGGTTATCGAAGCGTATCTCGGCGAGGAGGTTTCCTAATGTTAAAAGTAGAAGAGCTTAATGTATATTACGGCAATATCCAAGCATTGAAAGGTGTATCGCTTGAGATTCATCAAGGGGAAATCGTAACGCTGATAGGTGCGAATGGAGCAGGAAAAAGTACGCTGCTTAAAGCGATTTCCGGTTTACTGAAGCCGAAGCAGGGAAGCATTACCTATATGGATCAGCCTATTGGAGGCAAAGCAGCCCAGACGATCGTAAAGCAAGGTATTTCACATGTACCTGAGGGGCGCCGCGTTTTTGCGAATATGACGGTAGAAGAGAATCTTGAACTGGGCGCATTCCTGCGCAAGGATAAAGATGGTATCCGTCAGGATTTCGAGAGGGTATACGAGTTGTTCCCGCGTTTGCTGGAACGCCGCAAACAGCTGTCAGGTACGCTGTCGGGCGGGGAGCAGCAGATGCTTGCAATGGGCCGGGCGTTAATGGCGCGACCGAAGCTGTTGCTGCTGGATGAGCCTTCGATGGGGCTTGCACCGCTGCTCGTGAAAACCATTTTCCGCATCATTGAAGAGATTAACCAGACGGGCACAACAATCCTGCTTGTCGAACAAAATGCAAACATGGCACTTTCCATCGCCAATCGTGCGTATGTTATCGAAACCGGACGCGTCGTTCTTTCTGGAACAGCCAGTGAATTGAACGAGAGCGATCAAATAAAAATGGCGTACCTGGGCGGGCACTAGGCCATCCCTTGTGCTTGGTGCAGGTATATAAGCTATACCCAATCAACAGGCGTGGTTTTTCATATATAATCGATTTTTATAGAGTATGACAGGCCGTCTTCCGACATAATAGATAGGAAGACGTTTTTTTTTGGATAAGAGATTACGAGAAAGAAGGGGAAATATGACATATAAGAAAACAGCCGCATTGTTGCTGACAGCCGCGCTTGCTGCAACAGTTGCAGGATGCAGTAGGCAAGCTGAACCTACGCCACAAGATAATCAGGCTGTTCCGGTACAAAAAGCACAGAACCAGGTACCGGAAATAACAGCGCCACTGACCGGTTTGCCGGCGGAGGTACAGAGTACGGACCGGGTTGTTATGGTTATGATTAATAATCATAACAAAGCAAGACCTCAATCCGGTCTGGACAAGGCGGATATGGTATACGAGATGCTGGAAGAAGGGCTAATTACGCGTTTTATGGCATTTTATCAGAGCCATTCGCCGGAGATTGTTGGTCCCGTGCGCAGCATTCGTCCTTATAATATCGAGATTGGACAAGGGTTTGACGCTATTATGTCCCATGCAGGCGGCAGCGTCGCTGCGCTTAGCATTATTCGCAATGGAAATTATGCAGACATGGATGAGATTTACGCTTATCCGAAAGCGTACTGGCGTGACAAATCACGCAAGGCACCGCATAATTTGTATACAAGCATTGAAAAGCTGCGTAAAGGAGCGTCCGAAAAAGGATACAACCTGGGTGGGGATGTGCCTGTATTCACATTTATGAAAGAAGAGGATGTTGTACAAGGGGAGGCGGGAACTAAGATAAGTGTGCGGTATTCTAAACGGAATACAGCCGGGTACGAGTACGACCCGAATACAAAACAATATATGCGGCTCACGGCAGGTAAACCGCATATGGATAAGGAAACAGGTAAACAATTGACCGCGACGAATGTGCTCGTTATTGCGGCGCGACACCGTACGCTTGATGGTGAAGGTCGTCTGGAAATTGATACCGTAGGACCTGGCGAAGGTTATCTCTTCCAACGAGGGCAGGCGCGTAAGATAACATGGGAGCGCAGGGACGGAGCGATTCGTGCCTATCAGGACGGCGCTGAGCTGCCGATGTATCCGGGAACAACATGGGTGAATGTTGTTCCGACCACCCCTTCGTTTGCTGAGCATCTGACGTTCGAGTAGCGGACGTCTGTTTTACCGGAAAACGTTTTCCTTGTCAAACTGTGGTGAATTTCATATTATAAAAATAGCTCATGCTTTACTTCTTAAATAATGTAAAGCGGTACTTGCTGAAAGAGTAGTGTGCCCGGAACGGAGGGAAAGTCGGTGCAATTGGATAAAATCAAAGGCAAAGAGCTGGAACAGCTGTTTGAAGTGATTCTGTCATTGGATTCGATGGAAGATTGTTATTTATTCTTTGATGATTTATGCACGGTAAATGAAATGAAGTCGATGGCGCAGCGCCTGGAAGTGGCACGGATGTTGCGTGACAAACAAACATACAGTCAAATTGAAGAAGAGACCGGTGCAAGCACGGCGACCATCTCCCGTGTGAAACGATGCCTTAACTATGGTAATGGTGGATATATGGCGGCGCTGGAGCGGCTGGACGATAAGAAAAAAGCATAAGGTGAAACCTTCACTCGGTGAGGGATTTTTCCCGTTAAGACGGGATAAAGAGCGATATGCACCTGTTTTTCAGGCAAAACTGGAAGACAGGTGCTTTCTTTTGTATGGTAATGCGTAACAAGTGAAAGCAGGATTACACGGCAAAGAGGAGGAAAGAAACGATGGACATGGATAAATGGCGACACATATTTAAACTGGATCCCGACAAAGAAATAGATGACGGAATGCTTGAAGCCGTATGTGAATCAGGCACCGATGCGATTATTGTCGGAGGTACGACAAATATAACGTTTGATAATACGATTGATTTGTTGAGTCGGATCCGTCGGTATGCCGTGCCTTGTGTGCTGGAAGTCTCCGATGTAGACGCTATTGTGCCAGGCTTTGACGCATACTTTATCCCGGTGGTACTGAACGCACAAAATCCGGAATGGATTTTCAATATGCATGTAAAAGGATTGGAGGAACATGGTCCGTTTATTAAATGGGATGAAGTGTTTGTGGAAGGATATGTGGTCGGTAATGAAGATTCGGCGGTAGCGAAATTGACTGAAAGCCGTACCAATATTACGGAGGAAGGGATGAAAGCTTACGCCCGTCTCGCGGATCAAATGCTGAAGCTTCCTATTCTTTATATTGAATTCAGCGGGAGCTATGGAAATCCAGCCCTTGTACAGGCGGCGCAGAAGGTTGTACATAACAGCAGAGTTTTTTATGGCGGAGGGATTCGCAGCATAGAGCAGGCAATAGAGATGGCACAGTGGGCCGATACTGTCGTGATCGGGAATATCATCTATGAAGACATAACACAAGCATTAGCCACGGTAAAGGCGGTTAAGTCCGTTGGAAGATAGTACGGTCGAAAATTGACGAAGAAATCGGCGGACAAATAGGAATGAATGTTTGCTATAATGACAAAGAAATGTTTGCATGGGAAAGGAGTTGTCCGCCTTGTTTATAAATGGAGAAGACGCGCTGCAAGGACTGAATCCGCAGCAGAAGGAAGCCGTACTGGCAACGGATGGGCCACTTTTGCTCCTAGCCGGAGCAGGCAGTGGAAAGACGCGGGTGCTGACGCAGCGCATCGCGTATTTGTTGAGCGAAAAAAACGTAGCACCGTGGAGCATTCTAGCGATTACTTTTACAAATAAAGCTGCCCGTGAGATGAAAGATCGGGTTTCAGCGATTGTGGGGCCAGATGCCGAAGATATCTGGATTTCGACCTTTCACTCTATGTGTGTGCGCATATTGCGGCGTGATATTGATCACATTGGGTATAACCGCAACTTTACGATTCTGGATTCAAGCGATCAGCTCTCGGTTGTTAAGCAATGCCTAAAAGATTTGAATATCGATCCGAAGAAATTCGATCCGCGAGCCGTGCTGGGGTTCATGAGCACAGCAAAAAATGAACTGAAGACACCAGAGCAATATGGAGATATAGCTATGGGGCCAGTGGAACAGGTGGCTCAGCGGGTATATACCTTGTATCAGAAAAAGCTTAAAAGTAACAATTCACTTGATTTCGATGATTTGATCATGAAAACTATTCAATTGTTCGAAGAAATGCCAGAGGTATTACAATTCTATCAGAAGAAATTCCGCTACATACATGTTGATGAGTATCAGGATACGAATCGGGCGCAATATATGCTAGTGAAAATGTTAGCGGCAGGACATAAAAATATTTGTGTGGTCGGAGACTCTGATCAGTCCATCTATCGCTGGCGGGGGGCTGACATTACCAACATTTTAAACTTCGAGAAGGATTATCCGAATGCACGCACAATATTATTGGAGCAGAATTACCGTTCCACGAAGAAAATTCTCGAAGCTGCTAACAAAGTAATAAGTAATAATTTTGGTCGCAAGCCGAAAAATCTATGGACAGAAAACGATGATGGAGCCGCTATCCGTTACTATACAGCAGACAGCGAACATTCGGAGGCATATTATATTGTCGACCAAATCCAGAAAGCGGTGGATCGCGGACGTACATATCGTGATGTGGCGATTTTGTACCGAACGAATGCACAATCCCGTGTAATAGAGGAAGTGTTCGTCAAGTCAGGCATTCCGTACAATATCGTGGGAGGCACGAAATTCTACGATCGCAAAGAGATTAAAGATATGCTGGCGTATTTACGTCTAATCTCCAACCCGGATGATGATTTGAGCCTGACCAGGATTATCAATGTACCGAAGCGAGGTATCGGTGCGGGAACAGTGGAGAAAATCGCGACCTATGCGGCCCAGCAAGGTATCTCTATGTACAGGGCCATCCAGGAAGTGGATCAGATAGGACTAAGCGCACGTTTCACTGACTCGGTGGTGAAATTTGCTCGCCTGATTGCCGAACTGGAAAGCATGCAGGAATACCTTAGCGTGACGGAATTGACGGAAGAGGTGCTCAAGCGTACCGAATACCGGGAGGAATTGCGGCGTGAAGGCACGCTTGAGGCGCGCAGCCGTATCGAGAATATTGAGGAATTTCTTTCCGTTACGATGGAATTTGAGCGTACCAATGAGGATAAGACACTTGTGGCATTCCTGACTGATCTTGCGCTTGTAGCTGACATTGACAAGCTTGATGAAACAGAAGAAGACAAAGGCAATGCAGTCGTCATGATGACATTGCACAGTGCAAAGGGGCTTGAATTCCCGATGGTCTTTCTGGCCGGAATGGAAGAAGGTATCTTCCCTCATTCCCGAGCGCTTCTTGAAGAAGTCGAGATGGAGGAAGAGCGTCGTCTTGCATATGTAGGTATTACGCGGGCTGAACAGGAGCTATTCTTGACTAGGGCGCTGATGCGAACGCTATACGGCCAGACCAAAATGAATGCACCATCTCGTTTTATTGAAGAGATTCCTGAACACCTCATTCAATCGGAAGGTACAGTGCAGGAAAGGCTGGCATCTCGTGCCGGGCGGATGGCACAGCCACAGCAGCGCAGCGGAGTCGTATCGATGCGTTCGCAACAACCGACAGGCGTAGCATCGACGGCTTCAAGCGGACAAGGTGCAGAGACGATGGATTGGAAGGCCGGTGATAAGGTTGCACATGGCAAGTGGGGCACCGGTACAGTTGTATCTATTAAAGGGAGCGGACAGGATTTGGAGTTGACGATCGCATTTCCGAATCCAACCGGATTAAAGAAATTGCTAGCCAAGTTTGCGCCGATTAAAAAAGTATAGGAAAAACTTTTCATTTTCCGATTATCTAAAGGTAAGCGAGGGAAACAGATGGATCGAAACGAAGCTATTCAGCGGGTGGAAGAACTGCGTCATATTATCGAACAACACAACTATTTATATTATGTGAAAGATAACCCGCAAATTTCCGATCATGAATGGGATCGGCTCATGCAGGAGCTGATTCGCCTTGAAAGCGAATTTCCTGAGCTGCTCACGCCGGATTCCCCAACCCAACGTGTGGGGGGACCACCTTTGGAGTTTTTCGAGAAGGTTGAACACACCACTCCGATGCTCAGTCTGGGTAACGCATTCGATGAGCAGGATTTACGCGACTTTGACCGCCGGGTTCGGCAAGGACTTGGAGTTGACGGTGTGATTCGTTACATGTGTGAATTGAAAATCGATGGATTAGCTGTCTCGCTGCGTTATGAAGAGGGAGCACTTGTGCGTGGTGCAACCCGGGGAGATGGCCGCACAGGAGAAGACATTACGCAAAATCTGCGTACTATACGATCGCTTCCGGTTAGGTTGAAGCAGCCGCTCACGCTCGATGTACGTGGAGAGGCCTTTATGCCACGCCGAGCGTTCGAGCGGTTGAACAAGGAACGTGCAGAGCGGGAAGAACCGCTATTTGCCAATCCGCGCAACGCGGCAGCAGGTTCCTTGCGCCAGCTTGATCCGAAGATTGCGGCATCCCGTTCACTCGATATCTTTCTGTATTCTATGGTCGGCGAGGATGTATTGCCGGTCGATACGCATAGCGGAGCATTGAACATGCTTGATGAGCTTGGTTTCAAAGTGAATCCGGAACGTCGTGTATGTGAAGGTATTGATGAGGTTATTTCCTTTATAGAAGGCTGGCAGGAGCAGCGAAGCAATCTGGCTTATGACATTGACGGTATTGTAGTAAAAGTGGATCGTCTTGCATATCAGGAGGAGCTTGGTTTTACTGCAAAGACTCCACGCTGGGCGATTGCTTACAAGTTCCCTGCAGAAGAAGCAGTGACCATCCTGCGCGATATTGAAGTTACAGTGGGTCGCACCGGTGCGGTTACGCCAACGGCTATCCTTGATCCGGTAAGCTTGGCTGGTACGACGGTGCAGCGGGCGTCGCTGCATAATGAAGACATTATTCGGGAGAAGGGCATCATGATTGGAGATCATGTTGTGGTGAAGAAAGCGGGTGATATTATCCCGGAAGTCGTAGCAGTCAAGACAGATCTGCGTACCGGTGATGAGCAGCCATATCATATGCCGACCCATTGTTCGGCCTGCGCGAGTGAGCTTGTTCGTCTGGATGAGGAAGTGGCCTTGCGCTGTATTAACCCGCAATGTCCTGCACAAATTCGTGAAGGGATCATTCATTTTGTCTCCCGCAATGCTATGAATATCGACGGCGTAGGAGAAAAGGTCGTTATTCAATTGTATGAGCATGAGTTGATCCGCAGTGTGGCTGATCTTTATTATTTGGATCGGGAAGTATTGCTTGGATTAGACCGGATGGGAGAGAAATCGGTCGATAATATGCTGAAGGCGATCGAGACGAGTAAGAATAATTCGTTAGAGAGACTGCTGTTCGGACTCGGTATTCGTTTTGTTGGCGAAAAAGCGGCACGCCTATTGGCACAGCAGTTTGGAACGATGGAGAAGCTACAGCAGGCTACAGAAGAAGAGATTATTTCTATTCATGAGATCGGAGTGAAAATCGCGGAAAGTGTCGTGAAATATTTCGATAAGCCGGAAGTGACAGAGACGATCAATCGGTTGCGCGAGGCTGGAGTGAATATGGAATATAAGGGTCCGCGTTTGGAGGAGGTCAAGACAGATTCGCCGTTTTCCGGTAAAACGGTTGTATTGACCGGTACGTTAGAGAAAGTGACCCGCAAGGAAGCGCAACAATTAATTGAGGTCCGCGGGGGCAAAGTATCAGGCAGTGTGAGCAAGAAGACGGATTTAGTCGTTGCCGGTGAAGCGGCAGGCTCGAAGCTGGCGAAAGCAAATGAGCTTGGTATTGAAGTCATTGACGAAGAAACATTTCTTGAATGGGTGAATGACTAAAAAATAGGAAGGTGTCCCCATAGCCAATATCTTTTGTTTTCTTCCTTACATTTATTATATAAACATAATGGCATGGTTTTTGCTTTGTGAGATATAGCGAGAACAAAAAACTCGTGAGAGACAGACTCACTCGAATCCCCGCGTTTCTGTGGAGTTCGTACTTTCATCATGGCCAGATTACAGCGAATGCCGCTTCTAACGTAATTTTTGAATTTATTACTCATCTTGCGCTTAAGAAAAAAGCAGAGAAAGAAGCGTAGCATATGCTGAAAATACGTAAATGCGAACAAACAGGGCGGGATATAGTTTCCGCCCTGTTTGTTATAGCTAGACTTTGAATCTGCCCATTACATCGTTTAATTCTTCAGCCATTTTAGTGAGTGTAAGCGAAGCAGATGCAATTTCTTCCATGGAAGCATTTTGTTCTTCTGCCGCTGCTGCCACGCCCTGGGTTAGTCCTGCTGTTTGTTCAGAAATGCGGGCGATTTGGCTTACGGCTTCTGTCATTTTTTCCTTTTTCGCATCCATTTCCAGTACGACACGATTTACATCCTTCACATGGGCAAACACTTCCTCTGCTGCTTCGAGTATGTCTTCGAACGAGCCGGAAGCGCTATCCGCCATCTCAATCCCTTGCTTTACCTCTGTATTTGTTTCGTTCATCACTTCGGCTGCATGGCGCATCTCTTGCTGAATCTCAGTAATAAGCTGGCTGATTTGACTGGCTGATTGTGTCGATTGTTCGGCCAGTTTACGTACTTCGTCCGCTACGACTGAGAATCCTCTGCCATGCTCACCCGCCCTGGCTGCTTCAATCGCCGCGTTTAGGGCCAGTAGATTCGTTTGTTCGGAAATAGATGTAATAAGCGCCACGATATGGTCGATTTCTTCCGACTTTTTCTCAAGTGAGTGTACGGCACCTGTTAACTCTTCTACCCGCTGGTAAATATGATTCATCTGCCCGGTTACTTCTTTGGCGTTCCGATTTCCGTGTTCAGCTTTCTCGGCGGTTACCATGGAGCGTTCGTTCATCTGTTGTATGCCTTCAGCAATCTGATCCATGCTATCCATAATCTCGGACACGACGTTTCTTGCACCCTCTGAGATAGTAGTCTGCTGTTCAGTACCGCTGGCAACCTCTAACATAGATTCCGTAATTTGTTCTGCTGCCTTGCTTGTTTGCTCAGAGCCTGCTGTTAATTGTTCAGAAGTAGAAGCCACATGATGAGTATGGGAAGCGATTTGTCCCATTGTCTCTCGCAGCGTGTCATTCATGAAATTGAAGTTGCGGAACATTTGCCCGAACTCATCTTCGGTTTTTATTTCAATGTGGTGTGTAAAGTCTCCGCTGGACATTATTCCCGATAATTCATTAACACGTGTAATGTTTCGTATGATATAGCGGCTATATAACAGAATGATAACAACAGCAATGATGATTGCGACCACAGAAGCTGCAATGAGTGCATTCACAAGCGAACGAACAGGAGAAAACATCTCATTTTCTGGAATGACGAGAGAAAGGATCCAGCCGTTCTCTGGAACTTTTTTATAATATATTCGATTTAATCCGTTTTCATCCGTGTAAGTAACCATTCCGCTCTCTTCAGACAGCAGATGTGAGGAGGCCTGGGCCAGTGAAGCATTCGGATCGTTCTTGATGTTTGTTTTCATCATTTTGTTCGGGTCCGCATCGGCCAGGTAGATTCCTTTGCTATCAAGCAGGAACGCTCGTCCTGTTTCGCCGACCTTTGTCTGGCCGACAAGCTTTTGCAGGCTGGATAAATCAACATCACATGTAATTACCCCAAGAAATTCATGATTTTTATTATAAAATGGTACACTGACAGTGAGCATCGAGGTTTTAGTCACCGTGTCAAAATACGGATCAGTATAGACGGCTGGCTGCTTGCTGGCTTTTCCTGTTTTATACCAGTCCATGTTTGGATAATCGTATTCAGTACTATTGAATTCGTCTGATACTTCAAATTTTCCGTCTTTTCTAAAGGCATACATGGCAAAGTATTTTACGTCCTGACGATATTTATAAGGTTCGAAAAAGATGCCGCTAGCAAATGTCTCATTATTGGAGCCAAGTGCATTTTTTAGTATGTCTTCATATTGCTCTTTTGTGAATGAGTGAGCGGAAAACTCCAGGCTACGGGCGAGCAATTCAGGGATTTTCTTGTGAGCAATCAGATTTTTTTCAATAGTAGATGCAAGATTTTGCAATTGCTCATTCATCTTGGCTTCGATTTGTCGGTTCATCAAAGATGAGCTGTAGAAATACGTAAATGTTGTGGTGAATAATAGAACAATCACAAACGTAGGAAGCAGGGAGGCAAGTGTACGCGATTTAATGCTTCTAAATTTCATCTCTTATGAAGTTCACCTTTCTTTTTATAATGTATATCACGCCTGTTGATTATCCATAAGGTGGAA
>NZ_KE952810.1 GCF_000466385.1 Aneurinibacillus aneurinilyticus ATCC 12856
CTTCCACCTTATGGATAATCAACAGGCGTGATTTACTCTAAAAAATTTGATATAAAGCAGGTGAAGAAATGAAAGTTATTCATCTTTCTTATCCACTGTCTCCCTCTTTTGTGACCGACTCTTCTTCTATTGCTATTGGTTACTTTGATGGCGTACATTACGGACATCAAGGCGTCATTAAAGAAGCCATTAGGTACGCTAAAAAGACCGGTTTAAAATCAGCTGTGATGACTTTTGATCCACATCCGAGACAGCGATTCGAAAATAATAGCTATACAGCTTACATCACGCCTTTACTGGATAAATTGCGCATTTTTGAAAATCTAGGAGTAGATATTACTTATGTCGTATCCTTTTGCCAAGTGTTTTCAAAAGTTTCACCGTTAGATTTTGTTGAGCAATTTCTGCTCCCGCTCCGTGCTCTAAGCGTAACCATAGGCTTTGATTTTTCCTTTGGCTATCAAGGGGTGGGCCCTATGATCTTCAAAACTTAGCGAAAGGCCGTTTTCGAGTCAAAATTATTCCTTCTATTAACTCAAAACATGAAAAAATCTCAAGTACAAATATACGTAAAGCATTGCAAGATGGGGATATAGAGAAAATAAACAATTATTTAAGAAGGGAATACACCATTTCAGGAGAACTTAGAGGAAATAATGGTGAACTTTTTCTAACACGTCCATTCCTCCTCCCCCAAGTTGGAGAGTATTGGGTAAAAATATACGCTTTAAATAGATGGGTGTACAGTAAACTTAAAATTCACAACTCACTATATAAAAAATGTGAAAATGGCCAGTATCAAACCCAGCTTTTCTTATTAGCCAAAGATCTGTTGCCTATGGCGGAAACGATAGAAATAAGGTTTATCTCTTTGCTCCATACAGAACAAATACAGAATGAAAATGAAACAAATCCACCTTTGGAAAAAATGTCATACCAGCGATAACTATCACATTGTGTAAAAATAAGGAGGATATATGCACTCTTTTGAAGAGAAGTTGCTTCCAGAGGAATTAGCTATTTTAAACCGCTTAACCAATTATTCCCTTAACTTCGAGGCGATGGCGGTTGTCACTAACTTATACCGGGCTGCACAACGATTACGAGCAAAAATGGAACGTGACGTTCTCTCTACATACAATATTTCCTGGACAGCTTTTACTTTGCTTTAT
This sequence comes from Aneurinibacillus aneurinilyticus ATCC 12856, assembly GCF_000466385.1. Taxonomy (GTDB): domain Bacteria; phylum Bacillota; class Bacilli; order Aneurinibacillales; family Aneurinibacillaceae; genus Aneurinibacillus; species Aneurinibacillus aneurinilyticus. The sequence continues at coordinate 1,173 of NZ_KE952810.1, forward strand.
AATCTTTGGATATGGGGTTCTATGGAACCAAGAAAATTAGCCAAATCTATGGGAGTTACAGTTGCTGCTGTGAGCAGTATTACAAACACTTTGGAACGCAAACAATGGTGTAAAAGAGAAGCAAACCCCAGAGACAGACGCTTGGTACTCTTGACCTTGACCGATGAAGGAAAAAAAGTAATAGAGGAATTATATCCCGAATTTAATCAGGGAGAGGCCGACATAGTTTCTGATTTAGACAGTGAAGAACAAGAAATCTTGACTCAACTACTAAGAAAGGTAAATAAAAAACTAGAAGATTAGAAACAGCTTTCCCCTTTAGAATTTGGCATCATCAAAGTATTAGAGAAAACACAACCCTTATATAATATAAATAGCAGCCTCAATAACCTTTTCTTTACTATAGGAAGGAAAAGGTTATTGAGGCTGCTATTCGATAATACGTAATAATGCCTGCGTCAATGTTAGGCAAATTGAGTCGTTTGCTTGATTTAGCAATGTATTTTCATTTTCAGGTTGATGAAACTTCCGTCTTTAGCACATTGGCTCCTCCTTCTTGATCCGATTTTCTACTTCTTTTATAAAGTATGAAAACAATGCGTACTCTTTTTCATCTTCCAGCTTTTCCGGATGCCACTGCATGCCCAATGCCAGCCAATCAGTACTGGATTGTACAGCTTCAATAATGCCATCTTCACTCCATCCTACTGGGATAAATCCTTTTCCTACCGTTTGAATACATTGGTGATGAATCGTATTTACCGTTCGAATAGAACAATTATACACTTGGGCTAGAATCGAATCCTTTTCCAGGAGAACTTTGTGATTCTGACTCAGTATATACTCAGGTGCTCCTTCATTTTTTGGGTGAAGGGGAAAGGCTTCATGAAGATCTTGCAGCATAGTACCCTCAAAAGCAACCTGAAGAATTTGAAATCCACGACAAATTCCCAATGTTGGAATTTTCCGTTTCCTAGCTTCTTGTACTAAAGCGATTTCAAAGGCGTCAGCTCCTGCATTTACTTCATAGGATTGTCCTGAATTTTTGTCTCCATAGCTTTCCGGATCTACATCTCCTCCGCCAGAAACTAGCAATCCATCGATCAAATCCAGATAAGCTAAAGCGATTTCAGATTGGGTATGGGGCAAAAGTATAGCTATTCCTCCTGCTTTTTCAATACTTTCTACGTATTCTGGACCTAATGTATACAAATCTGTTCGTTCACCCAAAAAAGTAGGCAAATCTCGTCTCCAAGTCGTAATTCCAATTAACGGTTTTCCTAATGTTTTATAAGTGTTGGACATATTCCTTAAGCTCCCAATCTGTGACATATTGTTGATAACGCTCTATTTCTGCTGTTTTCACAGCCGAATAAGCGGTGATCATTGAATTTCCGATCAATTCACATAATGCTTTATCTGCGTACAACTCCTGCAGGCTCTCCGTCAATGTCCGTGGAAGAGAATTGCCTTTCACTTCCACTGGCTGCAGTTCAATTTTTCTGATAATCCCATCGTAACCTGCCAAAAGACAAACTGCAGAAATTAAATATGGATTAGCTGCTCCATCTCCAGCCCGAATTTCAATCCGACTTCCCAACCCTCTTTCCGGCGGAATCCTAACAAGCACGTTTCGATCATCATATCCCCAATCTGTTGATACAGGGGCAATATTGTTTGGGATTAAGCGTTTGTATGCGTTAATAGTAGGAGCTAGGAACGCTGTAAGAGCCGGAGCATGATGTAAAACACCAGCTATAAAGTGCTTCGCCATTTCACTCAAACCATCAGCAGCCGAGGAATCAGAAAAAACATTTTTACCCTGCTGGTTCATCAAACTGAGATGCAGATGAAAGCCGGAACCTGGCTGATTATTAAAGGGCTTACCCATAAACGTAGCTAACAATCCGTTACAAGCTGCGACTTCTTTGATCATATTCTTAAAGCTGAACGCTCTATCAGCAGAAGATACCGCTTTTCCATGAATCATGTTGACCTCAAACTGACCACCGCCATGTTCACGATTTGCTGCTGTAACGCCTAAATTCAAGACTTTTCCTGCTTCTAGAAATTTCTGCATGAGCCCTAATTCATCTGTACGATAGCCCACAGTGTAGATCATTCCAGCCTGATCACTGTATCTTTTCCACCCGGCCTTTCCTTTTTGCAAGAGATAAAATTCCAATTCATGAGCAAGAACAGGAGTTAGGCGTAGGCTATCGTTAAACAATGTTGTGGTTCTTTTTAAAAATTCTCTTGGAGAAATATCAACAGGTTTTCCGTTATTGTCTACTAAATCGACGAGGCACTGAACAGTATCCTTTTCCCATGGAATCACAGCTAACGTAGATAAATCAGGTATGGCTCGCATATCTGGATATCCTCGATTAGGCATCCCCGGGGCGTTCAACGGACTTCCATCCAGTCCATCCACCAAGTTAGAATAACAGAATGCCTGCCCTTCTTCCGTAATAGATTTAAAAAAATCCAGCGGAATATCTTTTCCTCGCGGATATCCGTGAATATCGCTATATAATAAACGTACATATTTTGTACCCTTTTCTTCCAGCTTCTTCACTATTTGTTCAGTAGAGGACAGACGGACCTCTGCATTTGTTATAATATCTGCACTAATTGACATATAGTTGCCTCCGTATCTGCATTGGCAAAGATAGTTAGGTATAAAAGCCGACATGGATTTTTTATTCTCATGCCAGCTTTTATCCCATTTTACATTGAAATAAAGAGTAAATTCCTATCCTTTTACAGGCTGCGGGAACCACATGTGTACTTGGCCAGTTCCAGCTGACGCTTCGTACTCAGAATACTTTTGCCCTTTTGCTGCCCATTCTTTTCCCCCAAGTGCACCTGCACTCATAAGGTAGTGACCAAAACGGCCTTCCGGTCCAAAGGTTCGGAATATTGGCATCAAGTCAATTACATCACCATGTTTTCCTTCTAATAGAAGATCAATGATTTTTTCGTCAATTTCACGTGCTTCCGGAGTGATTAAATATTTTGGATCAAAAGCTTCATATACTCTAATATCACGCAAAGAATAAAACTTATGAGAAAGCCCACCAGAACCAAGCAATACTACTCTCCGATTACTCTTGTCTATAGCCTCCCGTAACACTTCTCCAAATCGCAAGAAATCTTCAGGTTCCCCGTTCTGTGCTGTTCCGATCGAAAGGATTCTCTCGCCACGGTGCAGGTAATGAACAAGATTTACTGTACCATAGTGAATCGGAAGATTTTCATTCCGGCTTACATGTACCCATACATCGTCATAGCCTTTCGCTGTTTCTTCGATAATAGCAGCAAGTTCAGGATCCCCATCATAGTTATATGGAATGTCTGCAAGGCTGCGCGGCATTTCATCGGAAGTATGAAAACCCTCATAATGATCGCGTCCATCCACTACCATTTCAAATGTAGTATGCCAGTGTGAATCGAAAATAATAAACGTATCGGCATTGAGTTGATCTAAAACCTCAGTACGGAACTTTTTCAAGCCGGGAATCAGTGTAGTGTCACCTTTTCCCTGATTCATTTCAAGACGAATTTTTTCCGGCAACATAATGGTAGGTACATGTGATAGTATAGCTGCCCCAACAATTTCACCCATAATTACAGCCTCCGATTTTTCATAGTATTTTACGAAGTAAACGAGCCTGTTTTGCAGGCTACCGTTTGAATATCGCAGAAGAAATCAAAGCTAAAATCCCCACCTTCACGTCCAATACCTGATTTTTTGCTTCCACCAAATGGTGCTGATAGATCGCGGGCAAAAAATGTATTAATCCATACTGTGCCGCCTATAATGGAGCTTCCCACTCGTTGTGCACGTTCTGCACTGCCTGTGAACACGGTTGCAGCTAAGCCATACTCCGTGTTATTTGCCATCTCAATAGCTTCTTCTTCAGTACGGAACGTTTGGAACGTAAGGACAGGGCCGAACACTTCCTCCTTTAAGATTTCTGCGTGTTCTGGAACATCTACAAATAAGGTAGGCTCAAAATACAACCCGCCTAATTTTTCTGACACTTTCCCACCATAAGCTACTGTTGCCCCCTGCTCTTTTGCTCGCTCAACAAATCCTTGCACTCGCATAAAATGCTCACGCGTAATTAAAGGACCAACATCTGTTTCTTTATTACGCGGATCGCCAAGGACAATCTTTTTAGCTCCTTCTTTCATAGCATCTAGGAATTTATCTGCAATAGATTCTTCTACAAGAATTCGCGTGCCAGCCAAGCATACTTGTCCTGCATTGTCATATTGGCCGAGTGCGGTTTTTACTGCTGCTTCAAAATCACTATCTGCAAACACAACGAGTGGTGATTTTCCGCCTAGCTCCATACTCGCAGGAACGATACGGTCAGCAGCCACTTTGCCAATGATTCGTCCAGTCTCAACTGAGCCTGTAAACGAAATTCTGCTAATTCCTGAATGTTGAGTAAGGGCAGCCCCTGCCTCTTCCCCAATTCCCTGTACGATATTTAATACACCCGCCGGAAGCCCGGCTTCTTCCGCACAATCAGCCAGTAGGGAGCATGTGAATGGTGCCCACTCCGGCGGCTTAACTACCACTGTATTTCCCGCGGCTAAAGCAGGACCCACTTTCCAGGTGGTCAGCATAAGTGGAGCATTCCATGGGGTGATCAATGCAGAGACGCCTGATGGCTGATATAACACGTTATACTGCGTGCCATTTGATTCCCATGATTCCCCTTTCAAAGTTTCTGCCCATTCTGCAAAAAAGCGAATGTTATAAGCTGCACGTTTCATTACACGTAAACGTCCAGACTCTAAAAGTGAACCATTGCTTGCAGTCTCAACCGCTGCGAGCTCTTCTACACGACTTTCAACAATATCAGCAAACCGACGAAGGTAAGCACCTCTTCCCTTTGGTCCTAGTGCAGCCCATTCTGGATACGCTTTCAATGCTGCGGTTACCGCCTCATCTACTTCTTTCTCTCCACCTGCCGCTACTTCTCCTAAAACAGATTCGTCAATTGGACTAATTACCGTAAATGTTCTCTTTGAAGAAACACGCTGACCCCCAATGTAGTGATCAGGTGATACAGGAACATTAGCAATCAAAATTTTTTCACTTGATTTCGTAACCATATAGAAACACTCCATTTCTTTATTAATAAATCTATTAATATGATTATTCAGAAAAATAAAAGCGGTGGATTTTTCACCTCGTTTTTATTTTTAATATTTAAAATATACAAACTCGTTTGATATCTTAAGACTAGTACAGGCAATTTTCTTTGTCAAGCTATATGTTATCTAACGATTTAAAATATATTATAAATTCTTTCTTATTATCAAATAAATATGCTCCTTTGATATTAGATAAAATCTTAGATAAACCTATAAACATCTGATTTGATAAATCGACACATGTCTGTGATAGGAAGTAAGAGAAAGACACACTGGCCTTTCTTCTGCCGGAACGCAAGGCGCGTGCACCTTATACCTTCCATATTATGGACAATCAACAGGTGTATAATTTTTTATCTAATTTTTATATTATGAAAAGTTTAAATTTATTTAATCATTTGATATTAAACATTTGATATGATAAGATTATTCCAAACATAGCAACTATGTCAATTCTTTAGTTACAAAACAAGGAAGGAATGAACAAACTTATGGCAAATTTAAAAGGCTTCTCTTTACCTCTTTCTCCAGAAGGAAAAGCAAATTTACTTCCTCCTCCACCTTGGCATTATTCCGGTGATTTTATGACTATAGAGTATCGTGCCGATCCAGATGCAGTAATTGCTCTTTTACCTGATGAGTTGGAACCTGCAGATGATCCAGGCGCTGTAAATCTTATTTTTGCTGATTGGCAATCCTGCAGTGAGAGTGGACGAGAAATCACAGAACCTTATTATTCACAATATAAAGAAGTCATGTTTTATGTAGGTGCTAAATATAAAGGAAAGCCTGTTTGTCGCTGCGTATACATCTGGGTAGACAAAGACTATGCCATGCTACGCGGTTTGGTTCAAGGCTTCCCTAAAAAATTAGGCGAGGTTTGGATGACACGTCCTACTACCGTAGGTAAAGCCGGTATGCGCCTAGAACCAGGCGGTATTTTTGCTGGTACTCTTTCTGCCGGAGGAAGACGTTTGGTAGATGCAAAAGTAACATTGAAAGAGATTACACAAAACGGACCAACAGTAAGCGATCCTCCTTTGCATAATAGCCGTCACTTGCCAAGTATAGATGGAACTGAGCCTGCTATCTATGAGCTCGTCACCTTTAGTGGAACAGACAAAGAAGTAGGGCCAATCTGGTATGGCGATGCAGAAATTACACTTTTCGATTCTCCGTTTGACGAATTGAAAGCGCTTGAACCAAAGGAAATGCTAGGTAGTTACTACCATTCCTTCGGCTACACCTTCGCCGGTGGAAAAGTTCTAGAACAGCATAAATTCTAGAACAATACAATCACGCTTGTTGATTATCTAGAGAGGAAAAGGCCACCACAACGGGACACA